>VBEK01000055.1 GCA_005889135.1 Chloroflexota bacterium
TTTCCGGCTGGTCAGTCACGATCCGGGGCCACTCATGGTGCTGCCGGGATTCCGAGAGTGACCGCAAGAACTATGTACCCGAAGGCCAGCACCTCGCAGACGCCAAAACCAATCACGATCCCGAGCACCGTAGCCTCCCGCTGCGGCGGCTTTTACCGACAATCGCGCGGTCGCGAGTGACAGCCCAATGGCGGCGAACAGCAGGCACGCCAGAGGTCCGAGTGCTAGGCGGACTTCAATTAGGATGGACCGTCAGACCCGTACTCCAGACCGCCCAAGCCACGAATATCGCCGGAGCAACAACCAAGCTCGCGGATGCTGTCCAAATGATGCCTTTGCGGGAAACAGGCACGGGCCCTAGTGTGCGTCCGGCATCCCCTGGTTGAGCACGGTTATGTGCGTTCGCCCGCCGGGACACCTACGAGCCCTTCGGGGACCGTTGCTCACCTACTGATTGCAGCCGCCTGCGAACCGGACGGCAAAGCGGATCGAACGCTGTACCGATCGGGCTCCTTCTTAAGATGACGCCCGGTTTGCCCCCGCCGACAGCCGCGCATTGGTCCAGTATCAACCGGTAGCCCGGCGGTCCCAAGTAGGTTGAGGTGAGGGAAGGGATCCTTCCCTTCCCGCCAATCGCTATATCCGATAACAGCATGCAACCGTTTGCTCCTGCGGGAGGAACGATGTTGCTGCCTGCACGAAGATATGTCCGAACTACGATTCGTTCATGAACACGGACGACGTCACAGACTTCGAGTCCTTTATTCAATTTGTCAAGTGGCTCGCAAGCGATCGAGCTGACGAGGTGGCCAAGGAGCGTGTTGCATCAAGTTCGCCGCGGGGTCCAGACGCCGAGGGGTGGGAAAACGGAACGATCGAGGATTTCCTTGAGGCCGCGACAGCCTGGGCCGTGGACGTGAGGAACAAGTCCGGCCAGGACCCTGAGCCGACGTGGCGCGAGCTGGCGCGTTTTCTGCATGCCGGCAAGATCTACGAGTAGGGAACGCAATCGCGCCAACCGGCTCGATAGAAGGTTGACGCGGCGCCTTATGAGATAAGCATGTAGTGCGTCTGCCGGGATGAGAGGGTTTGTCTCCCGCCCTTCCCCGCACCCGACTAGAGTCAGCCGTTCGAGGCCAACCACGTTATCAGCGGCTTGTTTTGAAGAGCCCTAACGCATTGCGCGCCAACTCACGCACCTTCGTCCACTCGGGCGAGGTTCTCAGAGCAGTCACGGTCCACAACTCAGCATTCTCCTCGCCACTCATCTGGTCCAGTTGATTGTCGACCGCCTCAACGGACCGGGCGGCAGCGGGTGAGATCAGACCGGCGGCGACAACCTGTGGGAGGAGCAACACAAAGTCGTTGAAGTCGAGAGCAAGTTCATCGACGTTGAAGTCCGGGTCAACCTCCTCGATCCAGTCGAAGAATGTCTTCAAGGCTTCCACTTGGCCGTCGGAGTCGCGGGCTAGAACCTCCAGAGTGTCGATCAGGCCCTTGTATGCATAGGGCAAATTCGCCACGGTTTTCGAAGTATGCGTCTGTCGGAAAGTGCGAGATGGGCTCCGCATGGGCTCGCTCACGTTACCTCGGCCTGGAACAGGACGACCTTTAGCGTGGCAACGGAAGGAATCCCTCTCGTCCCTCGAGGGAGTTCCGCTCGCACGGATTGAGTCCGATACGAGATAACTGAACATTGCTGCAGAAATGCTGCAGTACTACACCGGCGTTGTTATGTCAACTGAACAAGCGCTGTCACATCTGTATTCAAAAACTGGTCGGGGGCCCGGGATTTGAACCCGGGGCCTCACGGTCCCGAACCGTGCGCGCTGCCAAACTGCGCCAGCCCCCGACGGAAGAACGATTCTAGTTTGCGGCCCTAGTCAACCCCTACTGGAGACGAACCGCGCTCCCGACGCTAGGTAACCGCGGGCCGGAAAGGCCCGCCTAGGAACCCGGTGATTCTACCGGTCGTTCTCGTCGCGGCTCTGGCCCATCTTCCACGGGGTCAGCCTCCACTGGCGCGACCCGGGCCGCCGCCCGCCCGTTCCGCAGCTGCTGGCGGATGAAGATGCTCGCCACGAGCGCGAGCACGATCCCACCCCAGACGAAGTACAGCGAGGTGTGCGCCCGCAGCAGGTTCTCCAGGCGCGGCCCGTACTTGATGCCGATGATCAGAACCACGCCCGCCCAGATCGCGGTCGACACGGCCACCGACGCGGCGAACACCCTGTAGGGCACCTCGAAGATCCCTGACGCCACCGTGATCGGGATCCGGAAGCCGGGGATGTGCCGGCCGAAGATGATCGCCAGCACCCCGTACCTCCTGAACCACGCTTCGGCCTTCGCGACGCGCTCCGGCGACAGGTGGACGTACTCGGCCAGCGAGCTGTGCACCAGGCGCCGGCCGAAGCGGCGCGAGATCAAATAGAGATTGGTCGCGCCCAGGACGACGGCCACGATCAACCCCAGCCACGCCGTGACCCACGCCACCAGGTGGTGCGGCACGCGCGTGCCGACATACATCACGAACACGTCACCCGGCGCCGGCAGCGGCACCCCCGACTCCTCGACATACAGCAGGACAAAGCCGGGCAGGTAGGCGTAGCGCTCGAGCAGGTGGCGCATCGTCTGGCCGCCCACGCGGAAGTACTCCGGCAGGTCGCCGTAGATCAAGGCGAAGACGATCGCGACCGCCACCACGACCAGGCCGATCGCGGCCCACTGCAGCGGGCGGCCAGTGCGCAGCGCGTTCAGCCAGCGGCGGGCGGTGGCCTGGACGTCGACCATGTTCACCTTAAGCAAACGAGATTCTGACGGTCGGGGTTCGATCCGGCCTCCTCGCCGCTACGTTTCCATCTCGATCTTGGCTTTCACCGCAACCAGGGTCGAGGTGGCATCGGCGACGCGCGAGCCGTCGTCGGCGTTCTCCACCCACGCGGACACGTAGATCAAGTTCCTGCGGATGTTGTCCACCCGGCCGACGATCCGCACCCTCTCCCCCAGCTTCAGCGGCCGGCGCAACGACACCTGGAGCCGTCCGGTCACGCCCGGATGGTCCGCATGCCACGCCGCCCAGCCGACAGCCTCGTCCAGCATCAACGACACGATCCCGCCGTGCGCCATGCCCGCCCACGACTGAAAGCGCGGCTGCACCGTGTAGAAAGCGACCGACGTTCCGTCGCCCGCAGGCTCGAACTTGAGCTGCAGCCCGTCGGGATTCAGCGGCCCGCAGCCGAAGCAGTGGCCGTCGAAATGGACCTCCACCTGGTGGGCCTCAGCCCCTGCAGTTCCAGGTGCCGGTTATGTGCTCCGCGCCGTGCTTGCCCGAGAACGCGTTGGTCAGCCACACGTCCATCGTCCCCGACTGCATCGTGCGGTCGATCGTGAACATCACCTTGTCCGCGGGCTGGCTGGTGACGGCGTCGTCGTCCTGGTTGAGCCACGCCTTGGAGTTGTCCGCCGACTGCAGCGACATCTTCACGTCCTTGTTGGTGTAGGTCCCCGGCCCGCGGAAGTTGGCGACCGTGATGTTCAGCTGCCACTCGTTGCCGCTCGAATCCACGGTCGCATAGAACGTGTTCGACCATGTCTCGCCGTTGCGCACCTTCGTGCCCGAGCAGAACGTCTGCTGCGTGCCCTGGTCGGCGACGATCGAGGTGATCTGACCCACCAGGTCGCCCGTCAGAGTCAGGTTCTGGTTCCAGTTGCCCGCCGGGATCACGGGTGACGGCGAGGGTTCCACCCTCGCTGTGTTCTGGCCGCAGGCTGCTAAGACGAAAAGGGCGACGATGCCCGCCAACCGGAGCATGTGGTCGAATCTTAGCCGTGGGGGCCCCCTCCGACCAAATCCAGCGGGCGATGCTCGCCCTCGAGGCCGCCTTCTTGATCGGCGTCGACGGCGTGACCGAGATCTGGCTCGTGCGCCACGCGGACTGTTATCGCGACATGGTCGAGACAGAGGACCCCCCGCTCAGCGCGCTCGGGCGAGACCAGGCGCGGCGGCTCGCGGCCCGGATCCAACGTGCCCGTCCCGCAGCCGTCTACTCGAGTCCCTATCGTCGGGCGATGGAGACGGCGAAGGCCATCACCGACGACCTTCGTGTCGATCAGCGCCTCGTCGAGATGCCCCTCGACATCTCGGAAGACGGCACGCTGGAGTTCAAAGAGACGCCCGAGTCCGCGGTCGCGCGCATGCGCGGAGTGGTCGACGACATCGTTGCCGCCCACGACGGCCAGCGCGTCGTCGTAGTCAGCCACGCGGCGTCGATCATCGCCTGCCTGACCGACGTGATGCGGCTCGAGGCCGGGCAGCTGCGCGTGCTCCCCTACTACACGAGCGTCAGCACGGTCAGAGCGCTCGGCGACCGGCGCATGGTCGGCGCTTTCGGCGACATCGCCCACCTCGAGTGACAGAACAGATCCGCGAGGACCTCGAGAAGGCGCT
>VBEK01000032.1 GCA_005889135.1 Chloroflexota bacterium
CGCCAGCTGCGGGTAGCCGGGTTCGAAGCCGGCATGCAGGTTCCGCTGGCGGCCGCGGGCGGCATGCTGCGCGATCTTGGCAGGGTCTTGGGGGCGGGCGCGATGTTGAACGAGCTCCTCTTCGAGCCAAGGGCTGCTTCCAAAGATCGTTCGCTTGAACCTCTGCGAGTCTTTGAGGCCGCGCGACAGGCTCTCCTTGGCATTGCAGACCCGGTGCTGCTCGCGATCGACGACGTGCACTGGATCGATGAGCTCTCGACGGCTCTCTGTTTCTACCTCCTCCGCTCAGCTGTTGCCGAGCAGAAGGCACTTGCCGTGATCGCAGCGAGCCGCCCGTCGACCGAAGCGATGGTGTTCCGTGAATCCTTGGCCAGAGAGCTCGGCGACGACCGCGTGACGACCGTGGAGCTCAATCCACTAGACAAGGAAGACGGCCTTCAGCTGATCCGACAGCTCGCTCCACATTTGAGCCAGGACGAGGCGGTCGAGCTCTGGTCTCAGGCGAAGGGGTCGCCCTTCTGGCTCGGCATGCTGGCACGTGGCAAGGAGGGAGGCGACGTCGCGGACTACCTGGCGTCACGCCTCCGTGCGCTCCGCGGCGACGGCGCCTGGTTGCTGACGGTTCTGGCGGTCATCACGCGTCCACTCGCTGTGTCGGAGCTCGCCGCAGTGCTGTCGTGGGATGAGCCGCGCTGCGAAAGTGCCGTGAGCCAACTGGAGCGTTCTGGCCTGGCGGTCAAAGAGGGCCAGGCGCTCAGGTTCGCCCACGACCTGATACGCGCGTCGGTTATCGCCGAGACGCCGGCAACCCGACTTCGAGAGCTGCATTCCGCGCTCGCCAACTGGTTCGAACGGCAGGCGGAGGCTGATGTTGAACTGCTGCATGAGGCCCTTGTCCACCGTCGCGAGGCGGGACTGGATATCACCGATCTCGCCCTTCGCGTTCTTCGATCGCCGCGTCGAAGACTCCTTGGGCGCGCCGGATTGCAAGAGCTGGCAACGGTTGCAGACTCCGAAGAACTCGCCGAGCCTGTGGCAGTAGCGCTGCGTCTAGCGGTGGCACAACTTGCCGGCGATGTGGGTGAGCAGCAGGTTGCGCTCGACCGGTGGACCGCGTTGGCGTCCAATGCCACAGATCCGACGCTCCGCGCCATCGCCTACCTCGCGGCCTCTCGCGCGGCCGTGCACATCCCGGAGCGCCAACAGGAGGCACCTCGGTTTCTCGAGCTCGCTCAGAGCCAGTTGGCCGATGACCCGGTGTTGGCCGTCGAAATCGAATCGCATCGCGCCAACCTGCTTCAGGTGGTCATGCGCCAGGCGGAGGAAGGCCGCCGCGCTGCCTTCCGCGCAGCCGAGACGGCGCGACAACTCTGGGGCCAACCTCCGGTCGAGTTAACCGCGCGCGAGCGCGACGCATATGTGGCCGCACTGCAGGTCGCTTTCAATGCCGCGGTGGTCGAAGAGGATGGCGCCGAACAGGCCCGCATCGCTGATGAGCTCGGTCGGGTGGCGCGGGGTTCAGAAGAAGGAGCCGTCTGGGCAGACCATGACCGCGCGGCCGCATTGATGTTCGCCGGTCGTGTCGGTGAGGCGCTGGACAGCGCCCGGAGGGCATGGATGCGAGCGCGTGAGCGAATGCTCCCAATGCTTGTGCTTACTTCGGGTACAAATTTGCTGAGCAAGCTGCTCGAGGCAAGTCGACTCGACGAGGCAGACGAGGTGATCACCGAATGTCTCGAGCTGGAGCGGCGCCTGGCGGGCGAGAGTGATCGCTTCGCCATGAGCAAGGTGGGCGATTGGTCGATTCACAGCCTCCGCCACGAGGCCTGGCTATCCCGTGGCGACTGGCGCGACGCGATCGGCAGTCTCGAGCGCGAGATCACTCGCCAACGGGAGCCCCATTTTCGGATGCACCTCCACCAGAGCATTTTTGTCTGGCTGGCGAGGTGCGCAGGGCAGACCCGAAGCCAGGAGATAGAACTGCACGTCGCCGCCAGCCGCCAGGATTCGATTGCCGCTGGCTGCCGGCGATGTTCCCGCGAGCACACGCTCAAGGCGGCTGAGGCATTCGCGCGCCTCGGTCGAATCGAAGAGGCGGAAGTTCAGCTCGAAACCTGGGACGAAGACGGACGCGACGCGGTCTTGAACGACGCGCTGTGGCGTCGCCACGTGGCGGCTCTCCTTGCGGTCGCCAGGCGTGACCTGTCTGGAATTGCCGAGCTCGAGGCTCTCGTGGCAGAACGGAGGCGGCTCGGCCTGGTGGCTTCGCTGCTTTGGACGAGGCTGGACCTTGCCGCGGCCCTCCAGACGCGTGACAGCCGCCGGGCGGCGGAAGAGTTTCGTCAGGCCGGCGAGCTGGCCGCTGCCGTGGGCGCATACACCGAGCAGCAGATGGCGGATCTCGGCCTGCGGCGCCTGGGGGTGCGGACCTGGCGCAGAGGGCAGGCCAAGCGCGGTGAGCGGCCAATGGACACGCTGAGCGAAAGAGAAAGGCAGATCGCGACGCTCATAGGCGACGGTCGGAGCAACCCTGAGATCGCCAGCAGGCTCTTCCTATCGCGGAAAACCGTCGAACGGCACGTCTCGAACATCCTCGCCCGCACCGGCACCCGCAACCGCACAGAGCTCGCAAGGTTTCTGAGTACGCAAGAGCTGAGTTCGCCCGCCGGCTGACCGGCTGGCGGCTCGGCTCTGTCTGCGAGAAATGAGGGAGCTCACCGATGAAGGTTCGGATCTGGTTGACGAAGCTGGCCTCATCAAGACCGCGGCTCGAGTGCCCGGCCAATAACCAGGAGGTCTAACCCCATGCAGAACGTCAACACGATGATCAGGCGACCGGTTCCCGCCGGAACCGCAGCGGTCAGCGGATTGCTAGCCTTCGCGGCCGGGGCGGTAATCGCGCTTACGGTGCCAGCTGTCGTGACCGGAGTCTCCGTCAGCAACAACTCCAACGCACCGGCATCCAGTCTGGCGGTAAGCGCCGAGCAGATCGCCCACAACCGCTCGGAGCAAGGACTGGGCGCCGGACCGTCGGTCGGTGGCCAGCAGATCGCTCACAACCGTTCCGAGAGCGGTCTCGCCAAGTAGTTGCGTTTGGACTGGGCGGTGGCGAAGGCGCGTCTCTTTGCCACCGCCACGATCAGCGCTGTACGGAAGGCACACGCTAATTGACGCCTTGGCGGCGGCACTCGCCGGCACGCTCTGGCACTTATGGGCACTCCCTGGCGCTCGGGTCAGCGCTCTCTTGATCCCAAGGTTCAAGCGCGACGGAGCAGAGGGACGAAGGGTGAGCAAAGGCGCGCCAAGCGTTGCCGAAAACTACTGTCGCCGGTAACTATTGTCCGACCTGGTCGGGGGCTTCCCACAATCCCCTGCCCGCCATGCGAGACTGCGCTTTCGATTGCCCAGTTTTGCCAGTGAGACGAAGGAGGTCCGGCCTCGCCTGACGACCGCCGTCCCTTAGCCGACTACTACTTCGTGCTCGGCGTCCCACCTGATGCGACGGAGACGGAACTGCACGCCGCCTGGCGCCGGCAGCTCAAGTACTGGCACCCCGACCGCGGCAACCATCCGGACGCCCTCGAGCATGCAAAGTTGATCAACCTGGCGCACGACGTTCTGACCGACAGCACCAAGCGCGCGGCGTACGACCGACAACGCGCAGCCGCCGGCTGGCGCCCGTCCACCTCGGCTCCCTCATACGCCCGCCCGGTCCAATGGAAGACGGTAAGCCGCGAAGGCCCGCCCCGCGCGCCGGAGGGATTCGACCGGCACGGTTTCGTCGCGCGCCTGGAAGAGATGATGAGCCGGGGCCGGCTGATGATCGAGAAACGCAAGGACCTCGCGTCAGCGTCGAAATGGGAGGCGCAGACTCAGGCCTTGCTGCGAGACGAGCTCGGCGACCACGCGTACACAAAGCGCTTCGCAGAAGCCTTGAGCCAGCCCCGCCCCGAAGGCCTGGTGGCAGCGTACGGGGTGCTGTGGGCCGCCTATGAGGACGCGCTCAAGGGCGATCTGAAGCCCGTGGTGAAGGAACGGCGCCCGCTCTGATCTGAGCGTCCTACCTTGACGCCGCGGCCGCGCAGCCCTACGCGTCGGCGGAGCCATCTCGAAAGCAACCTGACCTAAGCAAGCCCATACGCAACGGCAGCCACGACGCTCATCGCGTGGCCGGCCTGCCACGACCGATGCCACCGCTTCGCGCCGACGGCCTGCTCGCTGATCTCGATGAAGCGTCTCGGGATGGCCACGTCAAATGGTCCGGGGCGCGCGGCGATCATCTCCCTCACCGCCGACGACGCCCCCGCGAGCCTGGCTGCACGATCCGGATCCGCGCGCGCGGCCGCGACCGCGGCCAACGCATGCAGTCCGTCCCCGATACCCTGCCGCTCGCCCTGTTCGGCGGCCGACGTCAGCGCCTTGCGCGCAAGGCGATCGGCTTC
>VBEK01000033.1 GCA_005889135.1 Chloroflexota bacterium
CCCCACGCCTGGCGAGCGAGATGCCCAGTGACATGCCTACGAGCGCCGCGTGCAGGGGATTGAGGAGCAGCGCAGCAGCACCAATGGCAATGCCCGACAGGTTGAGCCGACCACGCTCAATCCGCACGTCAACAGAACTCAAAACAATCGATGCAACAACGAGGTACCCGGTTTCGATGACGTCATCGATGTGGGCTGGGCCATGGATAGGCCAAGTCCAGTTCGCAAGGCACGCTGCTAGGCCAACTGAAACAACAAAGAGCCAGGATCGGACAGTGCGACTTGGGCGCAGGTTGGTAAGCTGCGCCGCATTCCGGATCCCACCACTAGTCAAAGGAAGTACCGCGTGCTTGTCGTGGACGACAGCATCGTTCCGCGGACGGCCGCGAAGGCGATGCTGGCTTCGGCTTCCGACCTCCGTTTTGTGGGCGAGGCCGTTTCTGGCGCCGAAGCAATGCAAGCCGTGGAGCGGCTGTCGCCTGACCTGGTCCTAATGGATGTACACATGCCAGTTATGGACGGGCCCGAAACTACCAAAGCGGTCCTGTCTAAACACCCAGCGACGAAGATCGTAGCGTGGACCGTCTCAGAGTCAAGCGATGACCTCTTGAGAATGATGCGGGCTGGATGCGTTGGGTATGTGCTGAAAGATGTCGGGCCGACAGAGCTGCAGCACGCCCTCTTGGCGGCGATGCGCAGCGAAAGTCCCGTACCTCGCCGGATGATTCCTGAAGTCTTGAGGCGGGTAGCGGAGTCATCGCCGATCTCCGGAGCAGCCCACGTTTCGTTGACTTCACGGGAGATGCAGGTGCTCCGCGGGATTGGGAAAGGCCATACCACCAAGCGATTGGCGAAAGATCTCGGTCTCGCGGTTCCCTCTGTAGAGACGCACTTACGGAACGTGTTTAAGAAGCTGGGAGCAAGCAACCGAGGAGAAGCAGTCAGCGCCGCCCTCAAGATCGGCCTGATCACCCTAGCCGACCTCTAGACCCCCCAGGCTCATGGATTTCCATGAGCCGCCCTCATGGCATTTGAGGATTTCAAGGACCCCAGCGGTGTCGTGACACTAGGGACGCCGAAATGACCTGGACGATCGCAGCCGCAACGAAGGGAATCTGAAAGAGGATAGGAGGGAAATCCGAATGGTCCGCATTTTGAGGCGCCTGCTTCGAAGCAGCACCAAGCATCGCGTCTACGGCCAGTGGATCGCCTAGGGGGTCTGCCCGTAGGTTTTCAGCGTCCCAACGAGGGATAACTAGGCGCCGGGGCTGAGGCCCCAATCTAGAATCTCCAGCGTCTTGACCCCTTTTCGGGATCTGCCCCGCCCGGCGCAACTGTATCTGGTCGGAGTCGTGGCCGCCGGGCTGGCCATGGTCGTCCTGGGTTGGGTGGTGTCGCCTGTCTCGTCGGACCAGGCGCTCACACTCCTCTACCTCGGAGTCGGAACGCAAATCGCCGCCCTTCGGCCGATACCTTGGCGGACCGGCTACCAGTCGGTTATCGACCCACTCTTGACTGCAACTGGTCTCTATGCGCCAGGTGCAGGGGTGGCAATGGTGGCTTGGTTGGCCGTCTTCGATGGACGTGTTCCTGGGCGGTCGACGACCTGGTGGGCGTTCCTATTTAACCGTGCCATGTCGGCTGTCTCGCATGTCGTGCCTTCAATTGTTGTTGCCTCGATTGGCGACTCATTGTTATGGCTTCCAGTTCGTACAGTCGTCTACGTACTCGCCACCGTCGCGATTAACTACATCCTCACTGCATTGCTCTTTTCATGCATCAGACGAGTCCCAATTCTCACAACCATTGTTGAGAACGTAGGAATTAGCACGGTAGTCGCGACCGTCGCTCTGAGTTTTTCGGGCGGGATCATTCGTTTGCTTCTCGAGCATCCCGTTGGTTACATAATGGCGCCAGGTCTGTTCGGTTTTGTTCTTGCAGTCCGCGGAAACGTCGCTGATGCCCAACGACAGACCCTGCTTAAGGATCAGACCCTCGATCTGGCCGCGCAGGCCTTGGACGCGCGAGACCGATACACAGAGTCACATTCCATTCGTGTTGCTGAGCTTGCAGGACACCTCGGAGAACGCCTCGAGCTTGGCGATCGCGATGTCGAGTTGATTCGAACTGCTGGCTCGCTCCACGATCTGGGGAAAATCGGCGTACGCGACGACATTCTGAATAAGCCCGGCCCACTGACCGAGGCGGAATGGGAAATCATGCGAAGGCACCCCGATATCGGGGCAGACATGATCGCTCAGCATTCCGCCCTTGCGGAGGTGGCCCCCTTGGTTCGGCACCATCACGAACGGTGGGATGGATCTGGTTACCCCGCTGGCCTTAGAGGTGATGTGATTCCTTTTGGCGCGCGAATCCTTTCTGTGGCTGACTCGTTTGACACCATCACCGGCGCACGCCTCTATCGGCGCTCGGCAATGACCCCAATCGAGGGGGTGGAAGACATTAGCCGGCGCGCCAATCAGTGGTATGACCCCAATGTTGTTGATGCGCTCCGCGAACTTCACGGGCTGAGCCCAATGGAGGTGGCCGATCGCCCTGATGTGCCACGCCGCATCACGAGCCTGAAGGTCCTTAGATCCAACCCAGGCTTCAGCAGCCTGATCGCCGCCATTGGAGTGTCGTCATTAGGCGATCCGTTGACGCAAGTAGCGTCTCTAGTCTCAATCTATCTCGCGACAACTGATGCGCGCCTAGTTGCCCTGGGTCTTATCGTCCAAGCTCTCGGAACGATTGTTATGACTGCCGTGTTTGGAGGAATCGCTGATAGGGTTCCACGCCGCCGCTTGATTGTTAGTCTTGAGTTGCTAAGGGCAGCGCTCCTCGTAGCTACAGCCTTTCTCGTTGCTATCGACTGGCGCCTGATGATTCCGATCCTCTTCCTGCTGTCAGCCATCAGTGCTGTAGTCCAACCTGCCAAGCAGGCAGCTATACCGAGTTTGGTCCCGTCTGGGCAGGTCGGCAAGGCGAACGCCTTGGTGCAGGCGACGGCTATGTTGGTCGGTGCCATTGGGTTCGCAGTTGCTGGTGGCATCCTTACCCTGGCGCCAAAGTCAGCGAACCTTTTGTTTATTGCGGACGCGGCGACGTTCGTTCTGGCCGCAGCGATCATCCTCGGTATCCCGGGATTGGGCGGCGGCTCAACCGCGACGGCTGTCAGAGGAGCCGTTCGCCGCTCATGGTCGATCGTTAATGCCCGACCGCATTTGGTTCTTGCGACCTTGGCGGCCCTGCTTATCTCTATGAGCTATCCGGCGGTCCTGACCCTCTCGTACCAATTGTCGGGCCAGAATGGTGGGCAGACCTACTCAATTCTCGAACTCATCTCCTCGGCGGGTATCTTCATCGGATCAATCCTGATCGGACGATTCCGCTCGATAGGGACATTGCGCGCGGTAGGCGTCGGCCTCCTCCTCACCGGAAGTTTTTCCGTGGCGGTTTCGATGAGCACGACGCTTGTGATGGTGGCTCTTGCGATGTTTGTCGCCTCGATTGGCAATCCGGTCTACGCAGTAGCCAATCAGACTGCACTTGTCGAGGCGGCTGATGTGGCCAATCGCGGAAGCGTCATGGCAACCCGGTTTGGACTAGTCCAGACCGCAATCATGATTGGAGCCGGGCTCGGCGGGCTCGTCACGAGTTATAGTCCGCGGGCAGCATTTGCAGCGCTCGGCGTGGGGCTGGTCATTCTTGCGCTCTATGCCATTGCTGCCGGGCGCAGCACCACCAACCCTCTCCACGGCGCCGCCTACGAGGAGGCCTCCCTCCAGCGGGCCAAGACCTAAGCTGGCTCGGGCCTAGGCTCTGGCTCGTCATACTGCCCACTGAGTGCATAACGTGCGCCCGACCCCTCACCCGGGAGCGCCCCGCGAGAGAGAGCCTGAGACCCCAACCCCAATCAGCGGGGTAGCCGTATCGGCCTGGTCGCTCGATCCAAAGAGGCGCCGTCGCTACCTGCAGATCGGCTTCGGCATCGGCGCCCTCGTCGTCGCGATCACGGTCCTCTACCTCCTCCGCGACTTCCTCGGAGCCTTCGTGCTCGGTTCGGCCATCGCCTTCCTGATCCAGCCCGCGATCATCCGCCTTCACGCCGCGGGCGTGCCTCGCGTGCTGGCGATCATCGTCATCTTCATCGCCATCATCGTCGCCCTCGCGGGCCTCGTCCTCCTCATCGTCCCGCTCGGCGCCAGCGAGGTAAACCAGCTGCAGGTCCAGCTGCCCGGGCTGGCGGCGGCCGCGCAGGAC
>VBEK01000034.1 GCA_005889135.1 Chloroflexota bacterium
GCGTCGCTCACGCTCGCCGCCTGCGCGGTGACCATGGCGGTGCTGTTCGTCGAGGCGCCGCTCGCCGCCGCGCTGCCGCTGGTCGTGCTGCCGATGATCTACCGCATGAACCGCGCCATCGAGGCGCAGGCCAGGGCCAACGAGCAGCTGGAGGGCGTGCTCGCGGCGCAGCGCCGGTTCCTGACCGACGTCTCCCACCAGGTCGCCA
>VBEK01000035.1 GCA_005889135.1 Chloroflexota bacterium
CCGACAAAGACCTGCTGCGCGAGGCGGTCGCCAACCTCGTCGACAACGCCGTGCGTGTGAGCCCGCGAGGCGCCGAGGTGAAGCTCAGCGTGGAGCGTGGCCTCGCCGGCCCGGTGATCGCGGTCGCCGACCACGGACCCGGGATCGAGGAAGACCGCCTGCCGCGCCTGTTCGAGCGCTTCCAGCGCAGCGACTCGGGCAGCGGGCTCGGGCTCGCCATCGCGCGTCGCGTGGTCGAGCGCCACGGCGGCACGATCAAGGTCAAGACCGCGCGCGGCGCGGGGAGCACGTTCACGATCGAGCTGCCCGGCTGATCTAACTTAGCCGCGTGGCCATCATCGTCTGTCCGCAACCCCTGGCGGCGGAGATCGGCCTCGACGTGATGCGGCGCGGCGGCAACGCGGTCGACGCCGCGGTCACGTGCGCGTTCGTGCAGGGCGTGATCGACCCGCAGATGTGCGGCCTCGGCGGGTGCGGAGTGATGCTGGTCCACAGCCCGCACGCGGGCGACGCGCTGCTCGAGTTCTACGCCACCGCGGGCTCGCTGGTGCGCGAGGACCAGTGGGAGAAGATCTTCGTCCGCGAAGCGGCCGACCGCTACGGCTACGTGCTCGACGGCTGGGTCAACGACGTCGGCTATCAGTCGGTCTGCGTCCCGGGCACTGTCGCCGGCCTGCACGAGGCGTTGACGCGGTTCGGCAGCATCACGTGGGAGGAGGCGATCGAGCCCGCCATCCCGCTCGCCCGCGACGGCTTCCCGGTGACCGGCTACGTGCACGGGTTCTGGACCACCGACTACGGGCCGGACGTGCTGCCCAACGCGCGGCGCATCCAGACGACGCCCGCGGCCAGGGCCATCTACACGCACGACGGCGAGCTGTACCCGATCGGGGAGCTGATGGTCCAGGCCGACCTGGCGAGGACGCTGGAAAGGTTGGTCGCGGAGGGACCGGACGCGTTCTACCGCGGGGCGATCGCGGACGCGATCGTGGACGACTTCGCGGCCCACGGCGGCTTCATCACGCGCGAGGACCTCGAGTCCTACCGGGTCAACGTGACCGAGCCCATCCGCGGAAGCTACCGCGGGCTGCAGGTCGTGGCCGCGGGCCCGCCGGCAGGCGGGCTGACCCTGCTCCAGATGCTCAACTTCCTCGAGGGCTTCGACCTCGGCGCGGCGGGATGGCCGAGCACCGAGGCGGCGCGGCTGCTGGTCGAGGCGATGGCTTGGGCCGTGGCCGACCGCGAGCTGCACGTCGCGGACCCGCGCTTCGTCGACATCCCGACCGGTGCGCTGACCGACAAGGCGTACGCCGCAACTGCGCGCGCGGTTGTCGCCGGGCGCGCGCAGGGCGCACCTCTGGCCGACCGCGCGGACACGACGCAGGTGTGCGTCGTCGACGACGGCGGCAACGCGGTGTCGCTGACGCACACGCTGGGGTCGTCGTCGGGCGTCGTCACACCAGGACTCGGCTTCGGCTACAACGACTACATGAACTGCTTCGACCCGCGCCCTGGGCGGCCGAACTCGCTGCGCCCGGGGAAGACGCGGGTGACGATGATGACGCCGACCATGGTGTTCGACGGGCACAGGCTGCGCGCCGTCGCCGGCGCGCCGGGCGGGACGAAGATCGTCACCGGCGTGCTGCAGGTGCTGGTCAACGTGCTCGACCACGATATGTCCGCGGTCGAGGCGGTGAGCGCGCCCCGCGTCGACTTCCAGGGCGAGGTGGTGCAGGCGGAGGCGCGGGTGCCGCGCTCGGTCGTCGAAGGCCTGGGCCGGCTCGGCTACCGCGTCAACCGCCGGACGCTGAACTACGACTCCTACTTCTCGCGGCCGCAGCTGATCGTCGCCGACCGCGACGGTTTCCTCTCTGGCGCGTCCGACCCGCGCAAGGACGGCGGCGCCGCGTTCGACACCGAGACGAAGTGAGGTTCACCGACCGCGTCGCGCTGATCACCGGCGGCGGGCGGGGGATCGGCGCCGCCACGGCGCAGCTGTTCGCGCGCGAGGGCGCTCGGGTGGTGGTATCGGACATGGACGCCGGGCCGGCGGAGGAGGTGGCCAGACCCATCGGCGGGCTGGCCGTGGCCTGCGACGTCACCTCGCGCGAGCAGGTGGAGGCGCTGGTGGGGCGCGCGGTGTCGGAGTTCGGGCGCCTCGACATCCTGGTGTGCAGCGCGGGGATCATCCGCGACAACCTGCTCTTCAAGATGTCGGACGAGGACTGGGACCTCGTCATCGACACGCACCTGAAGGGCACGTTCCTCAGCGCCCGGGCGGCGCAGAAGCCGATGGTGGAGCAGAAGTACGGGAAGATGGTGTTCCTGTCCTCGACGTCGGCGCTGGGCAATCGGGGGCAGACCAACTACTCGACGGCGAAGGCCGGGCTGCAGGGCATGGCGCGCACTTTGGCCATCGAGCTGGGGCCGTTCAACGTCAACGTCAACGCGGTCGCGCCCGGGTTCGTGGAGACGCGAATGACGCAGGCGACGGCTCAGCGCATGGGCGTGGACTTCGAGGCCTTCAAGGAGGGCGCGGCGGCGCAGATCCCCCTGCGCCGGATCGGCCAGCCGGAGGACATCGCGACCGTGATCGCGTTCCTGTGCAGCGACGAGTCGTCGTACGTCTCGGGGCAGACGATCTACGTCCGCGGAGGTCCTTAAGCCCTTAGCAAGTAGCGGTTGGGGCGTGCTTTGAACGTCCTTGTGCACCGGCTACTCGGCCAGGTCAGGCAACGGATCGGCAGCCGAACCGGCGTTCGCCGCCGGGGCCTGTGGCGGCCGAGTCCTGCAATCCGAATCGAGCTCGGATACGGACTCCCCGCCACCGTCGAGCTTCCCATAAGTAGCCGCCAAGGGTTGACTGGCCCGTCGCGGGTCTGATACGGTGCCTAGGTCTTCTGGGGATCCTCCCGCCGCCAGGGCGGATTCACATCCTTTTAGGGGTAGGCAACTGCGTATTAATCGTTACCTGACCCATGCCGTCGTACTCGGAATAGCGGTAGCGATGTCGAGCTACGCCGCGATTGACCGTCATTTCCCCACCACGCTGACCGCGCGCCTGGGCCCCGTGAACGCCGAGGCCATCGTGGTCGGCGAGGGCGGCGACTACGGCGATGTGTCGATGGGGCGCTACAGCACGATCATCAAGCCGGTGTCGATCCCGACCGCGGCCACGGTCAACCACAAGCCGTTCACGTACACCGTGGCGGCGGGCGAGAACCTGGGCACGATCGCGGCGAAGTACCACGTCACCGTGGCCGAGATCCGCTGGTCGAACTCCAACCTCTACTCGACCGACACCGTCGCCACCGGCGACCAGATCCTGGTCCCGCCGGTGCACGGCGTCGTCGTCGTCACCAAGTCTTCGGACACGATCGACGCCCTGGCGACCAAGTACTCGGTCGACCCGCAGACGATCATCGACTTCAACCGCCTGCGCACGACGACCCTAACGCCGGGCACGGTGCTGGTCATCCCGGGCGGTACGGGCGGTGCGTTCCCACCGCCGCCGGCGCTGTACCAGATCCTGCGCGGCGCGAGCTCGGCGTCCTACCAAGTCAAGGTCCTGAACTGCTGCCTCGGCCCGTACGTGAACAACAAGTTCCCAGTCGGGTGGTGCACCTACTACGTGGCGACCAAGCGCAACGTGACGTGGACCGGCGACGCGGGCTACTGGTACCAGAACGCGGCGGCCCAGGGCTACGCGGTCGGGCCGACGCCGAAGGTCGGGGCGATCATGGTCACGTGGGAGTCGTGGGCGGGGCACGTCGCGTACGTGGAGGCGGTGAATCCGGACGGCTCGTGGGTGGTGTCGGAGATGAACTGGGTCGCGTTCGACGTGATCGACGAGCGCACCATCAAGCCGGGCCAGCTCGGCTCGCGGCTGGTCGGGTTTATCTACTAACGACTAGCTAGACCGGAGCCAGTTCCGGCGCAGCGGCGCCCTTCGCCGCCCACTCCTGCTCCATCTTGTCGGTGTCTATCTTCACGGTCCTAAGGCCCGTCGCGGCCGCGACGGCCGCCAGGACGAGAAGCGTCGGGCTCGTGATCAACAGCGCCAGCGTCAGGTTGCCGCCGAAGCGGTCGCTGAGATAGCCGATGTCGAAGGGCGCGTGGGAGTCGCCGAAGACGTGGGCGATGAAGAGGAGCAGGGTCACGGCGCTGGCCCGCAGGCCGGGGCTGACGACGTTCTGGGCGACGGCCGTGAAGGGGCCGGAGTAGAGGTAGAGGCAGACCACCGTCACCAGGAAGACGGGCACGAAGACGGGGATCGGCCCGACGTTGAGGGGGCTGACGATGGCGATGGCGATCAGGACGGCGCCGGCGAGAAAGCCAACGATGCCCGTCTCGAGGTGGGCGCCGGGCGACTTCAGGGCGCGACGGTCCGCGAGCCAGCCGCCGGCGAGCGTGCCGATCAGCCCCCCGACGACGATCACGGCGCCGGAGAGCAGGCCCGCGCGGGTCGAGCTCATCTCGAACCTTCTCTGCAGCACCGTCGGGAGCCAGAAGGCGTTAGAGGCGAGGACGAAGAACAGAAGCGTCTGGGAGATGATGGTCGCCCGGAGGGTCGGGATCTTGAGCAGGTCGAGGAACTTGCGGAAGCTGGCCTCGGCCGTTCTCGCCACCGCCGGGCCGGCCTTTTCGACGGCGCCGCGCAGTGGCTCGCGCATCTGGAAGGCGAGGAAGGCCAGGAGCAGGCCGGGGATGCCGGCGATGAAGAAGGCAGCGCGCCACCCGAGCGCGTCGGCGATGTAGCCGCCGCCGGCGTACCCGAGGGCGATGCCAATCGTGCTCCCGGCGCCCCAGAGCGACATCACGCGGGCGCGCTGCTCCTTGGGGAACCAGTCGGACATGAGGCTCGTGCCCGCCGGGTAGTAGCTGGCTTCGCCGATGCCGACGACGGCGCGGCTGAGGAAGAGCTGGGCGTAGTTGCGGGCGAAGCCGGTCAGGACGGTGGCGATGCTCCAGATGGTCACCCCGACGCCGATCACGGTCTTTCTCACGCCGCGATCGCCCCAGTAACCGAAGGGGATCGCGGCGATGGCGTAGACGAGGAGGAAGGCGGTGCCGAAGAGGCCAACCTCGGAGTTGGTGAGGTGGAGCTCGTCCTGGACCTGGGGGGCAACGGCGGCGGCGACATAGCGGTCGAGGTAGTTGAGGAGGTTGATGCCGACCATCAGGAGGAGGACGTAGCGGGCGTACCCCTTGGCCACGGGGGGAATTATCGAGCTTGGCCTAAACTAGGCCTCTCGCCGCCTCGTCTCTGGCGTCCTGGGTCGGCAAAGGGCACGTGGCGAGCCCAACGGTCTGTAAAACCGCCGCGAAAGCTT
>VBEK01000080.1 GCA_005889135.1 Chloroflexota bacterium
CCGGAAACCGCGACTCCACCATCACCAGGTTGCGTCGGAGGTCGACGATGTGGTCGATGTGCTCGATGTTGACCGGGCACTCACGGACGCAAGCGCCGCATGTGACACAGTCCCACACCATGTCGTCGATGACGGCGTTCGGCACGATAGGCGTGTCTGCGCCGCCCAGCAGGTGGTCGCGCTCGTACATGATCACGAGCTTCGGCGACAGCGGCTTGCCGGTGTTGTAGGCGGGACATACCTCCTGACAGCGGCCGCACTCGGTGCATGACATCGTGTCGAGCATCTGCTTCCACGTCAGGTCCCTGGCACGCGCGGCGCCGAAGCGAACATCCGCCTCGGGCTGCTCGAAGTCGATCTTCTCGAGCGTTCCGCGCGGTCGCATCTTGCCGAAGAAGACGTTGATCGCCGCCACCAGGATGTGCAGGTGCTTGGAGTACGGGAGGTAGACGAGGAAGGACAGGATGATCAGGATGTGCGCCCAGACCGCGCCTCGCTCGACGTAGGGGAGCACGGCCGCCGGTAGGAGGTGCGACACGGCGTTGGAGACTGACGCCCAGCTCGCCGGATACTCGTTCCAGCCGAGCGCGATCCGCGACGCGTGCCACAGCACGAGCGTGATCACGATCCCGGCGATCAGCAAAAGGATCAGGTCTGCCTCGCCGAGGTGGCTCCCGACGAACCGTTTGGGGCGAACCACCTTGCGGATCACGAACGCTGTCACCACACCGGCGAACACCAGCACCGCGAAGACGTCGACCAGCAGCGCGTACCAGCCCTGCTCGCCGAGCCATGGCAGGGTTGTATGCGGATCGGCCGCGCCGATCATCGCGATCACGATCGTGGGGAACAGCACGATGAAGCCCCAGAAGATCGCTGCGTGCATCAGACCGGGCACGAGTCGCTGCAGGAGCTTGCGCTGCCCGATCACGTCGACGACCTCAGTGCGCACGCGCGCCGGCACGTGGTCGAATCGCGCGGCCGGTTTGCCAGAACGTATCAGTCGGTAGAGGAACAGCGCCCGGCGCGAGAAGAGCGCAAGCGCCACGGCCAGGACCACAAGCAAGGCGACTAACGTCGTTTGCGTATCTCCGCCGAGATCGCCGGCACGATCTCCTTCAGGTCGCCGGTCACCGTGTAATCCGCGTTCAGCATCAGCGGCGCCTGCGGGTCGGAGTTGATGGCCACGATCCGCTTCGCGCCCTTGAGACCGGCCATGTGCTGCGTCGCGCCTGAGATCCCACACGCGATGTAGACCTCGGGCGAGACCTTGGTTCCGGTCTGGCCGACCTGGTCGCTGTGCGGCCGCCAGCCTGCGCTCGTCACCGCCCGCGAGCAGCCGACGGCGGCGCCCAGCAGGCCGGCGAGCTCCTCGATGATGGCGAAGCCTTCCTTCGACCCGACGCCGCGGCCGCCGCTGACGATCACCTTGGCGGCCGCCAGCGACACGCCGCCGTTGGTCGGCTGGACGTGCCCAGAAACCTGCACGACGAATGCGCCATTGTCCGGACTATCGACCGAGATTTGCGCCGGCGGTGGCCCATTGTCCGGACTAACGGTGTGCGGCGCGACGGTGATGAGCGGTCGCGGGCTGTGCAGCCGGGCTTCCTCCAGCAGCGACCCGCCCCAGCGCAGCCGCGTCACCGTCACGGGATCACCGGGTTCGGCGGCGACGCAGTTGGCGGCGAAGGGTAGGCCCATCCGCGCCGCCACCCGCGCCATCACCTCGTTGCCGCGCTCCGTGCCGGCGGCGAATAATGCGGACGGGTTCAACAGCGCGATCGCCGCCGCCAGCGCGTCGGGGGCGAAGGGCGAGAACGAGTCCAGCGCGACGGCCTGGGGCTCGCCGAACTTGCGGGCCAGGGTCAGCGCCTGCCGCGAAACCTCCGTGTGGTCGTCGATGAGAAGGACCGTCACACCAGCCCCGCCTTCTCCAGGACGTCGACGACCGCGGAAGCCGCGGCCGCTCCGGCGCCCAGCGACTCCGCGCGCCGCCCCTGGCCCGCTGGGACGGCAAGCTTGACCAGCTCGAGGCGCGGCTCCGGCCGCTGCGGGTTCAGCTCCGTCACCTGCTTGCTCCGTGCGCGCATCCGGCCCGGCACCGACGGGTAGCGCGGCAGGTTGAGCCCCTCTTTCACCGTCAGCACCGCCGGCAGTGGCACGACGTAGACGTCGCGCCCGCCCTCGACCTCCTGCTCGCAGCGCACGGACGTGCCCTCGACCGTGACCTTCTTGAGCCCGGTGACGCATGGACGCCCGAGGGCGTAGGCGACGCGGATCCCGACCTGGAATCCGCCCGAGTCGGCCGACTCGTTGCCGAAGAAGATCAGGTCGAAGCGGCCCTCGGCGGCCTCATCGGCGCGGATCGCCTCGACCAGCGCAGAGGCGGTGGCCTCGCCGTCCCACTCGCGGCCGTAGGTGCGGAGATGGATGGCGCGGTCGATGCCCAGCGCCATCGCGTCCCGCAGCTGCTCGATCGCCTCCGCCGGACCGAGCGTGAGCACGACGGACTCGCCTTTGTTGGCCTCGATCAGGCGCACGGCCTCCTCGACGCCGCACTCCTCGTGCGGGCTGATCGTGAAGCCCAGGTGCTGCGTGTCGATCGCCTGGGCGTCCGCGGTGAGGACGATCCGCCCACCGGTGATCGGCACGCGTTTGACGCAGACAGCGACCCGCACCGTGCTAAGCCCGAATGCGCGTGTTCTCGGGGTCAAACAGCGGCGTGGCGCCGGCGACCGCGACCGTCACCGGGTAGCGCTCGCCCATGTACTCGACCAGGAGCTGGTTGCCGGCAACCGCCTCCTCGGGCGTCAGGTACGCCATCAGGATGTGCTTGCCCACCGACGGCCCGGCGCCGGCGCTGGTCACGTACGAGCCGCGCCCGCGGCGGTCGACGATCCGCTGGCCGTCGCGCGTGAGGATCGGCTCACGCCCGAGCATGTAGCGCTTCTCGCCCGACTTCGAGGTGTGGTCGTCGACGGTGAGCGTGCAGAGGACGGCGGCCGGGTCCTCCTCGCGGTGGCGGAGGTGCGCCTCCTTGCCCACGAACTCTTGCTCCTTGACCCGAGGCGCGGCCATCCCGGCCTCGACGACGTTGTACTCCGTCTCGAGCTCGTTGCCGTGCGCCCGGTAGCACTTCTCCAGGCGCCCCGTCGTTCCGTAGACGCCGATCCCGCACGGGGCCATGCCGTGCGGCCGGCCCGCCTCCCACAGCGTGTCCCACAGCTCGAGCCCTTGCTCCATCGGCACGTACAGCTCCCAGCCGAGGTCGCCCACGTAGGAGATGCGCGACGCGAGCACGCGCTGGGTGCCGATCTCGATCACCCGGCACGCGCCGAACTTGAAGCCCTCGTTGGAAACGTCGTCCGCTGTGGTGGAGGCGAGGATGTCGCGGGCTAGCGGGCCCCACAGCCCGATCGTCGTCATCGCAGACGTCAGGTCGGCGAGCTGGGCGCCTTCGGCGAGGTGGTCGCGGAACCACTTCTTGTCCGACATCCCCGCCGCGCCTCCGGTCACCACCCGGAAGTGCTCTTCGCCCAACCGCATGATCGTGAGGTCGGACTTGAACCCGCCCTCAGGGCTGAGCACCGGCGTG
>VBEK01000081.1 GCA_005889135.1 Chloroflexota bacterium
CCCCGGGCGATCGCAGCCCTTGATCACGCTGGAACCCGTCTGGACGACCTGCATCCTGTCGTACTTCATGGCGGTTTCAGGTGCGGAGCGTGTTGCAAGTGGCCGATCACGCTGGGGCGCGCCGGGCACCCAGCGGCGATCGGTCGATGGCGACGTGGAGCTGATGCGCGGATTAAGGCTTGTAGAAACCAGCGCACGCGCCGGGCCATCAGTCGGTGCTGGTGACGTTGCCGGAACCACTGGGTTTGCGTTCTCAACCCGAGCAACGCGACGTTGACACCCTGAAATCGCTGCTCGACGAGGCCTACCGGATCGCTGTCCGGCGCGCAGGGCCAAGGAGAGCTTGAACCAAGAAGTAACCCCTCCGGCGCCTTGGGCTCCACCTCCCCATGACTGGGGAAGGAGTTGCCTAGCCCACCAAGCCGACTTCGTAGGCAAGGATCACCGCCTGCACGCGGTCACGGAGCTGCAGCTTGTCGAGCATGTGCGCCACGTGCGTTTTGACCGTGGTCTCGCTGACATGCAGCCGGCCGGCGATCTCCGAGTTGGTAAGTCCTCGCGCGACCTCGGCCAGGACCTCGCGCTCGCGCTCGGTCAGCGACTCGAGCTGCTTGAGTTGGCGACGGGCGGGCTCCGGTCTCCTGGCAAACTCCTCGATCAGCTTGCGAGTGATCGACGGGGCCAGCAGGGCGTCGCCCTCGGCGACGACCCGGATGGCGCGGATGAGGTCCTCAGGCGGCGCGGCCTTGAGGAGGAAGGCGGACGCGCCGGCGGCCAGGGCGTCAAAAACGTACTCGTCCAACTCGAACGTGGTCAGGATGACCACACGCGCAACACCGGCGATCTGCCGCGTGGCCTCGATGCCGTCCATCCGCGGCATACGGATGTCCATGAGCACGACGTGCGGACGCTCGCGGCGGGCGAGCTCCACCGCCTCATTGCCATCCGAGGCCTCGCCCGCGACCTGCATGTCCTTCTGCGACTGGACGATGAGGCGAAAGCCGGCACGGACCATCGCCTGGTCGTCGGCGATTGCGACCCGGATCAAGTCTTCACGGGCAACTTGGCGCGCACGGTGAAGCCGCCCAGCGACGACGAGCCGGTGCCGAGCTCGCCACCGAAGAGCTCGACGCGCTCGCGCATCCCGATCAGGCCGTGCCCGCCGGACTGCGCGCCTAGCGGACCGGTTCCGTTGTCGCTGACGGTCAGCAGCAGCGCGTCGGGCTCGTAGTCGACGACGACTTCGACGCGGCTCGCGCCGGCGTGCTTGAGGACGTTGGTGATCGCCTCCTGGATGATCCGATAGGCGGAGAGGTCAAGCGCCGAGGAGAGCGTCCGCCTCTCACCCTCGACCTTGAGCGTGGCGTTCAAGCCAGCATCTCGAGCGGGCTTCAGGAGGGCGTCGAGATCGTCGAGCGTCGGCTGCGGAGCCAGCTCGGGCCCACCCGGGCTCTTGCGCAGCACGCCGAGCAGCTTGTTGAGCTCTGAGAGGGTGTCGCGCGCGCTCTGCTCGATCGACTCGAGCGCCTGCTGGCTCGATTCGCCCGACACGCGCGCCGCGCCAGCCTGGATGGCCATCACGCTGACGTTGTGCGCCACGACGTCGTGCAGCTCGCGGGCGATGCGCAGCCTTTCTTCTTCTGCCGCCAGCTCGCGCTCCTTCCGATGCTGCGCGACGAGGTCGTCGAAGAATCGCCGGCGCGACCGCATGTAATCGCCGATGACCCAGGCGACAAGAGACGTTGCGCCGGCCGGAATCAGGTTGCGAGAGACCTGGAAGTCGCCGATGAGCAGCAGCCCCACGGCGACCGCGATGAGCGCAATCGCCGCACCGGCAATCCACACTCGGGCGGGTCCGCGGTCATAAACCGAAACTGCGTAGACGGCAAAGAGCAGCGCGGGGCCTGACGGCTCGTGCGAGTAACCAAGCGCCCATTTCACGATCTCGGCGCACGCGACCACGACGAGAACCAAGACGGGCTGGCGGCGACGATTCCACAAAGGCAGCGACTCGACCAAGACCAACAGGAGTGCCGGAAGCGGAATCGTCTCGCCGAAGTAAGTGACGACCACCGCGAGGACCCCGGCGACCAGGTTGAACAGGACCACGATCCCGTCGGTAAGCCGCGGCCGGCCGGTGATCCATGACCACGGCCGGCCGCGCATCAGTTGTCGAGGAGGGTTCTGGTCTATGTGACGTCCCTGAGCCTGAGGAGTCCGGCGGCGACGATCACCAAACCCACGCCGTAGGCCGCGAGCACAAGCACCGCGTGGTCGGCGCTGATCGCCGGCGAGGGAGCGGCTCCGAACGCGGCTGACGTGAAGCTCTGCGTCAGCGCCGTCGCGTTCTGGTTGACGAACTGCTCGGTGACGTTCTTGAACTGGCCATTGTTGATGAGGTTGATGATCCTCACGGCGATGATCTCCACCGCCAGGACGTAAGTGAGGCCGATGCCCAGGGCGGCCGCGGACTGCCGGATGAGCACGCCGAGGGCGAGCCCGATGGCGCCGTTGACCGTGAAGATGAGCCAGATCGAGCCGATGCCCTTGGCCAGGTCGATAGCCGCCGGCCCGGTGATCGCGTGGCCCTGGAACGAGGCCACCACCACACTGCTGGCCGCGCCGACGCCGAACAACACCAGGGTCAGGATGAGCATCCAGATTCCGAACACGAACAGGCGCCCTCCCCAGACGGTCAGCCGTCCGGGCCGCTGCGTGAACATCGTCTTGACTGTGCCCCAGCCGTACTCCGAGCCGGCGAAGAGGGCGCCGAGAACGATCGCCACCGCCGCTCCGATGGGAAATGCCGCGCCCATGACGTTGTTGACGAACTGGTCGGGGTACAGGGTCGCGAGGCTCACGATCGCGCGGTCGCCGCCGCGAGTTGCGAGCGGGTGAAGTGCGAGGTACCAGTTGGCGGCGTAGACCAGGATTGTGATTCCGGCGATGACGCCGGCCCCGATGAGGAACCCCGGCCGCAGTCGACTCTTACGCCATTCCGCTTTGATGGTTGCGATCATGATCCCTGCTTTTCTCCTGTGAGCTGGAAGAAGACTTCCTCCAGCGATCTCTCGAATGGGCGGAGCTCGCTCACGCCGATGCCTGCGGTGGTCAGGCTGCGGTTGATCTCGACACTGTTTTCGGGTTTGGTCTTGAGTCGGATTGCGCCGTCCTGACGGCTGATCGCATCGGCTCCATAAATTCGCGTCAAGATGTCCTGCGCCTGCTCGATGGGCTGGGCGCGCACCAGCACGCCTTCTTCGCCGAGCAGCTCCTGCACGGTCGATTGCGTGATGAGCTTGCCGTTGCTGATGACGCCGACCCGGTCGCAAATCTGCTCGACCTCGCCGAGGAGGTGGCTCGAGAGGAGCACCGTGCGCTCGCCCTGGCCGATGTCCTTGATGAGCTTGCGCATCTCGGCCATCCCTTGGGGGTCGAGGCCGTTGGTGGGCTCGTCGAGGATGAGGAGATCCGGGTCCTTGAGCAGCGCCGCGGCGACGCCGAGGCGCTGCTTCATGCCGGTCGAGTAGGTGCCGAACCTGCGGCCGGCCCGGGTGCTGAGCTCGACGATGTCCAGCACCTCGTCGACCCGCTTCTGCTTCACGCTCGCCATATCGGCGACCACCCTCAGGTTCTCGCGGCCCGAGAGGTAGGGGTAGAAGCCGGGCGACTCGATGAGCGAGCCGATCCTGGCCAGTCCCTTGGGATCGCCGGGAGCGTGACCGGCGACGGTTGCCGTTCCCGAGGTCGGCCGGATGAGGCCGACGAGCATGCGCAGGGTCGTGGTCTTCCCCGCCCCGTTGGGCCCGAGAAAGCCGTAGACCTCGCCGCGCCGCACGCTCATGTCAACGGAGTCGACGGCGAGGACTCCGCTGCCAAATCGCTTGGTGAGACCGTGGGTCTCGACGATGGTGGTGTTTTCCATGGGCACCACCCTAGGTTTCGGGATGCGCGGCGTCGTCAGCCGCCAGGCTGAATTTTCGCGTCCTCCTTGCGGATGAGGTGCAGCGCCACCATCGAGATCCACGTGAAGCCGGCGATGAGCGCGAGCGCTGGAAAATTCCGGTCGG
>VBEK01000082.1 GCA_005889135.1 Chloroflexota bacterium
GCAACGCCTACGCCACATGCCCGGCGGCGATTACTCCCGGCGCAGTCGAGCTCTACTTCCCGGCAGGGAGCTGTCTGACCGTCACCAGCGGCGACAACTACGTCTTCAGCGGCTACCAGTACAACTGGGTGAGCGTTTACGAGCCCGCCGCCAACAGCTGCACGAACTCCCTGGGCGCGAGCTCGAACTCGGCCTACATCGGCCTGTTCTACTCGCCGGGCGCGACCGTCAATATCACCTCGCCCTACGTCTGGGAGGTTGCCGCCACGGCCGGGGTCATGGCCGGCGCAGTGAACTTCAGCGGCACGTTGCCGACGATCACGTACGGCGCCGGCTACGCCCCGGTGCCCGTGGCGAGCCGGATCACGAGCTGACGATCTCGGTCGCCCGTTCGGGCACCGCCTCGGTCGGGCCTGCGCCGTTGGTCTCGTGCGCCGGCTCTCCGCGCGTCTCCAGGTGCGCGATCCGCCGGTGCAGCGCACCCGCGGCCTTGCCGTCGCCGAGCTCGTCGTAGCGCTGGATCGCGCCCCGCCACGCCGCCTTCGCGTCCTCGAGCCGGGCCAGGCCCCACAACGCCGTGGCGCGGTCGGCCAGCGCCTGGGCCCGCTCGCGCGTGCGGTCGGCGGGCAGGAGCTGCAGGGTCGAATCGACCAGGCGCAGCGCCTCTTCGAACGCGCCGACGCTCAGGGCGTTGGCCGCGGCTTGCGCGAGATACGTCGCCGTGCGCGCGCCATCGGCCGCGGTCCCTGCCTGGTAGAGGTGGTAGCCGATCTCCGCGGCGTGGTCGCGCGTGCTCTTCGCGTACATCCGCTCCAGCGTGTCCGCGACGGCCAGGTGGTACGCCTGCAGGCGCGGCAGCGGCAGTGCGGCCAGCACGCGCTGGCGCACGAGGTCGTGCGCGAACCGATACGTGTCCTTGCCGGCCGCGACGAGGAAGTGACCGCGCGTCGCCTCGTCGAGGGCGTCGCGCAGCTCGTGGCCGGAGAGCTCTCCGAAAGCCTCCAGCAGCGGGACGTCGAAGTCGCGGCCGATGATTCCAGCCGCGACCAGCATGCGCTGCGCCGGCTCGCTGAGGCGCTGGATCCGCCGGCCGATGAGGCCCCGCACGCTCTGTGCGAGCTCGAGGTCCTCCTCCGTGTAGCTGCCCTGCGCGTGACCCGTCCCGAGCATGCTCTCCGACTCGGCGAGGTAGAGCACCGAGTGCTCGACGAACAGCGGGTTGCCCTCGGAGGCGGCCTTGATGCCGGTCATCTGCACCGGCGTCACCGCCGTTTCGGTCAGGCCCGCGACCACCCGCTCGACGTCCGAGTCTGAGAGCCGGCCCAGCGCGATGCGCTGTGCCCGGCGGCGCCTCAGCAGCCTCGAAAGGGTGGTCGCAAACGGCCGGCCCGAGTCGAGCTCCGTATCCCAGTAGGTCCCGATCAACAACATCCGGCTGCTGTTGATGCGCAGCGCCAGGTCGCGCAGCAAGAGGACCGTCGCCTCGTCGGCCCACTGCAGGTTGTCGAGCAGGATGAGGAGCGGCTTCGCGCCCTGGATCCCGCTGAGGAACTCGTGCACGGCCTTGAACAGCTGCTCCCGGACCTTGTCGGCGGGCACCTCGTGAGCGGCGGCGATGCCGCGCGCCTTCTGGCGCAGGCTTGGTGCGAGCGTCGCGAGCAGCGGGCCGTGGTCGCCGGCAGCCTCGAGCAGAGCCTTGGCCGGGGTCGCCGCGACAGCCGCGGTGAGGATGTCGCGGAAGGAGCCGTAAGGCCCGCCGTCGTTTTCCAGGCAGCGGCCGCTGAGCACCAGCCACCCCTTCGCCGCCGCCTCGCGCGCGACCTCGGTCGCCAGCCGGGACGCGCCGATGCCCGGGGCGCCGGTGAGAAAGACGAGCGACCCGCTGCCGATCGCCGCGCGATCGAGGACCATGCGAATGTCGAGGCGCTCCTGCTCCCGGTCGACGAAGCCGTCGGCCGACGTCGGGACGCGGGGCGCTTCCTTGACCTCGCCGGGCGTGACCTCGTGCAAGCGCCAGCGGTCGGGGAAGCCCTTGAGCTTGTAACGGCCGCGGAAGTCGAAAGTCAACTCCGCGATCGGGCCGACGAGCTGGCGCACGATCTCGGACACCAGGATCTCGCCGCCCTTCGCCTTGCCGGCCACGCGCGCGGCGACGTTGACCGCGGCGCCGAAGATGTCACCGCCCTCCTCGACCACCTCGCCGGTGTTGAGGCCGATGCGGATCCTGAGCTTGCGCTCGGGGTTCTGCTTGCTGTACTCGGTGATCGCCTGCTGGATGTCGAGCGCGCACTCGACGCCGTGGCGCGCCGACCCGAAGCTGATCATGAAGCCGTCGCCGAGACCCTTGATCCGCCGGCCGGCGTGCAGGCTGACCTTCTCGTCGATGATCGTCTCGTACGCCTTCATGATCTCGTGCGAGGCGGTGAAGCCTCGCGTCGAGAGCAATCGCGTCGACTCCTCGACGTCGGTGAACATGATCGTCACGGTGCCCTCGGTCTGGCCGACGGCAAGGCTGCCGATGATGGTTTCGGCGGTCAGCGGCGCGGCGGTGTTGATGGGTTGGCCGAGGCCCTCGGCGATCTCCCGCAACATACCCTGCGAGGCGCGGAAGCCCGCCTCACCTTGCGGGTAGCGCACGGTCTGCAGCAGCCCCGCCTCGGCGGCGAGCCTCAGCTCTCGCCCGGCCGAGTCCCTGCTGATCTTGTTCTCTTTGGCGTAGTCGCTCGCCTTGAGCTCCGCGCCCTCGAACGTCTCGGTCAGGCCCGGGGCGAGGCGAAGGCTGAGACCGCGGCGGGTGATGATGCTCTCGATCACGGCCTGTATGCGGCGCGAGGCGCCGGCCGGGCCGGGCGCGCCTTCCTTGGCCGTGACCGTGGGCAGCATGCCGCTGAAACCGCTGGATGCGGCCGCCAGCTGGCCCAGGGCGGTGGTCGCGCGGGCCATCGCGGTCGCCGCCTCCAGGGCCTGCTGGGCGTGCCCGACGTCGGCGGGGGCGTACGCGACCGGCACCGGAAACGTCGGCACCGCCCCAGGCGCCTGAGGCGGTGCCACCGGGTACACGATCGGCGCGGCCGGCGGTGCCGCGGCGGCGGGCGCGGGCGCCGCGGCCTGCAGGTCGGTGACGGCCGTTCGGGCGGCGTCGATCAGCTTGCGCATCTCTTCCTGCATCTCCGGGGTCTGCGCGGTCACCTGCGGGGCGGCAGCCCCGCCTGCCGTCGCCGTCGCCGGAGGCGCCGGGCGGTCGGAGCTGAACGGCACGACGAAGACCTGACGGACCACGTTTTCGGTCTTGCCCGCCCCGGCCAGCAGCGGGTCCTTGACGACCGGCATCATGCTGTCCGAGCCCGCGGGGATGAAGCGCGACTTCACTGGGTCGAACAGGTCCTGGTTGACCTGGACGCCGTAGAAAGCCGCCTTGTCGAGGGCGGTCGGCACGTAGCCCGTGGCGTTGTACTCGAGCCGCAGGTCCGGGCCCATGCCGAGCAGAAAGATGTCGCGCAGGACGGCCCCGTTGGTGTCGTAGCCGACGACCTCGGCGATCTGGGCCACCTTGCGCCGGCCATCGGGCATGCGCGCCTGGTGGACGATGAGGTTGACGGCGGAGGCGATCTGCGCGCGCACCGCCTCGAAAGGGATGTCGATCGACGCCATCATCACCATCGTCTCCAGGCGCGACAGCGCGTCGCGGGCGGAGTTGGAGTGGATGGTCGACATCGACCCGTCGTGGCCGGTGTTCATCGCCTGCAGCATGTCCAGGGCCTCGGCGCCGCGGACCTCGCCCACCAGGATGCGGTCGGGCCGCATGCGGAGGCTGTTGCGCAGCAGCTGCCGGATCGTGAGCTCGCCCTTGCCCTCGACGTTCGGCGGGCGGTGCTCGAGGGCGATGACGTGCGGGTGGTCGATCTGCAGCTCGGCCGCGTCCTCGATGGTGATCACGCGCTGGTTGTGCGGGATGAAGCGCGCGATCACGTTGAGCGTCGTCGTCTTGCCGGAGCCGGTGCCGCCGGAGACGAGGATGTTCATGCGCCCGAGCACCGCGGCCTGGAGAAACTCCGCCATGGCAGGGCTGAGGCTGCCCTCGTGCTTCAGGTCTTCGATGCCGAGGACCGCGTCCTTGAACTTGCGAATCGTCAGCGCCGGGCCGTGGATCGCGGCCGGCCGGATGATGGCGTTGACGCGGCTTCCGTCCGGCAGGCGGGCGTCGACCATCGGGTTGAGGCCGTCGATGTGGCGGCCGGTCGTCGCCACCATGCGCCGGATGGTCTCCAGCAGCTGGTTCTCGTCCTCGAAG
>VBEK01000083.1 GCA_005889135.1 Chloroflexota bacterium
GCTGCTGGGCGACCTCGTGCCCGCGGTCAGGAGCCTGAAGGTCGGCGACCCCCTCGCCGACGACACCGAGATGGGGCCGCTCGTGACCGAGGAGCAGCTCGAGCGCGTGTCAGGGTTCGTCGACCGGGCAAGGAAGGAGGGAGCCGAGATCGTGACCGGGGGCGCGCGCATCAAGAAGCCGGGCTCGTGGTACGAGCCGACGGTCGTCGTCCCCAAGAGCGCTGACGAGGAGATCGTGAGGAAAGAGGTCTTCGGTCCGGTCGTGACTGTGCAGCGCTTCAGCGACGAGGACCAGGCGCTCGCTTGGGCGAACGGAGTCGACTACGGGCTCGCCGCCTCGGTGTGGACGCGCGACGTCGGCCGCGCCCTGCGCATGGCGCGCAAGCTGCAGTTCGGCACGGTCTGGATCAACACCCACATCCCGCTCGTCAACGAGATGCCGCACGGCGGCTACAAGCAGAGCGGCTACGGCAAGGACATGTCGGTCTACTCGCTCGAGGAGTACACGCAGATCAAGCACGTCATGGCCTCGCTTGACTGACGCCGAGCCAAAGCCCAAAAAGCCCGCACTGAGACTCGAGGGCGTCCGCAAGAGCTACGGCTCTGTCCTCGCGGTGGCGGGCGTGGACCTCGTCGTCGACGAGGGCGAGTTCTTCACCCTCCTCGGGCCGTCCGGCTCCGGCAAGACGACCCTGCTCCGCCTCATCGCCGGATTCGAGCGGCCGGACGGCGGCCGCATCCAGCTTGCCGGCCGCGACGTGACCAACGTGCCGCCGCACCTGCGGCACACGAACACGGTCTTCCAGGACTACGCGCTGTTCCCGCACATGACCGTGGCCGACAACATCGGCTACGGCCTCCGCGTCAAGGGCGTGTCGCGCCAGGTGCGCGCCAAACGCGTGGAGCGCGCGCTGGCCATGGTCCGGCTTGTCGGCCTCGGTCATCGGCGTCCCAACCAGCTGTCCGGCGGCCAGCGCCAGCGGGTGGCGCTCGCGCGGGCCGTGGTCAACGAGCCGGAGGTGCTCCTCCTCGACGAGCCGCTCGGCGCCCTCGATCTCAAGCTCCGCCAGGAGATGCAGATCGAGCTGAAGCAGATCCAGAAGGAGGTCGGCATCACCTTCGTCTACGTCACCCACGACCAGGAGGAGGCGCTCACCATGAGCGACCGCCTGGCGGTGATGGCGAACGGCGAGATCGAGCAGATCGGCTCCCCGGTCGAGGTGTACGAGCGGCCCGCGACCGAGTTCGTCGCGGGGTTCATCGGCATCTCCAACGTGCTCCTGCGCGACGGCGTCCGCTTCGTCGTCCGGCCGGAGAAGATCCGCATGCTGGCCGAAGGCGAGCAGCCCGCCGCCGGCATGACCGTCGAGCCCGGCCAGGTCGAGGAGGTGATCTACGTAGGCATGAGCACCCGCTACGTGGTCCGCCTCGACCGCGGGGAGCAGCTCGTGACGGTACGTCAGAATATGGACGCCATCGGGGACGCCCGGAGATTCGAAGGCCGGCCGGTGAGGCTCGCCTGGACCCCGGACCACACGTACGTCCTCGGAAACGGAGGTAGGAAGGCATGAAGCTCGGAGCCCTGGCGGCGTTCGTCGCCCTCACGCTCGCCGCGTGCGGTGGGACGAACAACAACACAGGCAACACGCAGGCCCCGCCACCGACGGCGAACCTGAAGCCGCTCGACAAGGTCGGGACCGGCGAGGGCCAGCTCAACCTGATCGCGTGGGAAGGCTACGTCGACGACTCGTGGGCGAAGCCGTTCACCCAGCAGACCGGCTGCGTCATCAACGCCAAGTACGCCGGCTCCTCGGACGAGATGGTGAGCCTGATGAAGAACGGCGGCGGCGGCCAGTACGACATGGTCTCGGCCTCGGGCGACGCCGACCTCCGGCTCATCTACAGCGGCGACGTGCGGCCGATGAACGAGAAGCTGATCCCGGACTGGACCAACTTCCAGACGTACTTCAAGAACCCGCCCTACAACACCATCAGCGGCATCCACTACGGCATCTCGCTGCAGTGGGGCCCGAACACGCTGCTGTACAGCACCGCCAAGTTCCCGAACAAGCCGACCAGCTGGGCGGTGATCTACGACCCGGCCAACAAGGGCCTGATCACGGTGCCCGACAACCCCATCCAGATCGCCGACGCGGCGCTTTACCTTATGAAAACGCAGCCCAAGCTGGGCATCAAGGATCCCTACGAGCTGACCAAGCCTCAGTTCGACGCGGCGGTGAAGCTGCTCACCGACCAGCGCCCGCTGATCAAGAAGTACTGGGCCCTGGCCTCGGACGAGATCTCGCTGTTCCAGAACGGCGACGTCGTCGTCGGCGCCGCCTGGCCGTACCAGACGATCCAGCTCAAGGCCGCCGGCGCGAAGGTCGACGAGACCATCCCCGAAGAGGGCGCGACGGGATGGGGCGACACGTGGATGCTCGCCACCAAGGCCCCCCACCCCAACTGCGCCTACCTGTGGACGCAGTACGTCAGCACCGCGAAAGTGCAGGCCGAGCAGGCGCTGTTCTTCGGCGAGACGCCGGTGAACACGCAGGCGTGCGCGCAGATGGAGGCGCTGCAGGCGGGCTCGTGCGCGCAGTACCACGCGAACGCGCCGGGCTCGTACTTCGACACCATCAAGTTCTGGAAGACGCCGATCTCTACGTGCCCAGACGGGAGCCAGAGCTGCATCACCTACGACCAGTGGGTCTCAGCCTGGACGACCATCAAGGGCTAGCGTGGCGGTAGCGACCGCACGGCGGCCCCGCTCGAAGTCGGGCGGGGCCGCCCGCTTTTCAACCTTCTTCTGGCGTTTTCCCTGGCTCCGCCCGCTGCTGCTGCTCAGCCCGCCCATGGCCTGGTTCGTCGTCATCTACCTGGCGTCGCTGGCGACCCTCCTGATCACCGCGTTCTGGGCCATCAACCCGTTCACGACCCAGATCGTCCAGGTGTGGAACCTTGGCAACTTCGAGCGCATCCTCGAGGAGCCGGCCTACCGCGCGATCATCGGCCGCACCGTGCTGATGGCCGCGCTGGTGACGGTCACCGACGCCGTGCTCGCCTTTCCCTTCGCCTACTTCATGGCTCGAGTGGCCTCGCGACGCGTGCAGACGCTGCTCTTCGCCGCCGTCCTGCTGCCGCTGTGGGCCAGCTACCTCGCCCGGGTCTACGCCTGGATCCTGATCCTCAACCACAACGGGCTCCTCAATTGGAGCCTCCAGTCGATCGGTCTCCCGCCAGCCGACATCGGCTACACGAACGTCGCCATGTGGGTCGTCTTCTCCTACATCTGGCTGCCGTTCATGATCATCCCGACCTACGCGGCGCTCGAGCGCGTGCCCGAGTCCTTGCTGGAGGCGGCGGCGGACCTCGGCGCCCGGCGCTGGCGCGCGGTGCGCGACGTCGTCCTTCCCCTCGCCCTTCCCGGCGTGGTCGCGGGCTCCATCTTCACCTTCTCGCTCACCCTCGGCGACTACATCACGCCCATCCTGGTCGGTGGCGCCGGGTCGAGCTTCATCGGCAACGTGATCTACAGCAACGTCGGCATCGCCAACAACATCCCGTTCGCCGCCGCCCTGGCGATGGTCCCCATCGCCATCATGGCCGTCTACCTGCTGATCGCCCAGCGGCTGGGCGCATTCGAGGCCCTGTAGTCGGT
>VBEK01000089.1 GCA_005889135.1 Chloroflexota bacterium
CGGCACAGAGCATCCAGGCGCGACCAGCAGCCCGTGCCCGCCCGTGTCCGCAATCGCCGCCCGCACCTCCTCGGCGATCTTCGAAGCCGGACCGTAGACGAGCGTCGAGCGCTGACTCAGCCCGCCCATCACCGCGCGCCCCGCGATCGAGCGACCCTCCGACAGCGACGGGTTGCCCTGGTTGTGGATCGACCAGCTCACGGCATGCGCCGGCAGGTCTCGCGCCAGCGCGAAGTTCAAGTTCGAGCCGCACAGGTGCAGGACGTTGAACCACGCACCCGAAGGCAGCGCGCCAAGCACTGCCTGATCGTGCGGCAGCACAAGCTCGCGGTACACGTCTTCCTTCATCACACCCCGACCCGCGTAGCCGGAGACGGCGTAGAAGATTCCAGCCGCCCCGGCCGCGATGGAGCGGCGGCTGAAGTCCACCAACCCGCTAGCGATCTTCTCCAGCGCCGGTCCCACCACCTCGCGGTGCTTGCGCAGCTCGCGGACCACGCGCGACTGCGACTTGCCCACCAGGTAGCCGCCGACCGTGATGGGACTGAACACCGTCTGGATCACGGGCACGTCCGGCCCGAGCTCGCGCACCACCATGCCCAGCGACCGGACCTGCTCGTCAAACACCTCGGGCCGCGACAGCGACACCGACGTCCATGACTCGAGGTCGGGGACTGCGGGCTGGATCATGATCGGCGCGCGCATGCGGTGGCCGGACGGTTGATACACCGACCCGAACGCCTCGGCAAACGTGCTCGCGCGCGGCTGGAACTTGACGAAGTCCCACCCAAACCGCCGCGCGCGCTCGACCGTGACCGCGGCCAGGTCCGAGGCCGACCACTCCTCACGATAGGTGTGGCCCCATGCGCCGATGGGCGGCCGGTCGGCCACGCCCATCGCCAGGGCGGCCTCGACTCGTTGACGACCGGTCATCGAGTCCGAGTTTAAATTGGAGCTGATGGCCGGCATCGACAGCGAGGCGGCCCGCCTGCGCGAAGCGGCGGAGGCGAAACCGCTGCGCCTGCCCGTCAACCGCAAGGTCGACGAGTCGCACCACGCGGTGACGCCCGACGGCCTGTCGATCTGGTACACGATCCAGGTCTCGCCGCACAACCGCATCCAGGAGGTCGTTTTCGAGCGCACCGACCGCACGCCGACCGACGAGGAGTGCAAGCCCTGGCTCGACCTTCTGATCGACGGCGCGGAGCCCACCGAGGCGCCGACGTTCCCCGGTTCGACGACCAGGCGCTTCGAGGTCTTCGCCAGTGCTTCCTAGCCCGATCGTTGAGGAGCTCCGAGGCGTCGTCGGCAGGGAGTCGGTCATCGTCTCCCCCAACGACCTGCGCATCTTCGAGCGCGACGGCTCGATCGAGGGCGCCCTCCCCGACGCGGTGGTCCTCGCCTCCACCACGGAGCACGTCGCCGAGGTGATGAAGATCGCGGCCAGGCACAAGATCCCCGTGGTTCCTCGCGGCGCCGGCACCGGCCTCTCGGGGGGCGCCGTGACAATCCGCGGCGGCATCGCCCTCCAGGTCACGCGCATGCGCAGGATCCTCGAGGTCGACCCGGTCGCGCAGACGGCGCTGGTCGAGCCCGGGGTCGTGAACCAGGAGCTGTCGCTCGTGGTCGCTCAGCACGGCCTCTTCTACGCCCCCGACCCCTCGAGCCAGAAGGCGTGCACCATCGGTGGCAACGCCGCCGAGAACTCGGGCGGCCCGCACTGCCTGTACTACGGCGTCACCACCAACCACGTGCTCGGCATGGAGGTCGTGCTCGCCGACGGCAGCGTCCACTGGGTCAGCGGCGACACCCCCGACCGCACCGGCCTCGACCTGTGCGGCATCCTCGTCGGCTCCGAGGGCACGCTGTGCGCGATCACCAAGATCAAGGTCAGGCTGCTGCGCATCCCGCCGAGCATCGCGACGATGCTCGCTGCCTTCCCCTCCATCGAGACTGCGAGCCAGGCGGTGTCCGCGGTGATCGGCCGCGGCATCGTCCCCGCCGCGCTGGAGATGATGGACTCGGTCACCGTCGGCGCCGTCGAGGCCCACTATCACGCGGGCTATCCCACGGACGCCGGCGCGGTGCTCCTCGTCGAGGTCGACGGTACCGCCGAGTCGACGCGCGAGCTGATGGCCGCGATCGCCAAGGTCCTGGACGAGAACCACGGCTACGGCCTGCGTGAGGCGCAGACTCCGGCGGAGCGCGAGCTGCTGTGGGCGGGGCGCAAGGGGGCGATCGGCGCGCTCGGCCGCATCAAGCCCAACTACTACCTGCACGACGGGGTCGTGCCGCGCTCCCGCCTGCCGCAGGTGCTGTCCGCGGTCGGCGAGATCGGCGAGCACTACAAGCTTCCCGTCGCCAACGTCTTCCACGCGGGCGACGGCAACCTCCACCCCAACATCCTCTTCGACATGCGCGACAAGGAGGTCCTGCACCAGGTCGAGTCGGCTGGTGAGGAGATGCTCCGGGCGGTCGTGGAGCTCGGCGGCGCGCTGTCGGGCGAGCACGGCATCGGGCTCGAGAAGGCCGCGTTCATGTCGTGGATCTACAGCGAGGACGACCTCGGCGCGATGCACCGGGTGAAAGACGTGTTCGACCCGACGGGCATCCTGAACCCCGGCAAGATCTTCCCCGACGATGCGCGCCGGACCGTCCACCTCGCCGGTCGCACCGGCCTCGCCGTCGAAGCGAAATGGTGGTGACGCAGGAAGCTCCGCGCACCGCGGATGAGCTTGCGACCACGCTCCGAGAGGCGGCGCAGGCGAAGCTCGCCGTGGTCCCCGTAGGAGGCGGACGGGCCCAGGGCATGGGCGGCGCGCCGAGCCGCTGCGACGTCGAGCTGCATACCACGCACCTCGACCGCGTGCTCGAGCACTCTCAGGCCGACATGGTCGTCAGCGTGGAGGCCGGCATCACGCTGGAGGCACTCCAGGAGCACCTCGCTAGGGACCGCCAGTTCCTGCCCGTCGACCCGTTCAACTCGCCCGGCCACACGATCGGCGGGCTGCTGGCGACGGGATGGACGGGGCCGCTCCGCTTTCGGTTCGGATCCGCGCGCGATTTCCTGATCGGCATCCGCGTCGCCACGCCGGACGGCAAGCTCGCCACGGGCGGCGGCCGCGTCGTGAAGAACGTCAGCGGCTACGACATGATGAAGCTGCACTACGGGGCGCTCGGATCACTCGGCGTGATCGTCGCCGCGTCGTTCAAGGTCTTCCCGCGCCCCCTGCACGACGTGACGGTGACGAGCGACGGCGGATGGGACGACGCCGACCGCGCCCTTGCGACGCCTGTTGCGCCTTCGGCGCTCGAGGTCTTCTCCGACGGGCGCGTCCTGGCGCGCTACACCGGCAGCCGCGACGCCGTCGAGCGCGTCGTCAAGGAGCTGGGTTGGACAGCCGAGGAGCAGTCCATCTGGGACAGGCACGCGAGGCGCGCCCCCGCGCGCTGGGCCCGGATCGCGGCGCCGCGAACCGAGCTGCGCCGGCTGGTCGAGGATCTGCCGCGGGGCGCGGGCTGGTGGGCCTCCCCGGGCGTGGGCGTAGCGCACTGGGCCATCGCATCCGACGCTCGTTCGGTGAAGGAGGTCCGCCAGCGCGCCGAGGCGGCGGGGGGTTCGCTCGTGATGCTCGCGGCGCCGGACGACTTCCTGCGCGAGGTCGGCGCCTGGGGCACGCCACCGGCGACGATCGAGATCATGCGCAACCTCAAGCGCGCGTTCGATCCCGACGGCGTCCTGAACCCGGGGAGGTTCGTGGTTTGACGTCCAACTTCTCGCGCCTCTCGGACGACGACCTCGCCACCTGCGTCCACTGCGGCCTGTGCCTCGACGCCTGCCCCACCTTCCGCATCACCGGCCTGGAGACCGAGTCACCACGCGGCCGCATCTACCTGATGACGCAGTGGAAACGCGGAACGCTCGAGTTCGACCAGGAGCAGGTGAAGCACATCGACCTCTGCCTCGGCTGCAGGACATGCGAAGCCGTGTGCCCGTCGGGCGTTCCCTACGGCCGCATCATCGAGGCCGGCCGCGCCGACGTGGAGGACGCTCGCCGCCCGGCGCCCAAGCGCCTCGGCAGCCGCCTCGCCCTCCGCCAGCTGGTCGCGCATCCGGCGCGGTTGCGGCTCGCCGGCAACGCCACCCGCCTCGCCCAGAGACTGCACCTGACCTCGATCGCCCGCTCCGGCCGCATGCTTCCACGGCTTCGCGCCCGGTACTGCCCCCCGGAGGGGAACATCGCGCCGGCGTTCGGCGAGCGCAAGCACCGCGTCGCGTTCCTCGTCGGGTGCGTGATGCCGATTCTCTACCCCCAATCGCACTACGCCGCGGTCAAGCTCCTGCAGCTCGCGGGCTGCGAGGTCTGGTTCCCGCCCGGCGAGCGATGCTGCGGCGCGCTGTTCGCGCATAACGGCGACCTCAAGGGAGCGGAGCGCCTGCGCGAGGCCAACACGAAGACCTACCGCGCAGGCAGCTTTGACGCCCTGGTCGTCGACTCCGCCGGATGCGGCGCCCACCTCAAGGACTTCTACCCCGAGCTGAAGGGCCGCGTGAAGGACCTGACCGAGTGGCTCGCCGAGGTCGGGATCCCCGCGCCCCAGAAGAAGGTCAAGGTCAGGGTCACGTACCAGGACGCGTGCCACCTCGCCCACGCGCAGAGGATCAAGAAGCAGCCGCGCGACCTGATCCGCGCCGTCGACGGGATCGAATTCGTCGAGATGCGACACGCCGACATCTGCTGCGGCGCCGCCGGCCTCTACAGCACGCTGGAACCCGACATGTCCCAGCGGATCCTCGACCAGAAGCTCGAGGACGTCCTCGCCACGAAGGCCGAGGTGGTCACGGTCGCGAACCCCGGATGCCAGATGCAGCTCGAGGCTGGACTACGGGCGCGGGGATCGAATATGAAGGTCGAGCACGTCGCCGAGACGCTGATGCGGGCTTTCTAGATCTTCATCTTCGGTAGTACTGCGGTCTTGGTGACGTCGACCTCGACCCGCGCCACGGCCAGGGTCACGTTGTCGGGCGCGCCCAGCTCCCGGCATCGCTCGATCACGCGCTCGGCGCCGCGGTCGAGGTTTCCGTCCTTCAACAGCAGGCGCCCCAACTCTTCCACGCTCACCCCCGCTGTCTCCACCCCGTCGCTGCAGAGCACCACAGCGTCGCCCTCCTCGAGCTTCATCTTGTCGGTGTAGGGCTGGATCTGCTCCCACACGCCGACAGCGCGGGTCAGCCGGTGCTTGAGGGGATGGTTCTCCGCCTCCTCGGGCTTGATCAGGCCAAGGCGCACCTGCTCGGCGGGCCAGGAGTGGTCCTGGGAGACGAGCTTGGCGAACCCGTTGCGAAACAGGTAGGCGGGGCTGTCGCCGACGTTCAGCAGCGCGCACTCCCCGTTGCGGATGGCGGCGATGACCATCGTGCTGCCCATCCCGGACCAGTCCGGGTTTTCGTGCGCTGCCTCGAAGACGGCGGTGTTCGCCTGTTTGAGCGCGCGCTTCAGGCGATCGACGTCAGGCCCTTCCTGCCCGTCCTCGGCCATCACCTTGGTGACGGTCTTGACCGCGATCGAGCTCGCGTGCTGGCCGGCGGCGTGGCCGCCCATGCCGTCGCAAACCACGATCAGCGTGTCCAGCCCGGCCTTGTTGCGCCAGACCATGACCGAGTCCTCGTTCTCCTCTCTCTCGAGACCGGGGTCGGTGGCCCAAGCGATCTTCAGTCGCATCGGTCTTAGTTAACGACTGAAGCCGTCACTCCGCTCCAACAAGCGAAAAGTGGACTGAGTTCTGCCCCACGGTCAGCCGGTCGCCGTGGTTCAGCTGCTTCTCCTGCACCGACTCGCCGTTGACGAAGGTGCCGTTCGTGCTGCCCAGGTCGACCACCCAGAACGCCTCGTCGCGGCGCTCGAGCCGGGCGTGGTGACCGCTCGTCGCGGGGTCGCGGAGGATGACGTCGTTGTCGGGCGAGCGCCCGAGCCGCACAGCCTTGTCAGTCGCGCGGTGCGTGTGTCCGGCGTCGGGCCCTGACTCGATCGTGAGCTCCGCCTGCGGGCCTGCCGAGACGGCCGCGGCCCCGGGTCGCGCGGGCATCGCCATGGTCTCGGGGACCAGGGCAGCGGCCGGGGCCACGGGAGGCGGCTGCCAGGCCGGCATCAACGTGGTGGGCTCGCGGTCGTCGCCCTGCATGGGCGGCGGCGCGACCATCGTCTCTGCGACCGCGTTGTCCGACGGGCCGCGCCACTGCGGAGGCGCGAAGGGAGGAGAAGGAGATGCGGGCGGCGCGGACGGCGCCGGCTCATCCATCGGAGGCGAAGGGATCGGGATCGCCGCGGCGCCGGCCGCCAGGTCGGCGTCGGTCGACTCGACGGGAGCGCCGGCCGCAGCTGCGGGAGCCGACCACGCTGCCGCGGGCGGCGGAGCGTTCCACGCGGGCGCGGGCGGCGGAGCGCTCCACGCGGGCGGTGCGGCTTCGACGGGAGGCCTCGCGGGCTCAGGCTCGGGCGCCGGCGCAGCCGGCGCACCCCACGAAGGAGCGGGCGGAGCCGCGGGCTCCTCGGTCCTGGGGATGTCCCATCCACCCCCGGCCGGAGCCCCGGAGGGAGCGGCCCAGGCGGACTCGGGCGGCCCCGACGGGCTCGCGGGCGGCTCCCATGACGGGGCCACCGTCGGCGGTGGGGCGGAAGCAGCCGCGGCCGGCACAGGAGGCGCCCATTCCGGGCTCGCTGAGCCCGGTGCGGCAGGTGCGGGGACGTCCCAGCCCTGCGCCGCCGGTGGATTCCACGATGGCGCGCTCGGCACCGCGGGCGCGGCCGCCGCGGGCTCAGCCCACGAGGGCGCGGCCTCAGGGCCGGGCGCCGCAGCGGGCGGCGGAGCGGGCGCACCCCACGACGGGGCCGGTGCCGCGGCCGGCGGAGACGACTGCCCGGGCGAGGCCCACGTCGGCCCAGCTCCGGCGGCCGGAGCCGGCGCCGGCGCGCCCCACGACGGAGCCGGGGCCCCGGGCGCGGGCGCGACCGGAGCAGCCGAGGGCGGCGGCGCCCCCCAGGTGGGCGACGCATCGGGTGGCGGATTGGTCACGGCCGGCGATGCGGGAGAGCCCCATCCGCCGGCGCCAGGCCTTCCCGGCGCGGGCGGCGCCCACCCCCCGGCTGGGGGCGGAGCCACCATGGTCGGCGCGGTCGCCGGCCGGGCCGGCGTCGGCGGCGCCCACGTGGCGGCGACGCCCGCGGTCTGGTTGGCGGGTGCTGCCGGACGCACCGGTGGCGCTGATTTCTTCCTGTGACGGCGGCGCGTGCGCAGGTACAGGAGGGCGACGACGATCGCCGCCACCGAGAGCAAGATGATCAGCAGGTCCGTGTCTGGCATCCGGAATCAGGGCCCTCCCTTCGCGCCTATTTGCGTAGCCCAGAAGTATGCCACCGTGGTCAGGCTTCTCCATGCGGCGTGGCGCCGTTCTCGATGACGAGCCGGCCCGACGCCACGCCCGGCACAGTCACGTCCGCTTCGAGCGAGTGCGCGCCTGCGCCCAGCGACTCGCCCGTCACGACGTGCAGGACGAATCTGCGCCCCAGCGGCATGTCTAGACGGCGAGGCAGCGGCGCAAGGCCGGCGTTCGTCTCGATGTGCATCTGGTGGCCGGTGACGAGGACACCGTCGAGGCGCAGCCCGGTCACCCCGACGAGCACCGCGGGCCGCGTACGGTTCTCCATCGCGAAGCTCACGCCCGCCTTCTCGGCGCGCAGGCTGCGCAGGTCGGCGAGGCGCTCCGCAAGGTAGCGCGGGATCTCCGGCCTCGGCCGCGCGGGCACCGCCGTCGACGACACCGAGAACTTCATCTCCGCGCGGTCGATCACCTCGCCGCCCGCCAGCAGCGAGGCTTCGATTCGGTACTCGCCCTCGACCGGCAGAGGAAGGCTCAGCGTGGTCGCGCTCACCGCGGGCTCGAACGGCGTCGGCACCTCCACCTCGACCGCGCCGGCGTACGACTTCTTCTGCATCGCGTCGCGCACCCGCTCGAGGCCTCGCGATCCCGCCGCCTTCTCGCGCGTGACCGTCCAGCGAACGGTGCCTCGCCCTCCGACTCTCGGGTCGTCGTTGACGACCACGAGCCTCGCCGCGAACGGCACGCGCGGATTCTGGACGATGCCGAACGGCCGTCCCGACTCGAACGCCAGCGGCTCGATGATCACGCGCGTCGCCTTGAACGCCTGTGTGAGCGCCTCGAGCGCGCGCTTGGGTCGCCGCGATCCGTCGACGACGCCGAACCCGATCCCCGCAAAGGGGTCGACGAGGTGGAACGCGAACGCGCCCCAGCACGGCTCGAACTTCCTGGTGCGCATGTGCTCCGCCGCGTAACGAACCAGCTCGGCCTGGTAGCGCTGTGACGCGTCAACGTACTCGTCGAGGTCGCGATACGCGGACGGCAGGCCCACTCCACGCTCCGCCCAGTTGACCGGCTGGTACCCCGCGTATCGCCACGCGGGGTCGTCGTCCGCGACGGGCCAGCGCGCGCCGATGCCGTCCCACGCCGGCGAGTCGACCGAGGGCAGCGCCTGGGCCCCGAACGCGCTGACCATCAGCGGCTCCACGCGACCGATGTCGCGCCACGAGCCTTCCGCCCAGCCGAGCATCAGATGCAGGTCGACGTCGCCCGAGGCGGTGAGCGCCGGCCGCGTGGGGTCGAGCTTCTCGAACAGGGCCTTCAGGTCCTGGTCGACGGAGTGGTTCTGGCGCACGGCGTGCACGTCGCCGAGGTCGAGGTTGCTCGCGAGCCACGGCGGTTCGTCGTGCGCGGTCCAGAGCGCGATCGACGGGTGGTTCTGGAGCATCGCCACCATCTCCGCCAGCTGCTCGCGCGCCGCGGTCTCGAAGAATCGGGCTTCGTCGCCGCGCGCGTGATAAACGTACGTGCCCGTCAGCGGCAGGTCCTGGAAGAGGAGCAGGCCTGCCTCGTCGGCCTGGCGGTAGAAATCGCGCGGCAGCACGTTGGCGACCACGCGCAGCGCGTCGACCCCGGCCTGCTTGGCGAGCGCGATGTCGGATGCGAAGCGGTCGGCGGTCAGCTCGTCGAGCCTGTGCGAGGGCGCGTAGCATGCCCCGCGCAGGAACATGGGCCGCCCGTTGACGCGAAAGCTCCAGCGCCGCGCGCCGATGTCCCACGTCAGCTCCCGAAACCCGAAAGCGTCTTCCACGCGCGAGGACTCGAGCCCATCGTTTGTGCGTGCCACCAGCTCCGCGCGGTAGACATGACGCTCACCGAAGCGCCAGGGCTCCCACCGTTTGGCACCGGGAAGCGCCAGGCGCATGGTCACCGTGTCCTCCTCGCCACCGGCGAGGTGAACCTCGCGCCGCAGCCGCAGCGCGTCGCGGCCGGGGACGGGGACGACGAGCTCGACCTCGCCGTCCATGGTCCGGCCGTCGAGGTTGCGGAGCCGGGCCTCGACCTCGAGGCGCCCGTCGCCGGCCTCGAAGCTCGGCTTGATGCGCACCCAGTCGACGGCGATCGCGCCCACGTACTCGAGCTGGACCGGCTGCCAGATCCCGAGGGGCACCTCCGGCTGGTAGGGCTCGGGAAGGCTGCCGTACGCGCACGCCGGGTAGGGCTTCAGGTCGCCGTCGTTGAACAGGCCCATGATGTGGCGCTTCTTCTCGGGCTGGGTCTCGACCGGTGACTCGCAGCAGATGACGAGCTGGTTCTCCGGCTTGAGGTACGGCGTGAGGTCGAACCCGAACGGCGCGAAGTAGCCGTAGTGGGAGCCGAGGAGCCGGCCGTTGAGCCAGACGTTGGTCGCGAGGAACGCGCCGCCGATGCGCAGCACTACTCGGCCCGCGTGGTCGGGGCGCGGAAACTCGGTCCGGTACCAGACCGACTGGCGGCCTTCACGCGCGGCCAGCTGCCTCGGGACCTCGATCGGCTTCCACCCGCTGCCGCGGCCGCCCGGAAGACGCTCGGCCTCGCCCTCGCCCAGCGACATCCACATCGCCTCCCATCCGGTGAGCTCCCGCCGTCCGGGGGCGCGCTGGGCGAGGGGCATGAAGAGCGAATCGCTCATGGTTTCGCGAACGCCCCGGCGGCCGTCGTGCAGAACAGCACCGGACGGCCGAGCGCTGTCTCGAACGATTTCGTGCGGGGGCGCTCGACGAGCGCGAGGACGCTGCCGCCGAAGCCCGCGCCCATGATGCGCGCGCCCCAGCAGCCGTCGATCGACCACGCGCGCTCGACGATCGCGTCGACGTTCGGCGTCGAGACCTCGAAGTCGTCGCGCAGGCTCAAGTGCGATTGCTTGAGCAGCGCGCCCATGCGCGCGAAGTCGCGCGCTCTCAGCGCGGCGACGAAGGCGTGGACGCGCGCGATCTCCGAGTCGACGTGGCGGCGACGCTTCGGGTCGCCCGACTCGGCCTCGCGCCGGCGCTGGTTGTAGGGCGTGGCGGCGAGCGAGCGATGCTCGCCGGAATCGATCACCGCGATCGCGACCTCGTCCGGGAAAGGCACCACCTGGTACTCAAGGGTCGCGCAATCGAGGAGGATCGCGCCACCCCGCCTGCCCAGCGCGGACGCGAACTGGTCCATCACCCCGACCTGCACTCCCGTCGCCTTCTGCTCCGCGCGCTGGCAGGCGAGCGCCGCCTCCTTGCCCTCCATGTCGGGCTTCAACCCCGCGGCGACTGCGACCAGAAGCGCCGCGGACGAGCTGATGCCCGCGTTCGGCGGCACCTGCGATGTCACCACGACCGCCTGCGGCGCGACGCCCAGCTCCTCCCCCACCGCGCGCACGTAGGCGAGGCCGCCCGGCACGTCGCTCGTGATCGACCACTCGGGCGCGGGCCGCCCGCTCACCTCGGTGAAGCGGTCCACCGCCGCGGGCAGGACGACGCCGCCCAGGTAGTCGACGTGCTCGCCGATCAAATTGACGCGCCCCGGGGCCCTGCCCCACCAATCGCCGTCAGAGGGCACGCAGCTCCGCGGCCGTGTCCTCGGCCCGCGCGTCGAGGATGAAGGCGCCCGCGCCGAGCTCGGACCCCGCGAGGTACTTGAGCTTGTCCTTCGTCCGGTTGGGCGGATAGAACTCGATGTGGAAGTGGTGGTGCCGGTTGCCGCGTCCCGGCGGCCGCTGGTGCATCGCCATCACATAAGGAAGCGGCTTGTCGAACAGCCGGTCGTATTTCTCCAGCAACCCTTTGAGGTTCCGAGCGAAGGATTCGTCCTCATCCTCGGTGAGGTCGGCAAACCCGCCGCGGTGCTCGACCGGCGCGAGATGGACCTCGTAAGGCCACCGCGCGAACTCCGGCACGAAGGCGATCCAGCGGTCGTCACCCAGCACGACCCGCACGCCCGCCTTCTCCTTGGCGATGACGTCGCAGTAGAGGCAGCCTCCCGTCTTCTTCTTGTGCCGCGCCTCCGCCGCGAGCTCGCGCTGCAGGACCGGCGGGACGAAGGGGTAGGCGTAGATCTGGCCGTGCGGGTGGCTGAGCGTGACGCCGATCTCCTCGCCTCGGTTCTCGAAGACGTAGACGTACTTGACGTTGGGCAGCCGGCTCAGCTCCTGGGTGCGGTCGCGCCAGACCTCGATCAGGTCGCGGATGTGCTCGACGCTCTGCTGCCCGAGCGAGGAGTCGTGGACCGGCGTGTAGCAGACGACCTCGGCGCGGCCCTGTTCGCCCGTGTACGAGGGGAACCGGTTCTCGAAGACGGCGATGTGGTAGTCGGGCTCGGGGATCTCGGTCTCGAGCCCGCCAGGCCTGGTCGGGCACAGAGGGCAGTGGTCGGCGGGCGGATGATAGGTGCGGTCCTGGCGCCACGGCGCGACGGTGACCCATTCCTCGAGCAGGGGGTTCCAGCGGAGCTCCGACAAATCTAGAGGTCCGCCCTGCGCGCGGCCGGCGACTTTCTCTCGTAGTAGATGAGATAGCGCCCGTCCGGCTTCTGGACCACGCGCTTCTTAATTCGCCGCAAGCGCTCGTCTCACCGCCTCGGCCGGGGTCTTCACGACCTCGAGCCCGTTGACATCCCAGCTGTCGAGGGCGAACACCGGACGCTCGAGCCGCATGGCGAGCGAGATCTCACTCAGCGTGCCCCAGCCATGGCCGATCGCGATCACGCTGTCCGCCGCGGTCACGATCACCGCGTTACGGGCCTGACCCAGTCCCGTGGCGATGGCGATCGTGATGTGATTGTTGACGCCGGCGCGGTCGGAGTCGGGCAGTATGCCGACGACCGTCCCTCCCCCGCGCGCCGCGCCCTCGCTCGCCGCGGCCATGACGCCGCCGAAGCCGCCGGTGATCACCACCGCGCCGCCCTGCGCCAGAAGCCTGCCCACCTCGCGCGCCGCGTCGAGCTGCGATGGCGTCGCCTCCGAGGCTCCGCACACGGCGACGTAACGACGAGGCATCGAGCGAGAAGTTTATTCGCGTAGTATTTCCGTCGAAGTTCAACGCCCGTGGGGCAAAGGAGGTGAGGCGGAGCTTTGGATAAACCGAGTCGCGGTGCCAGCCGCCTCGTTTGCCAGCCGGGAGCTCGGGAGGTCGTAAGCCTCTAGGGCTTCTGAACCGGATCCGGCTCCTGGAGTCGGAGGCGGTTGCACTGCGAACGTAGACGCTGAGGGTCGGGGACCGTCCCGACCCTCAGTTTTTTCTGGTGGGTAGCATTTCGGTTTGGTGGCGAAAGAATTCTCGGCGCAGCTCAACGCGATCCCCGAGGGCTGGGTCCAGGCCATGGGCATGACCATCACCCACGCCACCAAGGACGAGGTCCGGGCCGAGCTGGCCGTCGGGCAGCAGCACCTCCAGGGCTACGGCATCGTCCACGGCGGCGTTCACTGCGGGATCATCGAGACGCTGTCTTCGATGGGCGCGTACCTGTTCGCGCGCGAGATGGGCAAGCAGGTGGTCGGCCTCGAGAACAGCACCAGCTTCATCCGGGCAGTGCGCGCGGGAGCGAAGCTGCACGCGGTCGCCAGGCCGGTCACCCGCGGGCGCCAGACCCAGGTCTGGCAGGCGCAGGTCCTGGACGAGGAAGAGCGCCTTGTCGCGACCGGACGTGTGCGGCTCCTGTGCCTCGACCCTGACCAGTCGCTCGCCGGCGAGGTGGTGAAAGGCGCCCTCAGCGACCGGTCAAATAGCTGAAGATGATCTCGTCGATCAGGCGCTCCACCGGCGCCAGGTCGTCAGTGAACACCTGGCCGTGATACGGGGACACACGCAGCCGGCCCTCGTTGATCACGCTCCGCGCCACCGTCTCCGCGACCGGCTCGTGCACGAGCGCGAGGTTGTGGAGCACGTCCTCGGTCGTCACCGGCTCCGTCGTGCCGTAGACCAGCGTGTTGTTGAAGGCCGGCACATCGACCAGGAACACGTTGGTGTAGACCGCGGCCATCGTGCTCGCGATCGCGTCGACCAGGCGGTAATCCGTAGCGGTCCGGCCCGCGTTCACCACCGCCACGCCGCCCGGCCGCAGATGGTCGCGGACCTCACTGAAGAACTCGCGCGTGGTGAGGTGAAACGGGATGTACGGCTGGCGATACGCGTCCATCACGATCACGTCGAACCTGGAGCTCGTGGTGTCGATCCAGTAGCGCGCGTCGGCCACCACCCCATGCACGTTCGGCTCGTCGAGGTGGAAGTAGCGATGCGCGACGTCGAGGATGTCAGGGTCGATCTCCACACCGGTGATCTGGACGCCGGTTCCGAACGCCGCCGTGTACTGTCGCGCCGACGTGCCGCCCGCCAGGCCGAGGATGGCGACGTCCTTCGGCGCCAGCTCCGCCTGCTGCGCCACGCGAAACGCGTTGGCGATGACCATGTAGTCCCACGGCCCTCCGGTCAGCAGGGTCGACGTGTCGTAGATGGAGTGGATGGCCTCGCCCTCGTTCAGGATGAGCTCTGTCTTCGTCCCCTCGCGCACGACCTGGATGTAGCCGTACGCCGACTCCTTCTCGTAGACGAGCTGGCCGACCTGCGGAGGCTTGATGCCTGAGGGCAGGAAGATCCACGCGAGGATGACCGCCGCGGCGAAGGCCGCGTAGAAGCGGCGCCGGGGCCACGGCCACAGGCCGAGCACGGACACCGCGACCAGCACCAGCCCGAATCCCTCGAGCGTCGGCCGCGTGCCGTAGCTGGGGATGAACCAGAACACGGGCAGGAACGTGCCGAGGATGCTGCCCGCGGTCGACAGCGCGTAGACCCGGCCGGCCGTGTTGCCGCCTGTCTCCACGTTGCGCAGGAGCAGGCGGATCGCGAAAGGGCTGACGCAGCCGAGGAGGATCACCGGCGCCGCGAACAGGACCACGACCGCGAGCAGGGTGCCCGCGACCAGGCCCACGCTCAGCTCCCTGAACCCCTGCTGGGAGACGAGCAGGATGGGGTAGCTGACGAGGGGGATGATGCCGATCCACAGCCCGGCCCACGCGGTGATCTGGTACAGCACCTCCTCGCGCGGGTAGCGGTCGGCGAGCCGGCCGCCGATGACGTAGCCGGCGGAGAGGTAGATCAGGATCAGGCCGATCAGCACGCCCCACACGTAGAGGCTGGTCCCGAAGTAAGGGGCCAGCAATCGCGACGCGCCGAACTCGACGCCGAGCGACGCCATGCCCGAGATGAAGACGAGCGTCAACAGCAACGCCCGCGAGCGCACGGAGGCGCTCATCTAAGGGAGCTCAGACCGGTTGCTCTGCCGCCCATTTGCGCGTCCGGTCGTCCATGGGCACGGGGAGCTGGACGCGCACCTCCGCGTACATGTCGCCGGGCGGGCCGCCCTTGGCGTCGGGCATGCCCAGGCCGCGCAGCCGGATCTTGGTCCCGTTCTGGGTCTCCGCGGGGACGTTGAACTTCACCTGGCCGCCCTTGAGCGTCGGCGCGGCGACCTCGCCGCCGCGAAGGGCCACGTGCAGCGGCACGGGAACAGGGACGCGCACGTCACGGCCTTCGAGCGTGAAGACCGGGTCAGGCGCGATGTTGACCGTCGCCCGCAGCCCCGGCACCCGGAGCACCGTGCCCTCCTTCACGCCCGCGGGCACTTTGACCTCCACCCGCCGTCCGCCGGGCAGCTCGACAGTCCGGCTTGTGCCGCGGTACGCCTCGGCCAGGCTGACGGTGATCGGGCCCTCCACGTCGATGGGCTGCTGCTGGCGGACGCGACCGCGCGTCGCGTTGCCGAAGATCGAGCCGAAGATGTCGCCGAAGCCACCGCCTTCGCCGAAGAGGTCTTCCATGTCCTCGGGCGTGACGGTGCGGTACTCCACCCGCGGCCCCGCGCCGCCGCGCGGGCCGGCGCCACGCGCCTGGCCGGGCTGCACGCCCGCGGCCTGGTAGGCCGCCCAGTCTGGTCCGAACTCGTCGTAGAGCTTTCGCTTCTTCGGATCGGACAGCACCTCGTGCGCCTCCGACAGCTCCTTGAACCGCGACTCCGCGGTCTTGTCGTCCTTGTTCAGGTCGGGGTGATACTTGCGCGCCAGCTTGCGGAAGGCGGCCGAGACGTCCTTCTGCGATGCCGCACGCGGCACCCCGAGGACCTCGTAGTAGTCCTTGGTCTTAGGCACCCTGTCTTTCTACCCGCTTGTGGTGCTCGACAAATCCCGGGCGTGGTTCGTAACCAAGCCGCTGGTTGATGTGCAGCATCGGCGCGTTCTCGGAGTCGTTGTCGGTTCCAATCCGCGGGACGCCGAGCTCGACTGCCTGCGCCAGCGACTCGAGCTTCACCGCGCGGGCGAGACCGCGTCCCCGATACTCGGGGTGCGACGCCGTGTAGCCGGTCCAGACCATCCCGCGAACCGGCGGAAAGCGCAGGTACGTCATGGCGACGGGGCGATCCCCGTCGACGGCGATCCACATTCGGTCCGGCCGGCGGTCGGGTCCGGTGTTGCGCCGCTCGAAGTCCTCGAGCGACTCCGTGAGGATGGGCAGCGTGCTCGGTATGTCGAGACGCGTGATCGAGTCGAGCTCGTACAGCTTGCGCAGCTTCTCGGCC
>VBEK01000049.1 GCA_005889135.1 Chloroflexota bacterium
TGGTCGCGCTGGGCCCACTACGACCAGAAGCTGGATCAGTACGCGGCGAAGAGGTCACAGGAGACGGCGGTCGTGATCCTCGAGCCCCCGGCGCGCGGCGAATCGATCCCCGGATAAGTCCGCTGGCCGGCCCGCGCGCCAAGCTCTCAGCCGAATGCAACTGAGAGTTCCTGACGCTTCGCTCGTCGTTCTCGTCGGGCCTTCGGGGGCTGGCAAGACGACCTTTGCCGCGAAGTATTTTCGGCCGACCGAGGTCATCTCCTCGGACCGCTGCCGTGAGCTCGTATCCGACGACGAGAACGACATGTCGGCCACGCGCGGCGCATTTCGCCTGGTGCGCGCGATCGCCCGCGAGCGGCTGCGGGCGGGAAAGCTCGCGGTGATCGACGCCACCAGCGTCCGCCCGGAGTCGCGCCGGCCGCTCCTCACGTTGGCAGTGAGATACGGCCGCACCGCGGTCGCGGTCGTGTTCGACCTGCCCGAGCGTCTTTGCATCGAGCGCAACGAGCAGCGCCGCCATCGCACGGTGCCGCCGAGCGTCGTCCACCGGCAGTGGACCGAGATGCGGCGCTCCCTAAGCGCTCTGGGCGAAGAAGGCTTCGCGGAGGTCTACGTGCTCGACTCGCCAGAGGCCGTGGATGCGTCGATCATCGTCCGCGCTTAGGGGCCTTCCTGCGCCATGCCGCGGTCAGGAGGTCGCGCACCATCACGCTCGACGCGCGCGGCAGGTGCACGCGTACGCCCTTGACCTCTTGGCCCCACATCACAGGCGCGAACACGTCCGGGTCGAGCCTCACCACGCCGTCCACGTCCATCGGCTCGATGAAGATGTTGAGGTGCTCCTGATCCGGGACGGTGGCGAAGATCCGCCCTCGAACTCGAAATGAGGGCCGGCCGTGGTGATCTTCCTCGGTCACGTCGGGCAGCGAGAGCGCAAGGCGCCTCGCCGTCGAGAGATTCACCAGCGCGCGGTCGAGCGGAGGCGATCCTCGAGCGGATACGCGACATCCCGCCTGGACACGTCCAGGCCTACAGCGACATCGACCCGCACGCGCCACGCCTGGTCGGTCGCATCCTGGCGACGACCCACGAGGACGTGCCGTGGCACCGCGTTGTGCACGCGGACGGATCCATCCCGAAGGGACAGCGGCAGCGCGAGCTCCTGTTGAGGGAGGGCGTGCCCATGCGCGGCGACCGAGTGGACATCGACAGAGCGCGCGCCTAAAAAGGCTTCAGCACCATCAGGCCGATGAGGATGACCAGCCCCACGCTTCCGATCCACACGGCCGCGACCGGCCTCGCCGGCGCGAGCGCCTGGGCAAGCTCCTGGTCGGATTTGCCTGCGCTGTCGCGCGCCGCGTAGTAAGGCCGGGCGACGACGATGAACATCGCCGCTATCAACGCGACAAGGACGACGATCGCCGCCCAGATCCAGCCCCGGCCCCACCACGAGCCTAGAAAGGCCATCCACACGCCGGTGACGATGACCACGAGGAGCGCCGGGTCCGCGACCATGTTGGCGACCATGGAGAGACGCAGCCAGCGTCGTGTCGCGGCTGAGATCGGTCCGCGCAGTGCGAAGGCGGTGCCGCCGGAGACGCCGTGGGCGAAGAGGAAGGTCGCCAGGCCAAGAAGATGTAGGGCCTTCAGCCCGACGTACAGCGTCATCGCTGGTGCAACCCTATCCGGTCAGCTCGCATCCACGCCCGGGCTGCTCAGGTCTCCGCTCGGGTCCCAGCCGTGCCAGCCCAGCGGATCGATCCATGCGCTCACACGTTTGACCTTGCGCTTGCGATACGGCTTGCCGGTGTAGCGCAGCGCGAGCCTGTCGATGTCCGCCAGGTCGGGGTCGTCTTCGAACTGCACGACCTGGCCGTAGAGGCTGACGTGGCGGTACCAGTCGTCGTCGAAGATGGTGAGGCTGACCTTCGGGTTGCTTCGCATCCACGCCAGCCGGGCGCGCTGCGCGAGCATGTTGACGAGGACCCGGCCTGCGTCCCAGTCGTACCAGGTCGCCACCGTCATGGGAAATCCGTCCGGGCGCACGGTCGCGATGACAGCCGCGTTGGGCTGCTTCAGGAACGCCTCGACCTGGGGCGGCAGATTCAGCACGTTACGATCGCCCTAGATGATCACAGTTTCGGGCCAGGTCAAGAAGGTTCCCGCCGCGGTGCGGCCGACCGTGCGCGCGGCGATCGACGCCGTGAGGGAGTCGGCGCCGAAGAGCGTGGAGGAGATCGCGTACCAGATGGAGGCGCCACGCTCGGAGCGGATGATGTGGAAGATCGTCCGCTACGCCGTCGGCGGCGAGAACGTGATCGGCGTGGGCACCTTTCCGCGGCACTCGACGATCTTTTTCTATCGCGGCCGCGAGCTGGATAGCGGCGAAGGCCTGCTCCTGGGCTCGGGCAAGGACTCGCGCTTCGTCACGTTGCGCTCGCCGGCCGACGCCAGGTCGGCAGCGGTCAAGAAGTTGATTCGAGCGGCGTTCAAGCTGCAGCGCGCCGGGTAGCTCCCGGCCGATCTCTATCGTGGAGCCGGTGAAGGTCACCCCTCTCCGGCCGCCCGTGGCGGCTCCGCGTCCGCAGGTTCTCGAGGCCCACGGCGACCGCCGGGTCGATCCCTACTACTGGCTCCGCGACCGGCAGGACCCCGAGGTGATCTCGTACCTGGAGGCCGAGAACGCCTACGCCGCGGCCGTCATGGCGGAATCCGGCGGGCTCGAGGAAAGCCTCTACCGGGAGATCGTCGGGCGCGTCCAGGAGACGGACACCTCGGCACCCACCTTCTACAAGGGCTGGTGGAGCTACACGCGGACGGTGGAAGGGCTTGACTACGAGATCTACTGCCGGCGCCGCGGCTCGATGGAGACGCCCGAGGAGATCGTGCTCGACGGCAACGAGCTGGCAAAGGGGCACTCCTACTTCGAGCTGGGCTACGTGGAGCGGAGCCCGGACGAAACCCTCGTCGCCTACGCCGTGGACGTCGACGGATCGGAGCTGCACACACTGCGGTTCCGCGACCTGGGCGCCGCAGCCGACCTGACCGACGTGATCCCCGGCGTCCACTACGGCGCGGCCTGGTCCGCCGACAGCAAGACCTTCTTCTACGTGCGGCCGGACAAGTCGATGCGGCCCTACCAGGTGTGGCGGCACCGGCTCGGCGCGGCGCCGGAGTCTGACGTGCTCGTGTTCGAGGAGGACGACGAGCGTTTCGAGGTCAACGTCGAGCTCTCGAAGAGCGAGCGGTACATCTTCATCAGCACCGCCAGCCACGTCACGGGCGAGTGTCGCTTCCTGCCCAGCGATGCGCCCGAGGCGGAGCCCGTGCTGGTCGAACCGAGGCGGGACAACATCGAGTACTCGGTCGACCACCAGGAGGACCGACTGCTGATCCTCACCAACGACGGAGCGACCAACTTCAGGCTGATGTCCACCCCGATCGACAGCCCGGGGAGGACGTCGTGGACCGAGGTCGTGCCTGAACGCCATGGAGTGCGGCTCAACTTCACCGACGTGCACCGCGGCCACGTCGTCCTCGGACAGCGCTCAGACGGGCTGCAGCGGCTCGAGGTCCTGGACTCG
>VBEK01000050.1 GCA_005889135.1 Chloroflexota bacterium
GAGCTCGCGCCGAGCCTCGATGAGCTGCGCACCTCCCACGACCTGGTCGTCGCCGCCGACGGCGTCAACAGCCTGACCCGCGGCTCACGCGCTGAGGTCTTCCAGCCGCAGCTCGACGTGAGACACGCGCGGTACATCTGGCTGGGCACGCCCCTGGTCTTCGACGCGTTCAAGTTCTTGATCGCCGAGACCGACGTCGGGACGGTGCAGGCGCACGCCTATCCGTACAGCGAGGCGATGAGCACGTTCATCGTCGAGCTGGCGGAGGACACGTGGAGGCGCAGCGGCCAGGTCGACGCGACCGAGCGCTCGTGGAGGCCTGGCGAAAGCGACCAGGCGGGGATCGAGTTCTGCGCCGAGGTGTTCGGGGACGCGCTCGACGGAGCAGCGCTGGTGGGCAACAACAGCCGCTGGATCCGATTTCCCACGGTGCGCACGCGGCCCTGGCGCGACGGCAACGTGCTGCTGATCGGGGACGCCGCCCACACGGCGCACTTCTCGATCGGCTCCGGCACCAAGCTGGCGATGGAGGATGCGCTCGCGCTGGCGGCGTGCCTGCACGAGAACCCCACCGTCGAGACGGCGCTGATCGCCTACGAGACCGAGCGCCGTCCCGTCGTCGAGAGCGCGCAGCGCGCGGCGCAAGCAAGCCTCGAATGGTTCGAGAACATCGGCCAGTACATGGGCCAGGAGCCTGTCCAGTTCGCCTTCAATCTCCTGACGCGGAGCCGGCGCATCACGTACTTGAACCTCAAGCTGCGCGACCCGGAGTTCGTGGAGCGGGTGGAGATGTGGTTCAACGACACAGACGGCGCGCCAGTGCCGCCGATGTTCACGCCGGTCCGCCTGCGGGACCTCGAGCTCCCCAACCGCGTGATCGTGTCGCCGATGGACATGTACACCGCCGACGACGGTCTGATCGGCGACTTCCACCTCGTCCACCTCGGCAGCAAGGCGCTCGGAGGCGCGGCGCTGGTGATGACTGAGATGGTCTGCGTCTCGCGCGAGGGCCGCATCTCGCCGGGGTGCGCGGGGATGTACACGACCGAGCACGAGGCGGCGTTCCAGCGGCTCGTCGACTTCGTGCACGCGCACACGCCGGCCCGGATCGGGATCCAGCTCGGACACTCCGGGCGCAAGGGCTCGACCAGGCTCATGTGGGAGGGGATGGACGAGCCGCTCGAGTCTGGAAACTGGGGCCTGATCGCGCCGTCGCCTCTTCCTTATCTATCTGTCAGTCAGGTGCCGCGTGAGATGACGCGCGCCGACATGGACCTCGTCCGCGAGCAGTTCGTCGGCGCCACCCGCATGGCGACGCGGGCGGGGTTCGACCTCCTGGAGCTGCACTGCGCGCACGGCTACCTGCTGGCGAGCTTCATCTCCCCGCTCACCAACCGACGACGGGACGAGTACGGAGGGAGCCTTTCGAATCGGCTCCGCTACCCGCTGGAGGTGTTCGACGCGATCCGCGCCGAGTGGCCGGCGGGCAGGCCGATGACGGTGCGGCTGTCGGCGACGGACTGGTTCGAGGGCGGGCTCAGCGCTTCGGAATCGGTCGAGGTCGCGCGTGCGTTCGCCGCGCATGGGGTCGACGCGATCGACGTGTCGACGGGCCAGACCGTGGCGGAGGAGAAGCCGAGCTTCGGCCGCAGCTACCAGACGCCCTTCGCCGACCGCATCCGGAACCGTTCCGGCGTGAAGACGATCGCCGTGGGCGCGATCAGCAGCTACGACGACGTGAACACGATCATCCTGGCCGGACGGGCTGACCTCTGCGCGCTGGGCCGGGCGCACCTCTACGACCCCGCCTGGACGCTTCACGCCGCCGCCGAGCAGGACGTCGCAGTCACGTGGCCGGTCCAGTTCCAGCGCGGAAGCCGCAAACCGCCGTCGGGCCGCACCGACGGACCCAGGCCACGCCTGGACCTGATCCGCGAAGGGGCTCGCGAGCGGCACCGGCGCTGGCGTCCGGGCGCGACCACGTAGCGCTACCCTTGCAGACGAAGCGTCTTCCGCACTAACGGATCTGGAGGCTGGGGCAATGACCAAGAAGATCCTTCTGGACGAGAACGACATCCCCGAGCGCTGGTACAACATCCTGCCCGACATGCCGGCGCCGCCGGCTCCGTACCTGAACCCGCAGACCCTTCAACCGATGGGCCCTGCCGACCTGGCGCCGATCTTCCCGCAGGCCATCATCGCTCAGGAGGTCTCGGCCGAGCACTGGATCGAGATCCCGGACCAGGTCCGCGAGATCTACCGCATCTGGAGGCCGAGCCCGCTCTACCGAGCCGACCGCCTGGAAAAAGCGCTGGACACACCTGCACACATCTATTTCAAGTACGAAGGCGTCTCCCCCGCCGGCTCGCACAAGCCGAACACCGCGGTGCCCCAGGCCTACTACAACGCCAAGGAGGGCGTGAAGAGGCTGACCACCGAGACCGGCGCCGGCCAGTGGGGCTCCGCGCTCGCGTTCGCCGGTGCGCTGTTCGGGCTCGAGGTCACCGTCTACATGGTCAAGGTCTCATACGAGCAGAAGCCATACCGGCGGGCGATGATGGAGACGTGGGGAGCGAAAGTTCTCGCCTCCCCCACCAACCTCACCAATGCCGGTCGCGGCATCCTGGCCGACGACCCAGAGTCTCCTGGCAGCCTCGGCATCGCCATCTCGGAAGCCGTCGAGGACGCAGCCACACATGAGGAGGCCAAGTACTCGCTGGGGTCGGTGGTCAACCACGTGCTTCTCCATCAGACGGTCATGGGCCTCGAGGCGAAAAAGCAGATGGAGATCGCCGGCGAGTATCCAGACGTGGTCATCGCGTGTGTTGGAGGGGGTTCTAACTTCGCCGGGCTGACGTATCCGTTCATCGGCGACAAGCTCAAGGGCCGCCAGCCACGCACGCGCTTCATCGCCGCCGAGCCGGCCGCCTGCCCGACGCTGACGCGCGGGGTATATGCCTTCGACTTCGGCGACGCGGTCGGCATGGGCCCGGTCGTGAAGATGTACACGCTGGGTCACAGCTTCATCCCCGACCGGATCCACTCCGGCGGCCTGCGCTACCACGGAGATGCGCCGTCGCTGTGCGCCCTGGTCGAGCACAAGGTCGTCGAAGCTCGCGCCTACAAGCAGAACGAGGTGTTCACGGAGGCGGTGCGGTTTGCGCGGTGCGAGGGCTTCCTGCCCGCGCCCGAAGCAGCGCACGCGCTGCGCGCGGTGGTGGAAGAGGCCAACGCGGCACGGGAGGCCGGCGAAAAACGGACCATCCTGTTCGGCCTGTCCGGCCACGGCCACTTCGACATGTCGGCCTACGACGCGTACTTCGCCGGCAAGCTCGAGGACATCGAGCTTTCGCAGTCGCGGATCGACGCCGCGATCGAGGAGCTGCCCAGGGTCCCCGCGATGACCTGACGGGTCAGTGACCTCGGAAGGCTTCCTCCAGCCACTCGGCGACGACCGAGGGCACCACCTTGGCGTCGAGAAGCAGCGGCGCCGGCCGGCCGCGGTCGAGCCAGTCGCGGACCGCCTGCAGGTCCGCCAGACCGCGCACCGTTGCGGCCTCCAACCCCAGGGTTCGCGCCAGGCCGGCGAAATCGGTCTCCGGAAACTTCACCGTATCCATCGGCGCGCCCTCCGGCGTGAAGTGGTGGACCTCGGCCGCGTACGAGGCGTCGTTGTAGATGACGACGAGGGCGTCTGGATGCAGCCGGCCCAGGGTCTCCAGCTCCGGCAGGCTCATGAGCGCGCCGCCGTCGCCCAGGGCGATGACGGTCAGGCGGTCGGGCCGGGCGATCGCGGCGCCGATCCCAGTCGCCAGGCCGAGCCCGATGGACATGAACGACTGCGTGAAGACGAAGGAACCGCCGTCGGGAACGTCCATGTACATCGGCGGCCAGCCCATGAAGTGGCCGGAGTCGACCGCGAGGGTGCGTTCCTCTGGCAGCAGACCGTGCAGGGCGACGGTCAGCGCGCGCGGGTCGATGCGCCCGTCGCCCGAGACATCGTCGAATGGCTGCTCGCGCCATCCGCCGTGGCGGATGCGCTCGGCGATCTCGTCGCCGCGCCACCCGGTTGAACGACGGGTGCCAAGCGCGGCCTGCAGCGCGCGCGCCGTGGCGCCGCAGTCGCCCTCCAGACCCAGGTCGATGGGTCGATGCGCGCCAAGGGCGGCGGCGTCCAGGTCGACCTGCGCCACCCTCGCCGCCGTGCCTATGCCGTGCCCGCGGCGCGTGGTCCACATGTTGAGCGAGGCGCCGAAAGCGACCACCAGGTCCGAGGCCTCGATCAGCTCTGCGGCCAGGGGCGACGCGAACCCGCCGCTGATGCCGAGGTTCCAGGGGTTGCCGGCGAACAGGCCGGCGGCCACGGCCGAGGTCGCAAGGAGCGCTCCCGTCTGGTCCGCGAGGCGCTCGAGCGGCTCGCGGGCGTGGGCGAGGACGGCGCCTCTGCCGGCCAGAAGGAGCGGACGCTCGGCGGCGGCGAGCATCGTGGCGAGCCTCTCGACGTCAGCGGCCGCCGCCGGCCGGGCTGGTGAAGGCTCGGGGGGAGCCAGGCCCTCAGGCGCGTCGCAGCCGGCCGCCTGCACCTCCAGGGGAAGGGAGACGAGCACCGTTCTTCGTTCGCGCACCGCGGTCCGGGCGGCGTCGGCGAGCTCATCGACCGCGGTGGACGGGCTGGTGGCGCGGCGATGCACCGCGCCGCCTGCGGCGGCCAGCCTCTCCTCATCGAGGAAAAAGTTGGAGAGTGGCGCGGTGGCTTCTGCGGCCAGGAAAAGGAGCGGAGTGCGACTCTTGGCGGCCTCGACCAGGCCGGTCAGGGCGTTGGTGACGCCCGGTCCCTGATGGACGGTCGCCACCCCGAGCCGGCCGCTCGCGCGGGCGTAGGCGTCCGCCATCGTGACAGCGCCGGTCTCGTGCCGCGCAGCGACGAAGCGCACGCCGCGGGCGCGCATCGCGTTGACCAGGTGGAAGTTGCCGCTGCCGACGAGCCCGAAGCAATCGCGGACGCCGAGCTGGGCGACGGCGCGCCCGAGAGCCTCGGCGACGCGCACCAGAGTCCTAGCGCTCGACCAGCGCGAGCACCCTGGCCGGGCTGCCGGAGCCGTGGACGATCGGAAGCGGCCCGGCGATGACGACCGCGCCCTGGGCGGGAAGGCGGGCGAGGTTGGCCAGCTGGGTCAGGCCGTACTTGCCGGCGCCGAGGAGGAAGGCGTGGCAGGGGAACGCGGGGTCGAAGCTGTGCGCGGTGCCGGCGTCCGTGCCGACGGTCTCCACGCCGACGCCGATGACGGGCGCCTCGTTCGCCAACCAGCGCGCGCACTCGACGGCGATGCCGGGGGTGTGCGGCCCGGTCTCGTTCGCGTTCAGGAACCTCTGCTGGTCGCTTGCGCGGGCGTCCCAACCGGTCCTGTAGAGAAGCCACCCACCCTTGGGCAGGGGTCCGTGCTCGTTCTCCCAGGCCTCGACGTCGGCGACCTCGAGGAGAAAGTCGGGGTTCTCGGCGCACTCCCTGCTCTTGTCGATGACCGCCGCGCGGGCGATCAGCTGGCGGGCGGGCACCTGGGAGACGTCTTTGCCGTCGCGGCCGGTGGCCCAGTGGATGGGCGCGTCGAAATGGGTGCCGACGTGCTCCCCGGTGGCGATGTCGTTCCAGTACCAGGCCGGCCCGCGCTCGTCGTAGTGGCTGATCTCGGTCAGCTCGAAGCGACGGGTGTTGGCGAAGGGCGGCGGCAGCTGGATGATCGGGGTCTTGTCGGAGAGCGGGGCGGTCAGGTCGAGCACCTCGATCCTGCCGTCGGCGATCGCAGCGACGAGGTCCTGGAGCAGCGGCATCTCAGGGATTCATTGTGATCGAGCGGCTGAGGCTGCTAGTTAGTCGCGACTATCGCGCGATTTTTGCGCCCGGGACGGTGGTTAGTCGCGACTATCGCGCGATGTCGACGCCCAGGATGCTGGTTAGTCGCGACTATCGCGCGATTTCGACGCCCAGAATGCTGGTTAGTCGCGACTATCCCGTGTGTCCTGCCGTCGCAAACATGACGTCCTCGCGGTTTCGGCCAACAACCCCGTCAGGACACTGGTTGCTCGACCATGGCGCTGCCGCCGCCTCGGCGCACGGGCTCGGCGGCCGCCAGCACCAGCCCGCCTGACAGGAATTCGATTCCCGTCGCGGCGCCGATCTCCGGCGTGGAGCTGAA
>VBEK01000051.1 GCA_005889135.1 Chloroflexota bacterium
GAGGTGGTCCCTCCGGCCGCCTTCTCCCGGACCTTGCCCTCGATCTCCGCCGCCAGGCTGGGGTTCTCGCGCAGGTAGTTGCGCACGTTCTCCCGGCCCTGGCCGAGGCGCTGGTCGCCGTACGACATCCAGGTCCCGCTCTTCTCGAAGATCCCGTTCTCGACCGCGGCGTCGATCAGCGAGCCCTCGCGCGAGATGCCCTCGTTGAAGAGGATGTCGAACTCCGCAGAGCGGAACGGCGGCGCGACCTTGTTCTTGACGACCTTGACCTTCACCCGCGCCCCGACCGAGTCGAGGCCGTTCTTGATCACCTCGACCTTGCGGATGTCGAGTCGGACCGAGGAGTAGAACTTCAGGGCCCGGCCGCCGGGCTGCGTCTCCGGGTTGCCGAACATGATCCCGACCTTCTCGCGGAGCTGGTTCAAGAAGACCACCGAGCAGTTCGACTTGGAGATCGCCGCCGTGAGCTTGCGCAGGGCCTGCGACATCAGGCGCGCCTGCAGGCCGACGTGGGCGTCCCCCATCTCGCCCTCGATCTCGGCCTTCGGCACCAGGGCGGCGACGGAGTCGATGACGATGACGTCGACCGCGTTGGAACGCACGAGGACCTCGACGATCTCGAGCGCCTGCTCGCCCGTGTCGGGCTGGCTGATCAGAAGGTCGTCGATCTTCACGCCGATCCGCGACGCGTACAGAGGGTCCAGCGCATGCTCGGCGTCGACGAACGCGGCGACCCCGCCCGCCTTCTGGGCCTCGGCGATGATGTGCAAAGCAAGCGTCGTCTTGCCCGCAGACTCGGGCCCGTAGATCTCGGTCACGCGCCCGCGCGGGATGCCTCCCACCCCTAGCGCCAGGTCGAGCGGCAGCGCGCCGGTAGAGATCACCGTGACCTCACCCCGGAGCGCGACGTGCTCGCCGAGGCGCATGATCGCGCCCTTGCCGAACTGCTTCGTGATCTGGCCGACGGCGGAATCGAGTGCTTTGTCCTTTTCCAATTTCGTGCTAGATGCCTCCTGGGTCGTTTCGGCAAGTGTCCTTGGGCGAGTTCGCGGTTGCAAGGCAGGTTGTTAAGATAACCGAACAAGCGTTCGCCGTCAAGCGCTCTTCACCTTCCTCGCCTGCCGGAGCCTGCGCGCCTCGTCGATCAGCAACCGGAGGGCCTCGATGGCTGCCTGACGCCGGATCGCCTCTCGGTCGCCGGAGAAGTTGAACTCGCGCGAGGCCACATGGCCGTCCGACGCCACCGCGACGTACGTGAGGCCCACAGGCTTGCTCGTCCCCTCGGCGGCAGGGCCCGCAATGCCGGTCACGGCCACACCCAGTCCGGTGCGCAGCCGGTTGCGGACGCCCTCAGCCATCGCCTCTCCCACCTCTCGGCTCACCGCCCCAGCGCTCTCGAGCAACGCCGGTGGGACCCCGAGCTGCTCGCGCTTGACGTCGTTCGAGTAGGCGATCACGCCGCCCACGAAGTAGGCAGAGCTGCCGGGCTGCTCGGTGATGAGCGCTCCGATCATGCCGCCGGTGATGGACTCCGCGACCGCCAGGCTGAGGCCAGATCCCCTCAGCGCATCTGCGACGTCCGCCGGCGACGGTTCTGGCAGACCGCCAGCCGCCCCAACGTGGACGCGCGACGTGTCGACCGGTCTGATGAAGCGCCGGAAACGCCAGAGGTAGTCGACGCCGCTCCACAGCGTGAAGACGACCGCGGCCGCGACCGCGATGTCGGCGACCGGGACCAGCGCCGGGTAAGGCCGCTGCAGGATCAAGAGCGTCACCGCGCTCATCTGAGTCACCGTCTTCGTCTTGCCCAGCGGCGCGGCCGCGATGACCTTCCCCTGGCTGGCGGCGACCGAGCGCAGGATGGTGATGATCAGCTCGCGCGAGAAGATCACGACCACGACCCACGCCGCGACCAGGCCGGCCTGGACCAGCACGATCAGCACGGAGAGGACGAAAAGCTTGTCCGCGAGCGGGTCGAGGAACTTGCCGAAGTCGCTGACCGACCCGCTGCGCCGCGCCAGCTCTCCGTCGAGCGTGTCCGTGAGCGAAAAGAGAATGAAAAGGGCGGCCGCGATCTGGTCGTGCCCCGGGAAGCTCACGAGCAGGAGCGCCATCAGGACCGGGATGGCGACCAGGCGGCTGACGGTGAGCGCGTTCGGGACGTTCATCCCCAAGAAGTTTGCGCCCTACTCGATGCCGAGCCGCTCCAGCAACTCGTCGACGTCAGGCAGCGTCATCAGCACCTCACGCGACTTCGAACCCTGGTATCCGCCGATGACCCGGTGCTCCGCGAGCTGGTCGACGATGCGGCCGGCGCGCGAGTAGCCGACGTTGAATTTGCGCTGCACGAGCGACACGGACGCCCCACCCTCGGCGGCGACGGCGCGGGCGGAGCGGGCGAACAATGGGTCGAGCTTGCGCTCCTCGCGGCGATCGCCGTCCCAGTCCGAGACCGCGCCCTCTTCGAGGATCTCCTCCATGTAGCGCGGACCGCCCTGCGTCTTCCAGAAGTTGACGACGCCCTCGACCTCCTGGTCGCTGACGAAGGCGCCCTGGATGCGCGTCGGCTTGCCGGCGTCGACCGGCTGGTAGAGCATGTCGCCGCGTCCAAGCAGCTTCTCCGCCCCGCCCGCGTCGAGGATGACGCGGCTGTCGACCTGGGAGCCGACCGCAAACGCGATGCGGGACGGGATGTTGGCCTTGATCAGGCCGGTGATGATGTCGGTCGACGGCCGCTGCGTGGCGATGATGAGGTGTATGCCCACCGCCCGCGCCAGCTGAGCGATGCGGCAGATGAGCTCCTCGATCTCGCCTGCGGCCACCATCATCAGGTCGGCGAGCTCGTCGATGACGATGACGATGTAAGGCAGCGGGCGCGCGAGCTTTAGCGCCGCCTTGTCGTTGTAGGCCGCGATGTTGCGCACGCCCTCGCTGGAGAAGAGCTTGTAGCGTCGGTCCATCTCCGCCACCGCCCAGCGCAGCGCCGCCGCGGCCTGGTGCGACTCCACGAGCACAGGCAGGGCGAGGTGCGGCAGCCCGTTGTAGCCCGTGAGCTCCACTCGCTTGGGGTCGATGAGGAGCATGCGCATGTGGTCGGGCGTGACCTGGAAGAGCAGGCTCGTGATGAGCGCGTTGATGCAGACGCTCTTGCCCTGGCCAGTGGCGCCGGCGATCAGCAGGTGCGGCATGCGCGTGAGGTCGGCGACGATCGACTGGCCCGAGACGTCGTTGCCGAGACCGAGCGCGAGCACGTTCGTGCCCTCACGGAAGGCGGCCGTTTCGATGACCTCACGGATCGTGACCAGGCTCGCCGCCTTGTTCGGCACCTCGATGCCGACGGCCGACTTGCCGGGGATGGGCGCTTCGATGCGCAGAGGCGCCGCCGCGAGGGCGAGGGAGAGGTCGTTCTGGAGCGCCGTGATGCGCTTCACCTGGACGCCGGCGCCGGGCTGCACCTCGAACTGGGTCACGGCCGGCCCGGGGTTCACGCCGATCACCCTGGCCTCGACGCCGAACTGCTGGAGGGTGCTCTCGATCACCTTGACGTTGCGCTTGATCTCGTCCGCCATGCGCTCGCGCCGCGCGGTCACGGTGTCGAGGAGCGCGATCGCGGGCAGCTTCCAATCGATCTCGGGGAGGTCGTCCACGGGTTCGGCGACGACGCGCATGACCGGAGTACGCCGGGCGGCGTCGTCAGGGACATAGTCCACCGGCTCGGACGGGGGTTTGGTGGCGGCCACGGGGCTCGGCTGGTCGACGTCCCAGCCGTTGGGCTCGTCCCTGGTGGGCGGAGCGGTGGCGAAGCTCGCGGCTGAGCGCGTCAGCAGGTCCGAGGTCGCGGTCGGCGTACGCGAGGCCTTCGGTTTTTCCTGCGCCGGTGTGGCGACCAGGCCGCGCAGTCGCGCCCTCTCGGCGCTGGCCGCGCGCAGAGCGCCCAAGGCGGTCAC
>VBEK01000057.1 GCA_005889135.1 Chloroflexota bacterium
AGGCCCAACTCCTGCTCCGCGACCAGGCATTCATCAGTGCCCGGCTCGCGGGCAGCGCGCCGTTGAGCGTCGACCAGGCGGTGGCCCTGCGCAAGGCGGCCGCCGACCAGGCCAAGCTGCTCAAGAATCCCCCGCCCCCGGGGCCGTCGACCTTCACCGGCGCCTGGAGCGCGCTCGGGCCCAACCCCATCGTCCAGGTCCAGCGCAGCGACAACGCGTTCGCGGCCCAGAGCGGCCGCATCGGGGCGCTTGCCATCCGGAAGGACGGCACGTTCATCCTGGGCGCCGCCCAGGGCGGCATCTGGACGTCGACCAACAACGGCGGCACATGGGTGCCGCGAACTGACAACCTTCCGTCGACCGCGATCGGGGCGGTCGAGGTGGCCCCCTCCGACGACCTCGTCGTCTACGCCGGCACCGGGGAAGGTGCTCTGTCCGGAGACAGCTACTTCGGCAACGGCATCCTGAAGTCGACCGACGGAGGCTTCACCTGGAGCCACGTCTCGGGGGACTTCTTCTTCGGCGTCTCCACGTCGCGGCTGGCGGTGGACCCGGGTGACCCCAACCACCTCTACGCCGCGATCCTCCGCGGCCGCGGCGGCGACCGCCGCACCTCGCCGCCGATCCACTCGACCTTCGGCATCTGGGAGTCGCATGACGGGGCAGCTACGTGGACGCTGCTCAAGGCCGCGCCCGCCGGGTCGCTCGGCGCGACCGACCTGCGCCTCGACCCGCGGAGCCCGACAACGCTGTACGCGTCGTTCTGGAGCGACAAGATCTACAAGAGCACCGACGCCGGCGCGACGTGGAGCCCGATCATGAACGGGCTTCCGACTGACGCCGACTTCGCCGCCGGCCTGACCCGCTTCAACCTCGGGCTTTCCCACCCGGCGGGGGCAGCGAATCCGACCCTCTATACGGGCTTCGACTGGGAGGCACGGCGCCGGGCTCGACAGCGTCGTCGACTACTGCGGCACGCAGTGCTTCTACGACAACATCGTCGAAACCGACCCCACGAACCCGGACATCGTGTACGCGGGCGGCAACTTCGGCTACACGCTGTTCATCCCGTCCGGTGGCATCTTCCGGTCTGACGACGGCGGCGCGACGTGGAAGAACATCGGCTGGGATCTGCACCCCGACTTCCACGCCCTCGCGTTCGACCCCAACGACTCCAACAAGGTCCTGCTTGGCAACGACGGCGGCGTGTATTACAGCACGAGCCGCGGGGGCCGGACAGCGCCCGAGACCAGCCCATGCGTGGCCGGCCCTGACGCGGCGGCCTGCTTGAACCGCACGACCTGGGTGAACAAGAACGGCACCGTCAACCCCGCGACCGCGGGGGTCACGGGACGCACCGGCCTGCAGATCGCCCAGTTCACCTCCATCGGCGTGGTGCCGTCCACCCTGGTAGCACCGGGCGCGCAGAGCCTCCGCTACTGGGGCGGCACGCAGGACAACGGCACCCTGCGCAAGTCCGTCAACTCGGGCACGTGGTTCGACATGACGTCAGGCGACGGCGGGCAGGTGGTCGTCGACCAGACCGACCACAGCAGCTGCGGCGGCTTCGGCGCCTGCTTCGTCTACGGCACGTTCTTCGGCATCTCGCTGTACCGGATCACGGACGGCGGCGCGGGCTTCTTCACGCGCCGGTCGATCCTCAGCGGCATCAACCAGAGCGACCGCGCCGAGTTCTACATCCCGGTCGCCCTCAACCAGCTGAACACCAACCAGCTCTTTACCGCCACCTTCCGGCTCTACCGGACAGACAACGCCAAGGCGGCCAACGCCGCGGACGTCCACTTCAAGACCATCAGCCCCGACCTGACCAGCGGCTGCACGGGCGCGGCGCCCAACGGCGCGCGCGGTTGCTTCATCTCCGCCATCGGCATCGGCGGTGGGACCGGCGTCTACACGGGCTCCGACGACGGCCTCGTCTTCTTCAGCCCCGACGCCATGGTCAGCGACAACCCGACGTGGACCCGCCTCGACCTCCACAGCCAGGGCGCGGGGGACAAGCACTCGCTGCCCGCCCGCCCGGTCGCGTGGATCGCGGTCGACCGCAGCAACAACCGCGTCGCCTACCTCGGATACAACGGGTTCAACGCGGCCACTCCACACCAGCCCGGCCACGTCTTCAAGACGGCAGACGCCGGCCAGAGCTGGACCGATATCAGCGGCAACCTGCCCGACTCGCCTGTCAACTCGCTCACCATCGACCCCTCCTTCCCGAACACCCTCTACGCGGCGACCGACGTCGGTCCGATGGTCACCTACGACGGCGGCGCCCACTGGGCACAGCTCGGCACCGGCTTTCCCATCGTCGCGGTCGACCAGGTCGACTTCGACTCCTACGACCGGGTCATCGGCGCGGGCACCCACGGCCGGGGCGCATGGAGCCTCATCGACTCCGTGAGCGCGCCGGCCCTCGTCCTCTCCAAGGTCGACTCCGGCCGTTTGGTGCGCGGCGGCAGCAACATCGACTACACGCTGACCCTGCGCAACATCGGCAACGCGCCGGCCACCGGCGTCACGATCACCGACCCGATACCCGCCGATACGAGCTTTGTCTCCGCCGACGCCGGGGGGGTGAACAACGGCGGGGTCGTCACGTGGTCCGGCCTGTCGGTGCCGTTCAACAGCAGCGTCAGCGTGCACCTGACGGTGAAGATCGACCCCGGCATCAAGGCCAAGGTCTCATCCATCGTCGACGACGGCTACAGCGCGACGTCCGCGCAGGGTCCGTCGGCCACCGGCTCTCCGGTGGTGACCCCGATCGCTCCGCTGTTCCGCTTCACCCTGGCGCCGGCCAGCCAGCTCGACGGCGCGCGCGTGGGCTCGAGCGTGAACTACAAGGTCACCCTCTCCAACACGGGGTTCAACGCCGACAGCTACAACATGTCATCGAGCGGCGGCACGTTCCCGGTCAGCTTCCTCGACTCGACCTGCACCACTCCGCTGACGACGACCTCCACTGTCGCGTCAGGCAGCTCCACTGACGTGTGCGTCAAGGTCTCCGTGCCCACGGGCACGGCTGACAGCACGATGAGCACGGCCACTGTGACCGCGACATCCGTCGGAAACCCGGCGCTGAGCGCGTCGGGGACCGTGATCACCAAGGCCGTCGCCGTGGACACGCTGGTGGTGGACGACGACTCGTTCAGCACCACGCCGGTTGACGTCCAGCACTTCTACACCGACGCCCTGACGGCGGCCGGCAAGTCGTTCCAGGTCTGGGACCTCGGCAACGACAAGAACCTGCCGCTCAACTACCTGAAGTCGTTCAAGTTCGTGGTGTGGTTCACGGGTAACAGCTTCCCGTCACCGCTGGGACCTTACGAGAGCGAGCTGAAGGCCTACCTCGACGCAGGCGGCAACCTGTTCCTCTCCGGCCAGGACCTGCTCGACCAGTCTGCAGGCACGACCGCCTTCGTCCGCGACTACCTCCACGTGACGTGGGACGGCTCCGAGACCCAGAACGACAAGGCGACCAAGCACATCAACGCCATCGCCGGCACGCTGACCGACGGGCTGGCCTCGGTGGCCTACAACAACGCCGTCCTCGGTAACGACTTCGAGGACCAGATCACCCCCAACGGGACCGCGCAGCCGATCTTCACCGACGACAGCGGCCAGCCCGACGCCCTCTCGTTCAGCGGCGGGTTCAAGGTCGTGTTCCTGGCCTTCCCGTTCGAAGGCTATGGGGCCGCGAACGACAGCACAGGCAGGACGGCCCTGATCAACCGGGTGTACGCCTTCTTCGGCTAGACCAGACGCGGTAAACGCCCTACCACAGGGGCCGGCAAGACGCCGGCCCCTGTCCTTTCCTCCGTGGGGCCTTCACAGCCCTTTGCCCGAGTACTGCCGGGGCGGAAGACGGTTAAACCAATGTGCCTCGAGCCGAAAAAGGAGCCGCGTTACCGGATCAGCCGCACAGCGCCGACGGCGATGACCTCACCCGGGTCCTGATCGTCGAGGACCACCGGGTGGTCGCTGAGGGCCTTGCGGCCCTGATCAACGACCAGGCCGACATGGAGGTCGTCGGCAACGTCGGCACAGTCGCCGAGTGCGAAGCGGTCGCGGCCAAGGTGAATCCGGACGTGGTGCTGGTTGACTTCCGTCTTCCCGACGGCTCAGGCCCGGACGCCGCGGCCGCGATCCGGGGAATCCTGCCCGCGGCGAAGATGATCTTCCTCACCCGCGAGGACACCGACCTGGCTCGCTTTGCCGCGGTGCAGTCTGGCGCCAGCGCGTTCCTCCACAAGTCGCGCGCCGCGTCGGAGGTGGTGGCGGCGATCCGCGACGTCGCCCGCGGCAAGATGCTGATCACGCCGCGGACGATCGCCACCCTGCTCGCGAAGCGGCGGGCGGTCGAGGCCCAGCTGGAGCGGCTGACGCGACGCGAGAAGGACGTGCTGCGGCTGATGGCTGAGGGCTACCCCAGCCGCGCGATCGCGGGCGACCTGGGGATCAGCTACACGACCGTGCGCACTCACATCCGCAGCCTGGGTAGCAAGCTGGCGGTGCACTCCAAGCTCGAGGCCATCGTCAAGGCCCGCGAGCTCGGCCTGATCAGTTAGCCGGCGCCTTGCTCGCGGCTGGGCGCCGCCGCCGCTGCTGGCGGTGCGGCAGGTACGAGCGGTCCCCCACCCACGGCGCCGGCGGGGTCGCGAGCCACTGCGCCATCCGGTTGAGCACGAAGGCGTACTTGCCGCGCAGCTTGGCGAACTTCTGCCAGTGCTCCTCGCCGTCCCGCATGTCGTAGCCCGCGGCCCGCAGGCGGGCCACGGCGGTGACGTACTCCTCCCGCTCGATGATCGGGTCGGATTCCGACTGGATGTTGAATAC
>VBEK01000058.1 GCA_005889135.1 Chloroflexota bacterium
CTGGAACGGCGGCTACCGCGCACCGCGCGAGGTCAACTGGATGATCGGAGTGCTCGTCTTCTTCGTCATCGTCCTGTTCAGCTTCACCGGCTCGCTGCTGCCGTGGGACGCCAACGCCTACCTGGCGCGCGCGAGGGAGATCTCGATCATCTCCGGCACCGGCGTCCTGCCCGAGGGCGTCACCGGATTCATCAAGAACCTCGTCCAGGGTGGTCCCATCGTCGGACCTGGCACGCTGCTGCGCTTTTTCATGGCCCACGTCTTTCTGCTGCCCGCCGTGATGACCTTTCTTCTCTTCCTGCATTTCCGTCTTGCACGCGGGCAGGGGCCGGCGGAGCCCGCGTGATCCCACTGCAACCGGCGCCGACACGCACTCAAGGCAGGGCCGGGCGCGTCCTCTATCCAGTTCTCGCTCTGTACGCACTGGCCGCCCTGCTGTTCGGCCCGATCGGCCGTCAGGTCACCGACGACATGCCTGAGAGCAAGACCCATCCCTGGTTTCCCGATCACGTCTGGCCCTACCCGATCCTGGCCATGGCTGTCCTCATCGGGCTTGGTCTGCTCGCCGTGGCCGGGCAGCCGGTTCTTCAGCCGGGACCGCCCGCCGACCCGCGTGCGGCGATCAACCCTCGGCCGGAGTGGTACTTCCTGGCGCTCTTCCAGTTCGCCAAGCTGGGTCCCGCGCTCCTGACGACTCTGCTCGTGCCAACGCTGCTGGCCCTCGGGCTGCTGTTGTGGCCGCTGATCGACGCACGGCTCGGGCCATCCCTGGCGCGGAGGCTCGGTTGGCGGGCGTGGCCTGTACCGCGGCGCAACGTCATCACCGGCACCATCTGGCTGGCGGGACTCGCGATCGTCGGGCTGCTGACGCTCTGGGCGTCCTTCCTGCCGGAGCTGTGCCTCCCCTGGCTTTACAACGGCCCGATCTGCGCCGGCTGATCGCTCAGCGGCGCACCGCGCACGATCTTGAATATCGCGGGAGCACAATACCCACTCGTGATCAAATGGGTCACCGCCTTGGCGGCATGCCTTGTCGCGTGCTCCTCTTCGGCCACTCCAGCATCGAATGTCGCCGCGCTTGCCAGGGGTCTGGCCGTGGAGACCCTCGCGGCCGGCAAGCTCGACAGCCTGCCGACCGGTGCGGTCTATATCCGCATGATCCGCTTTGCGCAACCGGTTGGGTACGTCATCAACTCCAAGCAGCACGTCGCGAGCTTCGTCTACGTCGAAACCGGTTCACACCGGCTCGTCCTGTCCGGGCAGTCGCCCATCGACCTGAGCACCGGACAGGCGACATTTCACCAGAGCGTCACGCACCAGCATCTCAATCCCGGCCCGCAACCAAGCGTCTGGTACTCGATCGCGATCTGGCCGAGCTCGGCTCGCGGCCAGGCTCTAGTTGACCCAATCGCGAGAGCTGCATACGAAAGCGAAGATGTCAGCCCCGACGCCTTTTCTCGGGTGGCTTACTCCGAGGTGCTGCGCAAGGTCACCCTGGCACAGGCGGGCACAAGCGGCCCGCACAGGTTCGGTGGCCTTGCGGCCTTTTACGTTCTCAGCGGCACGATGACGATCAAGAGCGCGAACCACTCGGCAATCACCCTCGGGGCGGGACAGGGGACCAGGTTCCTGCCTGACGTGGCGATCCAGGAGACGAACCCAGGGACCGCGCCTGCGGTCTACCTCGAGTTCGTCGCCACCGCCATCGGAAAGGACTTCGACACCTCGCTACGGCAGCTGCCCTCGCCTTAGCTCATCCAATCCGCCGAACCCGGCTGTCGCTCACGTCGGCGACGTAGACGAGGCCCTGGAAGTCGACCGCAACCCCGACAGGCCTTCCCATCACGGCGACGGTGCTCATGAAACCCCGCAGGTCGAGCTTCCGAACCCGGTGGTTCAGCGCATCGGCGATGAACACGTTGCCTCGCGAATCTACCGCCAGACCCTGTCCGATCCCCTCGAACGGGTTGCCGACCAGATCGAGCTCGGCATATTCGCCTGGACCACCATCACCGAGGAAGCCGGGCGTGCCGCTGCCCGCGACCGTGGAGATCTGGCCATTCACGTCCACGCGCCGGACCCGCTGGTTCAGGCTGTCGGCGACGTAGAGGTTGCCTTCCTGGTCGAATGCAAGGCCGCTGGGCGAGTGGAGCACGGCGTAGTTGGCGGGCCCGCCATCGCCTCGATAGCCGGCTTCCCCCGTGCCGACGACGGTCCGTATCACCTGGTCAGGTCCCAGCTGACGCACGACGTTGTTTCCAGTGTCCGCGATGAGGAGCGCGCCACCGAAGCCAATCGCTAGGCCGGTCGGAAGATGGAGCCTGGCCTCGGGTCCGGGCTTTCCATCCCCGTCATAACCGGCCTCCCCCGTTCCCGCAACGGTCGTGATGGTGCCTTTGGGATCGACCCGACGGACCCGGTTGTTGAGGGTGTCGGCCACGTAGACGTTGCCCTCGCTGTCCACCGCCAGTCCCTGTGGAACGTTGAGCTGAGCAGCCGCTGCGGGGCCGCCGTCGCCCGCGCTACCGGCGACGCCGGTGCCGGCCAGCGTGCCGATTCGACTGTCCGCGTCGACGACACGGATCCGGTTGCCGTCGGCGATGTAGATCTCGCCCGCGGTTCCAAAGGCGATCGCGAGTGGACGGACCAGAGGGGTCGCTCCAGCTTTGCCGCCGTCACCCGAGAAGCCGCTCTCGCCGGTGCCGGCCACGGTGGAGATGGGAAGCGTTTGGAGGGTCGGCGGAGAGAACCAGCCCTGGGTGAGCGCCAGCAAGATCACCAGCACGGCGCTGAGAGCGATGCCGGCGCTCGCCGACAGCTTGAAGGTTCGGCTCCACCGGCGCCCCCGCCGCTCATGCGGAGGCGCGGTCGGGCGAACAACGGCCGGCGCGGAGTGCTCCGCATCGCCGATGCGATGCTCCTGGGCCGCGACCCACGCCGCCACCTGGACCCGGGAGCTGAACCCGAGCTTGCCCCGGATCTGCTCGACGTGGCTTTCCACCGTCCGCTCTGAGATGAACAGCCGGGTGGCGATCTCGCGGTTGGTCAGCCCCAGAGCGACGAGGCTTGCCACCTCTTTCTCGCGGCGAGTGAGATTTGGCGGCGCCACGCGATCGCACGGCAGCATAGCAACTCGCGGAGCGAAAACCGGTACCCAATTTCCGTACCGATCCCCGGGCCAGTACGGATGACGACGCGCCCCTGCCCGCCTAGCTTCAGCGGAGCGCGCGCGACCCAGTTTTCACGAAATCGATTTGGATCAGGAGGAACGACAGTGAAGTACCTGCTTGCCATCGTGGCCACAATCGGCGTGATGGTCGTCACCACCGTCGCATGCGGACAGACGGGCCTCGCGAGCTCCGGCTCGGGCACCACGACCACCATCCTTGGTCACCGAGCAACCCTTTCCCAGAACGTGCAGATCAACCAGGACCGGATCAAGCTGCAGACGAAAGACCCGACCGACGTGCTCGTGCAGACGATCACCTTCAAACCGCACGCCTTCACGGGCTGGCACTTCCACCCCGGCGTCGTGATCGTCGTGGTCGAATCCGGCCAGGTGACCACACATGACTCCAACTGCCAGACGGCGACCTACGGCCCGCACCAGACGTTCGTTGAAAGCGGCACGACCCCATTCATGGTCAGCAATGAGAGCGACACGACCGACGCGGTCGTCTACGCCACTCTCATCGTGGCGGCTGGAGATCCGTTCCGGATCGAGACCAGCCCGCCGCCCTGCGCCTAAGCCGCCGTCGACCTGGGCCGGGCTCGGGCAGCCCGGCCCATTCGTTCTGTGATGGCGCCAGGGACGACCTGATTGCTCCCCTAACTTCGCGCGAGTTGCTGAGTTACGGTACGGCGAAAGGAGGTCGATATCGGTGAACGAGCCCGTTGCGTACCTGAGCACCTGGCGAATCAAGGACGGCAAGTTCGAGGAGTACAGGCAGTTCTACGCCGCGCTACTCAGCGCGATTCGTCACTTGGATCGGGATGTCCTCGCGTTCTACGCGTTCGCAAACGACGATGGCACGGAGATCACGAACGTGCACGTCTTTCCTGACTCGCCGACGCTCGACCGCCACATGGCTGTCATCGGTGAGCAGATGGGTCTCCTCCCGGGAGCCCTGGGTTCGGTCCTCGAGATGGACCAGGGCATGAAGGACTCAGGGGTGCCGTTCACGGGTAAGGAGCGCTTCCTGGGCGGGTTCAGCCTCGCGGACCGAGTCAAGCCGAGCGCTTCGTAGCCCTTACGAGGCTGCGTCCGTTCGCGGCGATACCTCGCCGGCACACAGCCAACGAGGTGGCGGGGATGGATGGGAATCGAACCCACCCAGGACGCCTCAACAGCGCCCCGCAAACGGTTTGAAGACCGCGGGTTGGCCGTTCACAGGCGTCCGCTGACGTGTGCCCGAGATCGAATCCGGAGACTAGACGTCCGCTGAAGTCCACCGACGTACGTCGCCGTCCGCGATCTTGGCTGTCATCTTGGCTGTCAGAATTGACGGCGTGGAGCGGGTCGAGCACTTGACGGCAATCATCGAGCGTGAAGACGACGGCTACGTCGCCTTGTGCCCCGAGCTCGACGTTGCAAGTCAGGGCGACACCGTGGAGAGCGCATCCAAGAACCTTCGCGAAGCACTCGAACTGTTTTTCGAAACTGCAAGCCAGTCAGAGTTGACGGAGCGGTTTCACCGCGAGGTCTACATAACCAGCTTCGACCTGAAGGTTGGGTAGGCTTCGCCGGCTGTCGGGCCGCGAAGTCTGCCGGATCCTGGCAAACAACGGGTTCGTCGAAGTTCGCCGGCGCGGCAGCCATATCGTGATGCAACGTCGAACGGGCAATTCGACGCGCACGGTTCCTGTGCCGGATCATGATGAGCTGCGAATCGGCACTCTCTTGTCGATCATCAGGCAATCAGAGTTGCCACGCCGCCTTTTCGAAGCGAGCTAGGCCGGTGTCAGTACGAGATCTATCTGGTCCGGATTGCCATTACTGCTCGCAGTCACTTTGACGCTGATCCGCGCGTCGATGCCCTCAACCACCATGGATCGCGATCCGTCGGCGGTGGAGACTCGCAATTTGTGGTTCGGAACCTCCAGGGTGGTCGTGCCGTAGTCGAAGGGTTGACGCTCATCTGGCTCCTCGTCCCAAACTCGACAGATGCGCTCCCATCGACCTCATGACGAATCTTTAGAGCGGATGCAGTCTTCGCCGACGCTACTTGGGCGGAATCGGATTCCCACTGGGGAATCTCCTCGGTTGACTGGCTGTCTGTGACCAGCGCGACTCCATAAGGAAAGTGGGTCCTCAGTTCAGCAAGCAT
>VBEK01000056.1 GCA_005889135.1 Chloroflexota bacterium
CAAACTTCGTCGCCAGCCTGTCGGTCGGAAACCGAACTATGGGACTGGCGCCGCTGCGTCCCTCGATCAGGCCGTGCCAGTACTCCTCGACGTTCTTGCCCAGGGGGTTGACGGTGCCCATCCCCGTCACGACTACGCGGGTGCGGCCGTTTCTCACGCCTTCCCCACCTCCGCCCGAATCTTAGCTACGAGCTGATTCCGGACCGCGTCGCGCGTCACCCGCACCGCGTTCTTCATCGCGCGCGCGTCCGATCGGCCGTGGGCCACCACCGCGACGCCGTCGATGCCCAGGAGCGGCGCGCCGCCGAACTCCCGCCAGTCGATGCGGTCGCGGATCTCGCGCACGCGCGGACGTATGAGCGCCCCCCCGACCTTGCCCGCCAGCGTCTTCGGGACCTCGTCGCGCAGGGACCGGAACAGGAACTCCGCAGTTGCCTCGGCCATCTTGATGGCGACGTTACCGACGAAACCGTCGGCCACGATGACGTCCGCCTTCGCGGCGTAGATGTCCTTCGGCTCGACGTTGCCGATGAAGCCCGCGAGCTGGCCTTTCAGCCGGCGCCCGGTCTCGCGCACGAGCTCATCTCCCTTGCCCTCCTCCTCGCCGTTGCTGAGCAGGCCGACGCGCGGTTGCGCACGGCCGAGCATCTCGCGGGCGTAGACCGCGCCCATGGCCGCGAACTGCGCGAGGTACTCAGCCTTGGAGTCGACGTTCGCGCCCACGTCCAGGAAGTAGGCGAAGCCGTCCTGGGTGGGAACGATCGAGCCCAGCGCCGGCCGCTCGATGCCCTTGATCCGGCCCTGGATGAACAGCGCCGCCGCCATCACCGCGCCGGAGTTCCCCGCCGAGCACCAACCGTCCGCGCGTCCGAGTTTGACCATGCGCGCGCACACGGCCATCGACGAGTCGGGCTTGTTGCGCACCGCCTGGGCGGGATGCTCGTCCATGGCGATGACCTGCGTGCACGGCACGAGCTGCATGCGGGGATGGCTGTCGAGCAGCGGCTGCACAACATGTGGAAGGCCGACGATCGAGATGTCGACGGCGTACTCAGCCGCAGCCTGCGCCGCGCCCTTGACGATCTCGGCCGGTGCGTGGTCACCGCCCATGGCGTCCACTGCGATGCGCATGGGAAAGGCCGCCTAGATGTCGAGGTTCCGGACGCTCTTGGCGTGCGCCTGGATGAACTTCTTGCGGGGCTCGACGTCCGGCCCCATGAGCTTCTCGAACGTGTCGTTGACCGCGGCCACGTCGTCGACGGTGACCTTGAGCAGGACGCGGCTCTGCGGGTTCATCGTCGTCTCCCAGAGCTCCTCCGCGTTCATCTCGCCGAGTCCCTTCATGCGCGCGGCCTCCGCGCCCTTGCCGAGCGTGCGGAGCGCTTTGTCGCGATCCGCCTCGGACTGGCACCAGATCACCTTCATGCTCTTGCCGGTGCCCTTCGACACCTTGAAGAGCGGCGGCTGCGCCATGTACAGGTAGCCCTTATCGATGACCTGCGGGAAGTAGCGGAAGAAGAAGGTGAGGAGCAGGGTGCGGATGTGACTGCCGTCGACGTCCGCGTCCGTCATGGTCACGATCCGGTGGTACCGGATCTTGTCGATGTTGAAGTTGTCGCCGACGCCGGCGCCCATGGCGGTGATCAGGTTGCGGATCTCGTCTGAAGTCAGCACCTTGTCGAGCCGTGCCTTCTCGACGTTGAGGATCTTGCCCCGCAGAGGCAGGATCGCCTGCGTGCGCCGGTCGCGTCCTCCCTTGGCGGTGCCTCCGGCGGAATCGCCCTCGACGATGTAGAGCTCGCTGAGGGCGGGGTCGCGCTCGGAGCAGTCGGCGAGCTTGCCGGGCAGCGTGCTCGACTCGAGCAGACTCTTGCGCTGAACGAGGTCGCGCGCCTTGCGCGCCGCCTCGCGCGCACGGGCCGCGGTCAGCGACTTCTCGATCACGCGCCGGCCCTCGGATGGGTTCTCCTCCAGGTACTGGGTCAGGCCCTCGGTGATGGCGAGCGAGACGTGGCCCTGGACCTCGGCGTTGCCAAGCTTGCCTTTGGTCTGGCCCTCGAACTGCGGCTCGAGCACCTTGACGCTGATGACCGCGGTCAGGCCCTCGCGGACGTCCTCGCCCGTGAGGTTGGGGTCCGACTCCTTGAGCAGCCCGGCCTTGCGCGCGTAGCGGTTGAGCACGTTGGTGAGCGCGGAGCGGAAACCGGTGACGTGGCTGCCGCCCTCGCTCGTGTGGATCGTGTTGGCGAAGGCAACGACGTTCTCGACGAACGTCTCGTTGTACTGGAGCGCGATCTCGGCCTGCGTGCCCTCGATCTCGCGCTCGACGTAGAACGGCGGCACGTTGACGACGGTCTTGTCGCGGTTGAGGGCGCGGACGAAGGCGACGATCCCCCCCTCGAAGTAGAACGTGTTGGTGAGGCCGAGGGCTTCGTCGGCGAGCGCGATCTCCAGCCGCTTGTTCAGGTAGGCCATCTCGCGCAGCCGGTGCCGGATGACCTCGCGGTCGAACTTCGTGTCCGGGAAGATCTGCGGGTCGGGCCAGAAGCGGACGATGGTCCCGGTGTGGTCAGTCTTGCCGACCGCCTTGACCGCTCCCCTGGGCACGCCGCGGGCGTACTCCTGGTGGTAGACCTTGCCGCCGCGGTGGACCCAGACCTGAAGCCTCTCGCTGAGGAAGTTCACCGCCGAGACGCCCACTCCGTGCAGACCGGAGGAGACCTTGTAGCCGCCACCGCCGAACTTGCCGCCGGCGTTGAGGCGAGTCATGACCAGCTCGAGCGCCGAGAGGCCTTCCTTCTTGTGGATGTCGACCGGGATGCCGCGGCCGTCGTCGTCGACCTGGACGCTGCCGTCGGCGAACAGCGTGACCACGATCCGCCGGGCGTAGCCGGCGAGGGCCTCGTCAACGGCGTTGTCGACCACCTCGTTGACCAGGTGATGGAGGCCGGACGAGCTGGTGGAGCCGATGTACATGCTCGGACGCCGCCGAACGTGCTCCCGGCCCTCCAGGACCTGGATCTGCTCGGCGGTGTACGCCACGTCCGCGCCTAGGGATTGAGGCCTCCGAGAACGCTCCGGCAGGGGTTTTCTAACCGCCATTACCGGGGTTTCGGCCCTCCCAGCGCGAAGAAGGTTGCGGGGTCAACTGGGCAGCGCTTCAGGCCCTTGATTCTACCGGATTTTGAATACGAAAATGGGCTCGGAAGGGGTCTTAACAGGGGTCTTTGCGGTCGCCGTCCGAAGCTGCTTTCCAGCGAAGGATGGGGTCTTCGCCCTGGCCCTGCAGGTAGGCGTTGATCTTGCGCGCCGCGGCGACCTCGTCTAGGCGCCCCACAGGCAGGTTTTTCGGCTCGTCGCGGAGGGCCTGAGGATCGGTCTTGGCCTGGGCGACGATTTCCTTGATGGCCGCCGCGAAGGAGTCGAGGGTGGCCTTGCTCTCGGTCTCGGTCGGCTCGACCATGATGGCCTCGGGGACCACGAGCGGGAAGTAGATCGTCGGAGCGTAGAACTGGCGGTCGAGGAGGGCCTTGGCGATGTCGAGCGCCCGGACCCCGTCCTCGTGGAGGTTCTGGGCGCTGGCCACGAACTCGTGCATGCAGGGCCCCTCGTGGGGCATCTCCAGGTCGTGCTCGACGAGCTTGCGGAGGTAGTTCGCGGACAGCACCGCGTCCTGCGACGCCTGGCCCAGGCCGTCCCCGCCCATGGCCAGGATGTAGGTGTAGGCGCGAACCAGCATCCCGAAGTTGCCGTAGAAGCTGCGTACCCGGCCGATCGACTGCGGCCGCTTGTAGTCCAGCGTGAGGTGGCTGTTGCTGCGCTCCACTGTGGGCGTGGGCAGGAACGGCACCAGGTCAGCCTTGACGCCAACCGGGCCGGCTCCTGGCCCGCCGCCGCCGTGGGGCGTGGTGAAGGTCTTGTGCAGGTTCATGTGCACGGCGTCGAAGCCCATGTCCCCCGGCCGGCAGATGCCCATGAAGGCGTTCAGGTTGGCTCCGTCGTAATAGAGTAGGGCTCCCGTCGCATGAACCATCTCCGCGATATCTAGTATCTCCCGCTCGAACAACCCCAAGGTGTTGGGGTTCGTCAGCATCAGGGCCGCCGTCTGGGGGGACAGCTTGGACTCCAGGTCGGCGAGGCTGATCCTGCCGTCCGGCCCGGATTTGACCTCCACCACCCGGAACCCGCTCAGCGCCGCGCTCGCGGGGTTGGTGCCATGGGCGGAGTCGGGCACCAGCACCTCGGTGCGCCTGTCGTCGCGCGAGTGGTGGAAGGCGGCGATCATCCGCAGCGCCGTCCACTCGCCGTGAGCGCCGGCCGCCGGCTGCAGCGTTACCCGCTCGACGCCGACGATCGCGCAGAGTGCCTGCTCCAGCCGCCACATCAGCTCGAGGGCGCCCTGGATGCTGTCCTCGTCCTGATACGGATGGAGGCCGGCAAAGCCTGGCAGCGCCGCCGCCTGCTCGTTCAGGACCGGGTTGTACTTCATGGTGCAGCTGCCCAGGGGATAGAAGTTCTCGCTGATCGAGTAGTTGAGCGAGGCCAGGCGGCTGTAGTGGCGCATGATCTCCGGCTCGCTGAGCCGAGGCAGCCCCGGCGGCCGGGCGCGGAGCAGATCGTGGGTCAGTACCTCCGCCGGCCCCGGCCCGGGAACGTCCGCCTCGGGCAGCCGCGGTGGGTCGACCGCCGGCCGGCTGAGCTCGAAGCTGAGCGGTTCGGTCACGAGAGCGCCGCCATCAGCTCGTCGAGCGCCCGGGCGTCGTTGACCTCGGTGCACGTGAAGGTCAGCACGCCCTTCAGCTCGCGGAACCACCTGTTGACCGCGAGACCGCCGAGGATTCCCTTTCGCTCCAGCTTGCGGACGACGGCCGCCGCCTTGGGCACGCGGACAGGGAACTCGTTGACGAACTGGCGCGCAGGGAAGGCGAGCTCCCAACCGGGAAGCGCGGCCAGCCTCTCGGCGAGGGCGTGCGCGCGCTTGAAGCTCACCTCGGCGACCTGGCGCAGGCCGTACGGGCCCATGTAGGTCAGGTAGACAGCCGCCGCAAGGGCGCAGAGCGAGTGGTTCGTGCAGATGTTGGAGGTCGCCTTCTCGCGCCGAATGTGCTGCTCGCGGGCGGCGAGCGCGAGCACGAAACCTCGCCTTCCCTGGGCGTCGTGGGCGGTGCCGACCAGGCGGCCGGGGAGCTTGCGGACCAGGTCACGCCTGCACGCGATGAAACCGACGTGCGGCCCACCAAGACTTGGCGAGAGACCGAGCTGCTGGCCCTCGCCCACCGCTATATCGGCGCCGTACTCGCCCGGCGGCGCAAGGATCGCCAGGCTGATCGGGTCGACGCAGGCGATCGCGAGCGCGCCGGCGTCGTGCGCGGCCTGCGTCATGCCGCGGGCGTCGACGAGAAGACCGAGGAAGTCCGGCTGCTGGAAGATCACCGCCGCCGTCTTCTTGTTCGGCTGGTCGCCCTTGCGGACCTTGATGCCGCGACCCTCGCCGAAGGCGCGCAGCACCTGCACGTACTCCGGGTGGACGTAGCCCGCGACCAGGACCTCGTTGCGCCCCGTGTGGACGTACGCCATCATCGCCGCCTCGGCGACGGCGGTCGCGCCGTCGTAGAGCGAGGCGTTGGAGACGTCCATCCCGGTGAGCTCGGCGATGAGGGTCTGGTACTCGAAGATCGCCTGCAAAGTGCCCTGGCTGGCCTCGGCCTGGTAGGGCGTGTAGGCGG
>VBEK01000090.1 GCA_005889135.1 Chloroflexota bacterium
AGCGCGAGCTCGGCAAGATCACGCGCAAGGTCGCGACCAAGATCGCGACGAGCGCGCTCGTGCCGCCTGTGGCGATCACGCCAGAGCGGGTGCGCGAGTTCCTCGGTAAGGCGAAGTTCGACAACGAGGTCGCGGCCCGGACGGCGGTGCCAGGCGTCGCCACCGGACTCGCGGTGACCGGCATCGGCGGGGACGTGCTGTTCGTCGAGGCGTCGGCCACCGAGGCCGCGAACGGCCACGGCGGCGGGGGACTCACCCTCACCGGCCAGCTGGGCGACGTGATGAAAGAGTCGGCGCAGATCGCGCTCTCCTACGTGCGCTCGCACGCCGACGAGCTGGGCATCGACCGTGAGGCCATCCACAAGTCGTTCCACATCCACGTGCCCGAGGGCGCGGTGCCGAAGGACGGACCGTCGGCGGGCGTGACGATGACGACGGCGATCGTGTCGCTCCTGACCGGGCGGCCGGTACGCAACACCGTGGGCATGACCGGTGAGGTCACGCTGCAGGGCCTGGTCCTGCCGATCGGCGGGGTCAAGCAGAAGGTGCTGGCGGCTCACCGCATGGGGCTGAAGGAGGTCATCCTCCCGAAGCGGAACGAGAAGGACATCGACGACGTGCCACAGAGCGTGCGGGAGGCGATGAAGTTCCACCTCGCGAGTCGGGTGGACGACGTGCTGAAGCACGCGCTCGAGCCGCAGGCCAAGCCGAAGTTCGAAGTCGCCTGACCTCTAGCGGCTCGATTCCGCCCGAGATGGCGGAAAAGTACGGTTTGCCGAAGTTGTACCCGCCCGACATGGCGGAAAAGTGCGGAATTAACAGGCTGGGTTGGCGCGCGGAGGCAGGGCCGCGATGCTTGCCGGGTGCGCCCGAGTGCACTGAGGAGCCGGCCTTTCTCTCTCGATGAGGCCCGCGCGCTCGGCCTCACGCCGAGCGCGCTGCGGGGCAGCTCCTGGCAGCGGATTGGCTCGCGGCTATACCAGGCGAGCGGGGCCCCGAAAGATCATTGGGCGCTCATCAGAACGCACCAACGGATGCTGCCCGCGTCCTCAGTGTTCGCCGGTCTCACCGCGGCGTGGATGCATGGACTCGATGTCGAGCCGGCCAGCCCAGTTGAGATTGCGCTGCCCGGCGGCGACCATCTCCGGTCCCGGGCCGGCCTCCACGTGCGCCACTGCAGCGTCACTGGTGAGGTGGTGACCATCAGGGATCTGCCCGCGACGAATCTATCGCGCACGCTCCTGGACCTATGCGCGAGCTTGCCTCCAGTCGACGCATTGGTTGCCATTGACATGGCTTGCCACGCCAGGCTCACAGACCAAGACACGCTGCGCCACTACGCAGACGGGCCCAAAGGCCGCCGTGGCGTGGCGCGCCTCAGGGCTCTCGCACACTGCGCTGCGCCGGCTGAGTCGCCGATGGAAACCCGACTCCGGTGGCTCTTGATCAAGGCAGGGCTGCCGGCACCCGAGGTACAGACCGACCTCCACGACGGAGAAGGCAACTTCGTCGGACGCGCCGATCTCTATTACCCGCGAGCACATCTCGTCATCGAGTTCGATGGCGGGAATCACCGCGACCGTTTGGTCGGCGACGACCGCAGGCAGAACGCGTTGATCGCGGCTGGTTACCGCGTGCTGCGCTTTACCGCCGCTGACGTGTACGGCCGACCAGAGGCCATCGTCGGGCAGGTTCGCGCCGCGTTGGCCTACTTCTCCGGCCGGTAGGGCGCCTTCCCCTCCAGGTTGCCGACGTACTGCGGCAGCCGCTCCTGACCGAGCATCTGCCGGATCGCCTGGATCTCGCCGATGTGATACCAGTAGTGGAACGTCATCCGCCTGATGGCGTCGCCCAGCGTCTGCCCGCTTGGCTTGCCGTTCAACTGGAGGTCACACAATAGATCCCGCGTCGTCAGGGAATCGAGAAACGGATCCGCCGACTTCGTCACCTTGCCCCACGCCTTGCGCACGACCGCCAGCGACGGCGTGCTCATCGGAGCGCCGAACGCGAACTCCTCCTGGATCTCTGGAAAAAGCAGGACGCCGCTGGGGCGCCACAGCAGGTAGCGCTGCTCCTGCCACGTCAGGTGGCCGACGATCCACCCGATGGAGTTCATACGCCCGAAGTGCCGGGCCGCGTCGGCCTCCGTCACACCGCGGAGGCCGCGCAGCCACTCCGAGCGGGTGAAGCGAAGCTGGTCGACGACGAGATGCGCCACGGACGCAGCTAACTATGCCGTTTCGCTCCAACCCTCGGGCGGGCCGATGGTCGACGCCTCCGGCCCGAACTTCTTGACGTACTGCTCGTGAAGGCCAGACCACTCCCCGTCGGGCTTGGCCCCAGCCAGAACCGCCTCCAGCGCGTCCAGACACACGTGCCAGCCCGCCCCGTCCCGCGCCGCCTTGCCGACCTCGTCGATCGTGTCGGTCAGCGTCAGCACGCAGCCCTCGCCGCGAGGCGCCACCTCGAACCGGATCACGTCCGTGCCCCAGCGAAACTCGAGCACGCTCGGCGGGTCGTAGGCCAGCACCTCGCCCTCGAACGGCTCGATGCGCGCGTTCGCGTCCTTGAACTGCATCTTCGACCCCACCTTCCACTCGTCGACGTGGACCTGGTCCGGGAACCACCTTCGCAGCTCGTCAGGCTCGGTCAGCGCCTTCCAGACCCTGCCCACCGGGTGACGCAGCTCGCGCCGAAAGCGCAGCCGCCACCTATCCCCTGCCTTTTCGAGATCTCCGATCACGCTTACCTCCTTCGTCCAGATGCCGTTCGAGGGCGTCGAGACTGCGCGTCCACATCGCCCGGTAGGGCTCAAGCCACGCGTCCATCTCCCGCAGCGGCTGCGGACGCACGCGGTAGAAGCGCCGCTGCGCGTCGCTCCGCGCCTCGACCAGGCCCGCCGTCCTCAGCACCCTCAGGTGCTTGGACACGGCGGGCTGGCTGACGTCGAGCGCGTCCACCAGGTCCCCCACCGTCCGCTCCCGCTCGCGCAAGAGGTCGAGGATGAGCCTTCGGTTGGGCTCCGCGATGACCCCGAACGGCGCTGCCATAGCCCAGAATATATCTCACGGGCTATATAAGCGTCAAGCTATATGCGCCTACGTTGGCCATGTCGATAACGAGCAGGTAGGAATATTCGCCGCCCCGACCGGCTTGGAAGGTTGCGTGCCGAAGAGCTCACGCGACATCCTCGAAGGCGCGCGCACCATCGCGGTGGTGGGCGCATCCCGCGACCGGCGCAAGGCCGGTGGATCGGTGCCGGAGGGTCTACAGCGGCGTGGTTTTCGCGTCATCCCGATCAACCCGTACGCGCAAGAGCTCTTCGGCGAGCGTGTGTACCGCTCGCTGCTCGACGTGCCCGACAAGGTGGACATCGTCGACGTTTTCCGCCCCGCGCCCGACACCCCCGAGATCGCGCGCCAGGCCGCCGCGATCGGCGCCGGAGCGCTGTGGCTGCAGCTCGACATCCGCTCTGACGAGGCACGCCGCATCGCCGAGGCCGCGGGCATGGACTACGTCGAGGACGAGTGCACGGGCGTGGTCGCGTCGCTCTACAGGATTCGCAAAACCGCGGCCTGACGATTACTCTCGGGGGCGTTGGCACGTCCCAAGCGCGACCGCACCATCGAGTCCGAGCTCAAGTTCCGGCTCCGCAGCGAGCGCGATCACGCACGGCTCCGCCAGATGCTGCGCGAGCGCGGCGCCAGGCTGAGCGGCCGCTACCGGGAGGAGAACTTTCGCTTCACCGGGCCGGGCAAATCGACGCGCCACACGACGCTGCGCCTTCGGGTGCTCAACGGCGGCCCGCACGGCGTGCTGACCGCCAAGGGTCCGGCGAACTTCGACGGCGGCGTCAAGTCCCGCGAAGAGACAGAGATCGAGGTCAGGGACGTGCACGCGGCCCTGGACATGCTCGAGCAGCTCGGCTTTCGCGTCGGCTGGACCTACCCCAAACGCCGATCGGTGTGGATGCTCGACGGCGTCGCGGTCACGCTCGACGTCCTCGACTTCGGCCATTTCGTCGAGCTCGAGGGTCCGGCATCCGCGCTGCCCGAGATGGCCCGCAGCCTCGGCCTCGACCCCACGCACGCGCTCAAGGACAGCTACTCGGTGATGGCGCGCAAGCACCTCAAGGCCAAGCGCGTGACGAGAACGCCTCCGATCCCCGTCTCGAGTCAGCCTATCGAGGACGTGAAGACGAGCTCGTAGGACTCAGCCGGGAAGTCGCCCAGCCCACCCTCGGGCCGCCAGCCAAGCGGGCCCAGGTGCACGAACCCGAGCTTGGAGGCCACGCGCCTGCTGGCGTGGTTGTCGCGGCCGGCCCAGAGGGTGAGTCGACTCAAGCCGAGGCCGTCGCGCGCCCACGCGACCAGCGCGCGGCAGGCCTCGGTGGTCAGGCCGCGTCCCGCGTGGTCCGTGCGGATCCAGTAGTGCAGCTCGGCCTCATCAGCGCCTTCGCGGTTGAGCCCGGCGACGCCGAGCACCGTTCCCGACTCCCTCTCGATCACGGCGAAATGGAGCAGGCGGTCGTCGCGCGACATATCGACATTGACATCGAGCTTCGGTTCGCGCGCCCAGGGCATCCACGGAAGCAATTCCGGGCGCGAATCCATGACGGCGCGGTAGATGCCGTCGGCGTGGGCCGGCGAGACCGGCTCGAGCACCAGGCGCTCAGTCTCGAGAGTTATCTGGCCGGCCCGACCCACACCGTCTGGATGTTGGTGAACTCTTTGATCCCGTACGCGGACAGCTCGCGGCCGTAGCCCGACCGCTTCACGCCGCCGAACGGCAGGCGCGCGTCGGAGGCCACCATGCCGTTGATGAACACCAGCCCCGCCTCGACCCGCTCGGCGAGCCTTTTGGCGCGCTCGACGTCGGCGGTCCAGATGTTGGAGCCGAGGCCGTACTCGGTGTCGTTGGCGACGCGAAGGGCGTCCTCCTCATCCTTGACGCGGATCACCGCCGCCACCGGCCCGAACGTCTCCTCGTGGTACGCGGGCATCTCGGGGCGAACGCCCGCCAGCACCGTGGGCTCGAAGTAGTAGCCGTCGCCTGGGATCCGCTTGCCCCCGGTGAGCGGCCGCGCGCCCATGCGCACCGACTCGTCGACCTGCCGCTCCAGGTCCTCGACGAGGTCGGCGCGGGCGAGCGGCCCGACCTGGTTGGCGCGGTCCATAGGATTGCCCACCTTCAAGGCCGCGACCGCGCTCACGAACCGCTGCTCGAACTCGTCCGCGACCTTCTCCTCGACGATGAACCGCTTGGCCGCGATGCAGCTCTGGCCGTTGTTCTGGTTGCGGGCGCGGCACGCGACCGTGGCGGCCGCGCCGACGTCGGCGTCGGCGAGGACGATAAATGGGTCAGAGCCGCCGAGCTCGAGCACCGTCTTCTTCAGCGCCTTGCCCGCGGCCTCGGCGACCAGCGAGCCCGCCTTGTCCGAGCCCGTGAGGGTGACGCCGGCGACGCGATGGTCAGCGAGCAGACGCTCGACCGCGGCCGAGCCGATCAGCAAGGTCTGGAACACTCCCTCCGGCACGCCCGCCTCGCGGAACACCTCCTCGATCGCCAGGGCTGACTGCGGCACGTTGGAGGAGTGCTTGAGCAGCATCACGTTGCCCGCGGACAAGGCGGGCAGGCCGGCCCGAAAAGCCTGCCAGAACGGGAAGTTCCACGGCATCACCGCGAGGATCACGCCAAGCGGCTGGAAGCGGACGTAGCTCTCGGTGGCGGTGCTCTCGACCGCCTCGTCGGCCAGAAGCCGCTCGGCGTTCTCTGCGAACCAGTTCGCGGTCCAGGCGCACTTCTCGACCTCCGCCTCGGCCTCGACGATGGGCTTGCCCATCTCCACGGTCGCAAGCGCGGCGTAGCGCGACTTGTCGGCGCGCAGAACGCCCGCCACCGAGCGCATGAGCGAGGCGCGCATCGCGACGCCGCCGTCGCGCCAGCCGTGGCGGACGTCCCAGGCTTTCGTCAGGGCGGTCTCGATCGCAGACTCGTCGGCCTCGGGGAAGGTCGCGAGCTCCCGGCCCGTGGCCGGATCGATGGATCTCAGCACCCTGTCGAATCATGGCACGATTTGCTCCGTGGCCCGAGTGACCGCCGGAAGACGGCGTAGCGAACGTTCGTCCGCGCGCCGGACGCAGGCCACCGTCCTCCCACCCGACGGCAGGAAACGGGTCGTCATCGAGGCGGTCACGCCCGAGATCGACGGCGGCCGGTTCCCGGCCCGGCGCGTCGTCGGGGAGACGGTGACCGTGGAGGCGGGCGTCTTCGGCGACGGCCACGACGCCCTCGCGGCCGCGCTGCTCTTCCGGCACGAGCGGTCGCGCCAGTGGACCACCGTGCCGATGACGGCGCTGGTCAACGACCGCTGGCGGGGTGAGTTCCCCGTGACCGAGCTCGGCCGCTACGTCTACACCGTCGAGGCTTGGGTCGACCATTTCGGGACCTGGAGCCGGCAGCTTGCCAAGCGGCTCGCGGCGGGCCAGGACGTGAAGGTCGAGCTCGAGGCCGGGGCGCGCATGGTCGAGGCCGCGTCGCAGCGGGCCGACGGCGCCGCCCGCGACGCCGCGCGGTTGGCGACTCTGTCGAAGGCGCTTCGCGAAGGCAAGGCCGACGTGGACGAGAACGCCATCGAGCTCGTGCGCCGCTACGCGGAGCGGGACGTGACGCCGTACGGGCGCCAGCTCGAGGTGCTGGTCGAGCCCGTCAAGGCGCGCTACAGCACCTGGTACGAGCTCTTCCCGCGCAGCGTGGGCAAGCTCCGCGACGTCGAGCGACTTCTGCCCCAGATCGCCTCCATGGGCTTCGACGTCCTCTACCTGCCGCCGATCCACCCCATCGGCCACTCCCACCGCAAGGGCGCCAACAACCAGCCCGCCAAGCCTGGCGAGCCGGGGAGCCCGTGGGCGATCGGGTCCGAGGAGGGCGGCCACAAGTCCGTCGCCCCGGAGCTCGGGACCCTCGCCGACTTCCGCCGCCTGGTCAAAGCCGCGGCGCAGCAGAACGTCGACGTCGCCCTGGACATCGCGTTCCAGTGCTCGCCCGACCACCCCTACACGCGCGAGCACCCCGAGTGGTTCAAGCACCGGCCCGACGGCTCCATCCAGTACGCCGAGAACCCTCCCAAGAAGTACGAGGACATCTACCCCTTCGACTTCGAGACGGAGCACTGGCGGGAGCTGTGGCAGGAGCTGCTCTCGATCTTTCTCTTCTGGGCCGAGCAGGGCGTGCGCGTGTTCCGGGTCGACAACCCGCACACCAAGCCCTTCCCGTTCTGGGAGTGGGCGATCGCGGAGCTCCGCCGGGCCTACCCGGAGGTCATCCTCCTGTCCGAGGCGTTCACCCGGCCCAAGGTCATGTACCGGCTGGCCAAGCTGGGGTTCAGCCAGTCCTACACCTACTTCGCGTGGCGGAACACGGCCTACGAGCTCTACCAGTACTTCACCGAGCTGGCCCAGCCGCCGGTGCGCGAGTTCTTCCGCCCCAACCTCTGGCCCAACACGCCCGACATCCTGACCGAGTACCTGCAGACCGGCGGCCGGCCGGCTTTCCAGGCGCGCCTGATCCTCGCGGCGACGCTGGGCGCCAACTACGGCATCTACGGCCCGCCCTATGAAGCTTTGGAGGCCCGCGCCCGGGAGAGCGGCTCGGAGGAGTACCTCGACTCGGAGAAGTACCAGGTGAGGGACTGGAAGCCGGACGAGGCCATGCGCGAGCTGATCACAATCGTCAACCGCATCCGGCGCGACAACCCAGCGCTGCAGACCGACCGCGGCCTGCGCTTCCACTTCGCCGAGAACGAGCAGCTGCTCGCCTACTCCAAGAGCACGCCCGACAATGCCAACGTGGTCCTGACGGTGGTCAACGTCGACCCGCACCACGTGCAGCGCGGCTGGGTCCATCTGCCCCTGGAGGAGCTGGGCATCGAGCGCGACCGTCCGTTCCAGGCCCACGAGCTCATCTCCGGCGCGCGCTTCCTGTGGGCCGGAGAGCGCAACTACGTCGAGATCAACCCGCACTCGATGCCGGGCCAGATCTTCCGCTTCCGCCGCCGCGTCCGCAGCGAGCACGACTTCGAGTACTTCCTGTGATTGCGACCCCGCAGGCCGCCGCCAGGCGCAAGAAGGTCGAGCTCTCCCAGCTCGACGACGACCCCCTCTGGTACAAGGACGCGCTCATCTACGAGCTGCACGTGCGTGCGTTCATGGACAGTGACGCTGACGGGAGCGGCGACTTCCGCGGCCTGATCGAGAAGCTGCCGTACCTCCAGGACCTCGGCATCAACGCACTGTGGCTGCTGCCCTTCTATCCGTCGCCGCTTCGCGACGACGGATACGACATCGCCGACTACACGAATGTCAACCCGATGTTCGGCACGATCGGGGACGTCCACCATCTGGTGCGGGAGGCACACCGGCGCGGCATCCGCGTCATCAACGAGCTCGTCTGCAACCACACCTCCGACCAGCACCCGTGGTTCCAGCGCGCACGCCACGCCAAGCCGGGCAGCCCGCAGCGCGACTTCTACGTGTGGAGCGAGACCAACCAGCGCTACCAGGACGCCCGCATCATCTTCAAGGACACCGAGACCTCGAACTGGACCTGGGACCACGTCGCCAACGCGTACTACTGGCACCGCTTCTACTCCCATCAGCCCGATCTCAACTTCGACAACCCGAAAGTCCACGAGGCGGTCTTCAAGGTCCTCGATTTCTGGATGGAGATGGGCATCGACGGCGTCCGGCTCGATGCTGTGCCCTACCTCTACGAGCGCGAGGGCACGAACGGCGAGAACCTGCCCCAGACACATCAGTTCCTGAAGGAAATGCGCAAGCACCTGGATGCCGGCTATCGCAACCGCATGCTCCTCTCCGAGGCCAACCAGTGGCCCGAGGACGCCGTCGCCTACTTCGGCCAGGGCGACGAGTGCCAGATGAACTTCCACTTCCCCCTCATGCCGCGCCTGTTCATGGCGATCCGGATGGAGGACCGCTTCCCGATCGTGGACATCCTCGCCCAGACGCCGACGATCCCCGACGGAGCGCAGTGGGCGCTGTTCCTGCGCAACCACGACGAGCTCACACTCGAGATGGTCACCGACGAGGAGCGCGACTACATGTACCGCGCCTACACCCAGGACCGGCTGGCGCGCCTGAACCTGGGCATCCGCCGCCGGCTCGCGCCGCTGCTGGGGAACGACCGCAGACGCATCGAGCTGATGAACGGACTCCTGTTCTCGCTCCCCGGCACGCCGGTCCTGTACTACGGCGACGAGATCGGGATGGGCGACAACATCTTCCTCGGCGACCGGAACGGGGTCCGCACACCGATGCAGTGGAGCGCCGACCGGAACGCCGGCTTCTCGCGCGCCAACAGGCAGCGCCTGTACCTGCCGGTGATCACCGACCCGGAGTACCACTACGAGACGGTCAACGTCGAGGCGCAACAGGGCAACCCGCACTCGATCTACTCGTGGACGAAGCGCCTTATCGCGCTGCGCAAGCGCCATCGCGCGTTCGGCCGGGGCACGCTCGAGCTGCTGCGGCCCGAGAACCGCAAGATCCTCGCCTACGTCCGGCGCTATGAGTCGGAGCAGATCCTGTGCGTCGTCAACCTCTCGCGCTTCCTGCAGGCGGTGGAGCTCGACCTCTCGCCGTGGAAGGGGCTCGTCCCGGTCGAGCTCTTCAGCAGCAACGAGATGCCACCGATCGGCGACAACCCCTACTTCTTGACCATGGGCCCGCACGCCTTCTACTGGTTCGCCATGCAGCCGCGCGCGGCGCCGTCGGTGCAGAGCGACGGCGCCCAGCCGGCGGCGGCGCTGCCCGAGGTGCGCGTGACCGGCGGATGGGAGTCGGCGCTGATCGGCGGAGCCAAAGAGCGCTTCGAGAGCGTGCTTCTGCGCTACATCCCGCAGCGCCGGTGGTTCGCCGGCAAGGCGCGGCGCGTGAAGTCGGCGACGATCAGCGACGTCATCCCAGTGCCGGGGGCCGAGGGCAACTCCTACCTGACGTCGGTCGTCATCGGTTACGCGGACGGCGACCCCGACACGTACATGCTGCCGATCGCCTACGCAAACCCGGCGGAGGCGCCGCACATCCTCGAGCGCTGGCCGCACAGCGCCGTCGCCTGGGTGCGCAACCAGGGAGACCAGGCCCCGGGCCTCCTGTACGACGCGCTCGGGCCGCCGAACGTCGCCGAGGCCATGCTGGGCGCGATCGCGCGCCGGCGACGGGCCGCAGGCGGCTCGGGCACCCTGGTCGGCACGACAACCCGCGCGTTCGCTCGGCTGCGCGGCCCGGAGACGATCCGCCTCGAGGCCCAGCTCTCCGTCGCCGAGCAGAGCAACAACTCCGTCGTCTTCGGCGAGCGCCTGATGCTCAAGGTCTTCCGCAGGCTCGAGGAGGGGGTGAACCCGGAGCTCGAGGTCGGCCGCTTCCTGACCGAGAAGACGAACTTCAGCCAGATCGCCCCGCTGGCGGGCAGCCTCGAGTACCGGCGGGACAAGGGCGAGCCGGTGAGCATCGCCATCCTCCAGCGCTACGTGCCCAACCAGGGCGACGCGTGGCAGCACACCCTCAACACGATCAACCACTTCTTCAGCTCGCCCGACGTGGTCGGCCTGCCGCCGCCGAGCGGGCCGCGGAGCATCGTTGAGGCGAGCAAGCTCGAGTTGGCCGAGGTCGCGGTCAAGACGATCGGGGGCTACCTCGACTCGGCACGGCTGCTCGGCCGCCGGACCGCGGAGCTTCACGCCGCCCTCTCCTCGGACCCCACCGACCCGAAGTTCGCGCCGGAGCGGATCACGCCGCTCGACCAGCGCTCCATCTACCAGTCGATGAGCGGGCTGTCGCTGCGCGCCACGGAGCTGCTGCGCACCCAGCTGCGCAAGCTACCCGCGGATGCGCGGGAAGACGGCCAGAAGGTGCTCGAGCTCGAGCCGCGGATCGCGCACATCCTCAAGTCCTTCCTGGCCCGCAAGCTCAACACCAGCCGGATCCGGGTCCACGGCGACTACCACCTCGGCCAGGTGCTCTACACCGGGCACGACTTCGTGATCATCGACTTCGAAGGCGAGCCGACCCGCTCGCTTTACGAGCGCCGTCTGAAGCGGCTGGCCCTGCGCGACGTGGCCGGGATGCTGCGCTCGTTCTCGTACGCAAGCCACGCCGCGCTGCGCGGCCAGCAGGCGCCGCCAGAGCGACTGGCCGAGCTCCAGGCCTGGGCGCGCTTCTGGGTGGACTCGGTCTCGGCGGTGTTCCTGAAGAGCTACCTGTCCACGGCGGGCGCCGCGACCTGGGTGCCGCAGAACCAGGAGGATCTGGAGTTGCAGCTCACGACCATGCTGCTGGAGAAGGCGCTGTACGAGCTCCGCTACGAGCTGAACCTGAGGCCGGACTGGGTCCGCATCCCGATGCGCGGCATCCTCGACCTGGTGGCCCCGGCATGAGCATGACCGCGCGCTCGCTGCTGAGCCCGTTCGACCTGCACCTCTTCAACGAGGGCACCCACAGCCACCTGTTCGACAAGCTGGGCGCGCACCTGTCGGAGGACCCGCACGGCACCTACTTCGCCGTCTGGGCGCCGAACGCGGACTCTGTGAGCGTGATCGGGGACTTCAACGCCTGGGACAAGAACGCCAACGGCCTCTATGCGCGCGAGGCGTCGGGGATCTGGGAGGGGTTCATCCCCACCGTGGGCCACGGCTCGCTGTACAAGTACTACGTCCACTCCAAGGTCACGGGCCGCGGAGTGGACAAGGCCGACCCCTTCGCCACCTACTCGGAGGCGCCGCCCCGGCAGGCCTCTGTGGTGTGGGACCTCTCCTACAACTGGGGCGACGAGGGCTGGATGGAGAACCGGCCCGCGGCCAACAACCGTGACGCGCCCTTCGCCGTGTACGAGATGCACCTCGGTTCGTGGATGCGAGTGCCCGAGGAGGGAAACCGGTGGCTGACCTACCGCGAGCTGGGCCCGCGGCTGGCCGACTACGTCAGCCGCATGGGCTTCACCCACGTCGAGTTCATGCCCGTGATGGAGCACCCGCTCTATGAATCGTGGGGCTACCAGGTCACGGGCTACTTCGCCCCGACCTCGCGCTACGGCACGCCGCAGGATTTCATGTTCCTGGTCGATTACCTGCACCAGAACGGGATCGGCGTGATCCTCGACTGGGTGCCGTCGCACTTCCCAGCTGACGAGTTCGGGCTGCAGAACTTCGACGGCACCCATCTCTTCGAGCACGCCGACCCGCGGCTCGGGGTGCACCCTGATTGGGGATCTTCGATCTTCAACTACGGCCGCAACGAGGTGCGCGGGTTCCTTTTGTCCTCGGCTCTGTGCTGGCTGGACCGCTACCACGCCGACGGCCTTCGTGTCGACGCCGTCGCCTCGATGCTGTACCTCGACTACTCACGCAAGCAGGGGGAGTGGATCCCGAACAAGTTCGGGGGGCGCGAGAACCTGGAGGCGGTGGACTTCCTGCGCCGCTTCAACATCGAGGTGTACAAGGAGCAGCCCGAGGTGCAGACGATCGCCGAGGAGTCGACCGCGTGGCCGCTCGTGTCCCGTCCCACCTACGTCGGCGGGCTTGGGTTCGGCATGAAGTGGGACATGGGCTGGATGCACGACACGCTCTACTACATGGAGCGGGAGTCGGTGCACCGCAAGTTCCACCACTCGAACCTGACGTTCCGGATGCTGTACGCGTGGGGCGAGAACTTCATGCTGCCGCTGTCGCACGACGAGGTGGTTCACGGCAAGGGCTCGCTGATCGCCAAGATGCCGGGCGACGACTGGCAGAAGTTCGCCAACCTGCGGCTCCTGTTCGCGTGGATGTACGCGCAGCCGGGCAAGAAGCTGCTATTCATGGGCGGCGAGTTCGGGCAGTGGCGGGAGTGGGACGTGGAGTCTTCGCTCGACTGGCACTTGCTGGATCACCCCGCGCATGGGGGCTTGCGGCTGTGGGTCGGGGACCTGAACCGGATCCTGCGCGAGGAGAAGGCCCTGCACGAGATGGATTTCGACCCGCGCGGCTTCCAGTGGATCGACGTGGCGGACGCGGACAACAGCGTCGTGTCTCTGCTGCGGCGCGGGCGGTCGCCTTCGGACGTGATCGTCGGGGTGTTCAACTTCACGCCCGTGCCGCGGCTGAACTACCAGATCGGCGTCCCCGCCGCAGGGTGGTGGAGGGAGCTGTTGAACGGGGATGCGCCGCTGTACGGAGGGAGCGGGATGGGGAACATGGGCGGTGCGGACGCGGTGCCGGTGGCGATGCACGGGCACCAGCACAGCGTGACGCTGACGCTGCCGCCGCTGGCGGCGCTGTTCCTCAAGCCGGAAGCGCCTTCCGAACCTGAGTGACGATCAGCTCGGGCCGCTGATACAGGTCTGGGGCGGTGTAGCGCAGCAGTTTGTAGCCGGCCTCGACTAGCGCGTTCTGGCGACGGTCGTCATCGACGAGCCGGTCGCGGTGGTTGCCGCCGTCGTACTCGATGACGAGTCTCGCAGACGGGTAGTAAAGGTCCACCCGACCGAGGAACCGCTGATTGCTGTCGCGAAGCTCGGTCTGGACTTCAGGACACGGAAGGCCGGCCTGTCGTAACAGCCACCTCAGCCGCGTCTCCATCGGCGATTCAGCCGGTGCAGCCAGGCCTGCAAGAGTTCGCAGCCGTCGTGGCGTCGCGAGCTGCGATAAGTCCAACAGTCGCCGACGCAGGACTCCGTCGAGCGCAATCAACATCTCCAGGTCGGGGAGGCGGGCCGCGAGGTCGCGCAGCGTTCGGTCAATTGAGGTCGCCAGGCGACCGCGGATCCGTACGACCTCATGCGACTCGAGCTTGCAGTGCCTTACACGCAGCCCGGCACGGGACCGGGACCACGCGCGTAAGGGCACGATGACCTCGACCGGATTGGCGGGATTTAAGTCAAGGCCGTGGAGCCAGGCTGCGGTCGGACCGGACAGGACTGAGTCCGTCGGCAGCGCATTGAGCCACGCGGAGACGACCGTCCATGAGTCTTCGGCGCGGTCCGCTCGGCAGTACACGCCCCTGCCTAGACGCCGCTGGGTCTCCCTGATCGCTTTGCGAGGCACTCACACAGCGTGATGGCCCGCCGGTCGGCTGCCAATCCAGCCTGTTAAGTCGGCCTTTTGCGCAAAACACGCGCATTCCCGGGGCTAAAAGTTCAGTTTTGCGCAAAACGAGGGGGTCAGGGCGCGATTACGTACGCGCGCACCGGGAACGATGCTCCTCCCACCCACGCGATCGGCGCCGCGTGCAGCCTTCCGCCCGACGCCGGGACCGCCTCCAGGTTCGTCATGTGCTCGCACACCGGGATCCCCGCCCCGAGCAGGATGGTGTGCGCCGGCCGCGCCGGGTTGCCTGTGTCGTCGATGTTCAACGAGTCGATGCCCACGAACAGCGCACCTTGCCGGACCAGCATCTCGCACGCATCCGCGGTCAGGAACGGGTTCGGCTCCGAGAAGTAA
>VBEK01000091.1 GCA_005889135.1 Chloroflexota bacterium
CCCGCGATGCTTTCATTGGGGGTCGCCGGAAGCCTGGTGTTCGTGCGCGCGTCCTTGCCCAGGAGAACGGCCATCATCCGGTGCCGCCGATACATCTCGGCCGTGGCCTCGATCGGGATCGCCTCGTTGGCCGAGGCGCCGAACTGCTTCTTCGCCCACTCCAGATACTCGCCGCCGGATGCGATCGCCTCGTCGTGGTTCGGGTGCACGTGAACGTCGATCGCTCGGATGCCCTCGGGCAGCCTCACGTCGCGGCCAGCTCTCGCAGCTTGTACTTCTCGATCTTGCCGGCGCTGTTGACGGGAAAATCGTCGATCGCGCGGAACTCGTGCGGCACCTTGTAGCCCGACAGCCGCTCGGCGCAGTACAGATTCAGTGACGCGGCATCGAGCGCCGCACCTGGTCGCAGGCGTACGAACGCCATGGGCAGACAGCCATGGACGCGGTCTGGTTTTCCAACCACCTGCGCCTGCAGCACGGCGGGATGCTCCGCGAGCACGCGTTCCACCTCGGCCGGGTAGACGTTGAATCCGCCCACGTTCAAGACGTCCACCGCACGGCCCCGAAACAGGATCCGACCAGCCTCGTCGAAATCGACGAGGTCGCCGGTGGCGAACCACCCTTCTTCGTCGACCGCGGGTGAGGGACGGTTGTGGTACGCCAGGCACACCGGCTTGCCGCGGATGTGCAGCTCGCCGTCCACGAGCCTGGTCTCGAGCCACGGCATCGGCCGGCCCGCGGTCAGGGCATGCGCCTCCACGGGATCGCCGAGCTCGGTCCTGCTGATGCTGCCGCAGGCCTCCGACATGCCGTAACCGTTCAGCAGCGCCGCCAGGCCGAGTCGGTCCATCACCCGCCTGGTCGCATCTGGAGTCGAGGCGGCTCCTCCCGCCAGCCCGAACTTCAGGCTCGAGACGTCACGCGCCGCCAGGTCAGGGTGCTCGATGAGCATGTGGTAGTGCGTCGGCGTGCCGGCCATCGCGACCGGTCTGTGCCGCTCGATCAGCTCGAGGGCGGCGCCTGGTTCGAAGCGCTCCATGGTCAGCACGGTCGCGTTGCTGATGGCGGGCATCAGCACGCCGAGCACCAGGCCCATGATGTGCGTCATCGGGTTAGGGATGAAGACGACGTCACCGGCCTGCAGCCGCCACGATTCGGCATGCCCGCGCGCGACGGTCAACAGTCCCTCCCCGGTCAGGAGCGCACCCTTGGGCCGGCCGGTGGTACCGGCGGTGTACTGGACGACGCGCACATCCTGACCCGCGATCTCGCCGGAATAGAAGTCGCGCTTGATGTAGTCGACCTCGTCCGGCTTGGCGCGCGGGTTCAGGGGAACGACCGCCGCTCCTCCGGCCATCGCGCCCCAGAACGTGCTCACCCAGCGGCACCCGTTGGGCAGGGCGACCTCCTGCCGGCCGCCAACAGGCCGAAGCCCGGCATAGAGCTCGCCGTACGTGGTCGATCCATCGTCCGCGATCACCGCCGGCACGGAGCCGTGCTCGCGGGCGGCGCTCTCGAGGACCTCGATCACAGCCCCGCCAGCAGAGCTCCTCTCCTGACCAGCTCGGAGACGGCGTTGATGTCCCGATCGAGGGGCCGGTCGCGCTCGACGAAGGCCGACACCTCTCTGATGCGTCGATAGACCGCAGAGGTGCCTTCGCCCAGCCCCTCCGCGCCGCGCAGCTCCGCCGCCTGAGCGGCGCCGAGAAGGTGGATCGCGCAGCAGCGCGAGGTGATCTCCACCACGTCGCGCGCCGCCCGAGCCGCCGCCGCGCCCATCGAAACCTTGTCCTGGTTGTGGGCCTCGGTGGAGCGGCTGAAGGCGCTCATCGGCATGCATCGTGCAAGCGCCTCGGCGGCGAGCGACGAGAGGGCGATCTGCATGCTCTTGAAGCCGTGCTGGGTGCCGCCCGTGATGGGCGAGAGGTTGGCCGGCAGCCCGCTCGAGAACTTCTCGTCCACCAGCAGCGCGAACTGGCGGTCGATCAGGTCGGCGACGCTGGCCACCGCCATCTTCAGGGCGTCCATCGCGAGCGCGACGTGGAAGCCGGCGAAGTTGCCGCCGCTGTGCACGCGGCCTTCCTCCGCGTCGTACAGCGGATTGTCGTTGGCGGAGTTCAGCTCGCGATCGACCCATTCGCGAGCCCACACCAGCGTGTCGCGCAGGACGCCGTTGCACTGCGGCGCGCAGCGGACCGAGTAGTTGTCCTGCACGCGCCGGCCCGACGCGACCGCCTCGTCGTAGTCGGTCACGAGCCGGCTGCCGCGCACGAAACCGAGGATTCGCTCCGCGGAGCGAGCCTGGCCGGGGTGGGGCTTGACCGCGTGGAGAAAAGGATGGAACGGTCCGCTGATCCCGGTCAGGCCTTCGCAGGTCATCGCCGTGCAGGCGTCGACGGCGTCGGCGATCCTTCCGGCGTCGAGGATCGTCAAGGCCGCGATCCCGGTCATGAAGCACGTGCCGTTGAGGATCGCGAGCCCTTCCTTCGCGTGCAGCCGCACCGGCTCGCGAGCAGCCTCGCGCCAGACGGTGGCCGCCTCGGTCCGCTCGCCACGCCGGACGACCTCGCGCTCGCCCATGAGCACCGCGCCGATGTACGAGCTCGGCACGAGGTCCCCGCTGGCCCCGATGGAACCCTGCTCCGGGATCACAGGCGTGAATCCAAGGTTGAGCATCTCGAGCATCATCTCGGGGATCAGCGGCCGCACCGCCGAATTTCCGCGTGCCAGGCAGTTGGCCCGCGCCAGGACCACGGCGCGCGACTGATCCTCAGGCAGCTCCGGACCGGTGCCGCAGCCGTTGAGCCGGATCAGCGACTCCTGCAGCGCGCTCGCCTCGTCGACGCTGACCTTGCGGCCGACCGAATCGCCGACACCGGTCGTCACGCCGTACACCGTCGTGCCGCTGCGGATGAGGCGCTGGTTGAGCTCGTACGTCGACTGCGCCCGGCCGCTCGCTCCCGCTGCCAGCTCGACCTTCGCGCCGCGTCGCGCGACGGCCTCGACGTCCTCGAGCGTGAGCGAGCGGCCATCGATCCTGACCGGCTGCTCGGTGGGCATTTTTGTATAACTTAGTTCGATAGTGGTTCCCACGCGAATTCGCGTCGTCCCGCATTTCATGCGCCTGCACGAGTGGGTCGCGCTCGAAGAAGGCCACTACCGTGCCGAGGGCCTCGAGCCCGAACTCCTCAGCGACGTCATGCACCGCGTCTCGAGCCACGCCGGCGATCCGTATTTTGAGCGCCCCCAGGACCTGCCCTTCCTCGCCGGAGGAATGGAGGTCGCGAACTCGGCCTGCGAGTGGGGCTCGGTGTGCAACGCCGGGGCCGGGATGGGCAAGTTCGTGCCCGACCTCTACGGAGTCGCGCGCTTTGCGCTCTTCGCTAGCCCTGGATCGAAGGTGACACGGCTCGTCGAGCTGGCAGGCGTTCCGGTGGGCGTGGGACTGATGGCCGGCTCGCACTTCACCACCTTGATGACGCTGGAGCATGTCCTGCCGGCCGAGGACATCAAGATCGAGAACATAGGCGGGCCAGGACGGCGTCTGCTTGCCCTCCTCAACGGCGAAGTCGAGGTGGCGAACCTGCTCGACCCCGAGATCACCATCGCCGAAGAGAAAGGCTTGAGAAAGCTTGCCTCCGGCGAGTTCCGGACCCTTTTCTGGGTTGCACCTGGGATTCCGGCGAGCGCGCTGGGCGCGTACTTCCGTGCCCTGCGCAGCGCCGATTCGGCTTTGCGCTCGGAGCCTGGCCGGTACATGCACCTGTGGAAGAACAACATCCCGCCCGGTCTCGAGGGGGACTACGACTGGTCGAAGTTCGGGCTCGGTGAGGTGCTCGTGTTCGAGAAGTATCCCGAGAGCACGTTCGCCGAGACTCTCGAGTTCGCCCGCCGCTGGGGCCTGGACAAGAACGTCCGCGCCGACACGTACAAGGAGCTGGCGGCGCCGGTATCGCTCTAGCCGGCACTGGTCAGGCGGATCTCGACCTCACGGACCACATAGCTCCACTCCTCGGTCGTGCGGAGTGCAGCGAGGAGCTCGTCGAACGCGGCCGAGTCGCGCGGCGAGAACTCGAACCAGGTGAGGAAGTCGAACGGTTCGCCCAGCTGCCGGCTGTGGTGCAGGCGGCGGGCAACCCGGGGCAGGTAGGGAAGGCTGCGCGAGATGTGGTGTGACCGCTCTTCGAAGATCGCGCGGCGCTCCTCCTGAGGCTTGGCCCACCACCCATCGGACTTGCGAATCGGGATGAGCGCAGCCGCACTCGATGTCGCCCTCCCCAGCGGCGGCGACGCGGCCTCCAGCGCCGCGTGTTCCTGAGACGTGACGTAGCGCTCGAAGCTCGTCTCGCCGCGAAGCACCCACTCACCGCCCAGCTCCATGAAGCGGTCCGCGGCCTCCAGCACGGCGAGCCGGCTCACGGCTGGCAGCGCGTCACCCGCCACCGCCCTGATCGAGTCGACCGACCAGGTTCCGGCGTTGCCGCCGACGAAAGCGACCTTCAGCATGGTTCAGTAATAGCTCCTCAATGTTTGATCCAGGCTCCGTTCGAGCGCTGACCTTCGACATCTTCGGCACCACAGTCGATTGGCGCTCGGGGGTGATCGCCGAGGGCCAGCGCCTCGAGGCCATGACCGGTGTGCACGCCGACTGGGCGGAGGTTGCGGACGCCTGGCGGGACCTCTACGTCCCATCGATGGAGCGCGTGCGGCGGGGCGACCTGCCCTGGACCAACTTCGACCGTCTACATCGCATGTCACTCGACCAGGTGCTCACGGCTCGTGGACTGGACGCGATCGATGCCGGCGCACGGGAAGAGTTCACGCGCGCGTGGGAGCGATTGCCGCCATGGTCGGACGCGGTCCCGGGGCTGGAGCGGCTCGGTCGCCGCTTCACCGTTGCCACCCTCTCGAACGGCAACCGCTCCCAGCAAGCCGCGCTGGTGGCGTTTGCGGCACTTCCCTTCCAGCGGCTCCTTTCCGCGGAAGACTTCCAGCACTACAAGCCTGATCCCGAGATCTACCTCGGCGCCGCGTCCGCCCTTGGCCTCGAGCCCGGCCAGGTGATGATGGTGGCCGCTCACAAGTCCGACCTGCGCGCGGCTCAAGCGGCGGGGATGCGTGCCGCCTTCGTCGAGCGACCGCTCGAGAAAGGCCCAGGCCGGCAAGCCGAGCTGCTGCCAGACCCGCCCGCGGAAGTGCAGGCGAGGGACTTCGTCGACCTGGCCAAGCAGCTCGGTTGCTAGCGGAGAAACTCCGAACCGTATCTTTCCATCGATGATCGTCGTCACGGGATCCACCGGCCGGGTCGGCGGGCTGGTGGCGCGGAGGCTCGAGCGACTGGGCCATCCGATGCGGCTCGTGGTCCGCGATGCGGGCAGAGCCCCGCGCGTCGCTAACGCGGAGGTCGTGGTCGCCGAGTACGGGAATCCGCAAGCCCTCGCCCACGCCCTTCGTGAAGGCGACCGCGTCTTCATGGTCTCGCTCTGGATAGGCGGCGATGTCCGCCTCGACCTTCACCGCTCGTTCGTCGCCGCGGCGGCGAAGGCACATGTGGCGCAGGTCGTCTACCTCTCGTTCGTCAACGCTGGGCCGAGGGCGATCTTCTCCCACGCCCGCGAGCACGGCGCGACGGAGGAGATGCTGCGAGATTCGGGCGTGCCGTGGACCTCGATCCGCAACAGCATGTATGCCGACGACATCCCCGGCTGGTTCGACCCCGATGGTGTGGCGCGGGAGCCGGGCGAGGACAGTCGCATGAGCTTCTCCTTCCGGCCGGAGCTCGCCGACGTGATCGCAGCGGCGCTCACCCAGCCCGGTCACGAGGACACCATCTACAACATCACGACGCCCGAGTCCGTCTCTCTGCAGGAGCTCGCAAACGTCGCCACCCGGGTCACCGGTGACACCTACAGCTATGACCCGATCTCCGACGCAGAGTGGATCGAGCGCTGGAAGGCTCAAGGCCGTCCCGAATGGGCGCTCGAGGCGGGGCTGACCTCTTACGAGGCCATGCGTCAGGGCGAGTTCGACGTCGTCACGGACGACTACGAAAAGGTGACCGGCCGCAAGCCGGCGACGATCGCCGAGATCATCGCGGCCCTCGTCGACGAGATGCCCCTGACCGCTGCCCGCCGAGCCTGACTCGCCGAAAGCAGTGACTCGGGGAGAGGGGACGTGGACTCATTTGCACACAAGCCCCTCACCCCGACCCTCTCCCCCCAGGGGGAGAGGGAGGACGAGTGAAGCCGGTTTGATTTAGCGGCTCCAGACCCGCTAAATTAGCGTAGATATGGATCTCGCCCTGCGCGCCATCGCGGACCCGACCAGGCGCGCCATCTTCGACCACGCGCAGCGCCATTCGCCGATGGGCGTGACCGTGGAGCAGGCCGCCGCGGCGGCGCGCATCCACCGCAGCGTGGCCTTCGATCACCTGGAGATGCTCGCCGACGCAGGCTTGCTCTCGCGCGGCGAGCGCGCAGGTCGCCGCGGCCGTCCGGCGCGGACCTACGTCCATTCGGGCCCGGCGCTGCAGCTCAGCTACCCGGCCCGCCAGCATCTGCTGCTGGCGACCGTCCTCGCGAGCGCTTTCCTCGGCCGGCCCGGCGAGCTGCGCGCCGCGCGGGCCGCCGCGCGGAAGGCGGGCCTGGAGCTCGGCTCCCGAGCGCGGGGAGCCTCCTCCGCCGTCCGCGCGCTTTCGTCCCTCGGCGGGCGCTACCTGCTCAAAGGCGAGGAGCTGCACGCACGGAACTGCATCTTTCGTGAGGCGTGCACCGGCAATCCCGCCGTCTGTACGGTCCACGCAGCGATCATCGAGGGAGCCCTGGATGCGGCCGGTGTGACAGCAAGCGTCTCGCCCACCGGCGCCGACGGCGCGGGCGGCTGCCGCTACCTGGTGGAGGTCGCGCGCTGATGGACGCAGATGCACCAATCGTTCGCATCAGCCGCCGGGCGACCTTTGCCGCCGCGCACGTCCTGTGCCGGCCCGACTGGACTGAAGAGCGCAACCGCGAGGTCTTTGGCGCCTGCGCGACCGACCACGGCCACAACTACGTCGTGGAGATGACTCTCGAGGGCGCCCTGGATCCAGAGACCGGCATGATCGTCAACCTCAAGGACGTCGACGCCGTCCTGAAGCGGGACCTGATCTCGGTCGTCGACCATCGCCACCTCAATCGCGACGTGCCGTTCCTGCGTGGTGTCATCCCGACGGCCGAAAACCTGGCCCTCGCCGCCTGGAAGGTCCTGGAATCAGGATTCGAACCTGCGCGGCTCGTGCGCCTCCGCATCGTCGAATCGGAGAACAACTCCGCGGAGGTGGTGGCGGGGTGAGCCTTACCCAGCCCGCGATCTCGCCCTACCCGCCCAAAGACGACCTCGAGGACGCGGCGCGCCGGATGCTGGTCGCGCTCGGAGAGGACCCGCGACGCGAGGGTCTGGCCGACACGCCGCGGCGGGTGGCCGAGTCGCTGACCTATCTCACCGAAGGGTATGGGGTGTCGCCGCGGCAGGTGGTCGGCAGCGCCGTCTTCGAGCATGCCGGCGATGACCTCGTGGTGGTCCGCGGCATTCCGTTCTACAGCCTGTGCGAGCACCACGTGCTCCCGTTCTTCGGGCGCTGCCACATCGCCTACCTGCCCGACGGCCGGGTGCTCGGCCTGAGCAAGCTGCCGCGGCTCGTCGACGTCTTTGCCCACCGCTTGCAGCTCCAGGAGCGCCTCACGCGCCAGATCGCCGAGGCGATCGACGACGTCGTGCAGCCTCGGGGAGTGGCGGTGGTCGTGGAGGCCCGCCATCTGTGCGTCGAGATGCGTGGCGTCGAGAAGCTCGACTCCGACACGGTGACAGCGTGCGTGCTTGGCGAGCTCAGTGAGAGAGACGGCTTGCCGAGCAGGTTTCTTCAAGAGCTGCTGGGAGGTAGCGATGGCCATCGAAAAGCAGGCTGACGTCGTCCCATTCGACCGGGAGAAGATCCAGAGGACGGAGGGGCGCCTCGACGGGTGGCTGCGCCGTCAGGGCTGGATGGAGCCCGTTTCAGATTTCGTCCAGAAGCTGGTGGGTGGGTTTTACGGCGCGCTCGGCAAACCCGGCCGGACCCTGCAGGACCTCATGCACGGAGTGTGGCCGCTCGGACATCCGCTTCACCCCGCGCTCACAGACGTGCCCCTGGGAGCCTGGTTCGCGGCTGTCGTGCTGGGCTTCGCGTCCTATATATGGCCTGCGGTGCCGGCCGCTGTCGGCCCGTCCGTCCTTGCGGTCGGCATCGTCGCCGCCCTGGCGGCCGCAGCGGCGGGATACACCGACTTCCACGACACGTACGGCCTCGAGCGACGCACCGGACTGCTCCATGGGTTGACCATGACGCTGGCCGTGCTCGTCATGGTCGTGTCACTGGCCGTGACGATATGGTCACCGGGCGGCCGGGCGGCCGCGCTCGCGATCGCCACCGCCGGTCTCCTGATCTCGCTGTTCGGCGCCTTCGTGGGCGGTCATCTGACGTTCAAGTTGGGGACCATGGTCAACCGCCACGCCTTCACCGAATTCCCCGAGGAGTGGTTTGAGGCCGGGGACCCGAAAGATTTTGGCGAGGGCGAGCTGAAGCTGGCGCACGCCGGATCGATCCCGGTCCTTGTCGTCAGGCGCAACGGCACGCTGAACGCCATCGCCGCCACCTGCTCCCACGCCGGCGGACCGCTGCAGGAAGGGCGGCTCGATGGTGACATCGTCACCTGCCCATGGCATGGGTCCCGGTTCTGCGTGCGTGACGGAGCGGTGAAGGGGGGACCCGCGACGTTTGCCCAGCCGGTCTTCCTCGTCCACGAGGATGCGGGTCGGGTCAGGCTCCGGGCTGCTCGATCCGGTCACTGACGGACTGAAGTTCTCCGCCGAAGGCCAGCTCGAGGAGCCGAAGGTTCGGGCTCGCCCGCCTGAGCCTGCCGATGACGTCCGACTTCGACCAGCGTGCTCGCTCGGTCGGCGACGCCGCGACGATGACCGCGTCATAGCGGCGTCCGGCCAGAAACTCGTCCCCGACGGCGACGACCGGGTCGGCATCACCGACCCTGGCTCCCACCATCCGCAGACCATGTCCCTGAAGCAGCGCCACCGCGTCTCTTGTGGAGATGCCGACGTCCTGACCGGTCGCCCGCGGGATCAGCAGGGTGATGCGGGCGCGGGCATCGCCTCGCAGCTGCGTTCGGACGGCAGGGCCTAGCTCTGGAGTGCCGGCGGCCTCAGCAGCAACGAGGAGGTACGTCGGCAACGCTGCCCCTCACGTGGCCTCTTCCCGGACGCTTCCCTGGACCTGGCCGCCGGAGCACCAGGCCTCGAGTCGCGATTCGTGGGCGTCGCTGCGAAACCGGACCTCGACCTGCGTACCGCTGTCGGACGAACCGGTTTCGACGGAAAACCCGCTGTTGGGCGTCGCCCAGTCGAGCGACGCCACGTTGCCGCGACAGCTCACCTCGGCGGTCCCGCCGACGAGGCCAAAGGTTCGGGCAGGCGGCGGCGGGGTGGCTCCGGGACTGCTGGTGGCCGGCGCCGCCGGCACGGGAGCGGTGCTCGGCGGCGCCGGTGAAGGAGATCGATCACTGGTCGGCGTCGGGGACGCCGGTGTCAACGAAGATGGCGACGGACTCAGTCGCCTGGACGCCTGATCGAGGTCGCTCGGGGACAGGCCCGCGGAGCGCTGAGCGGTCACCTGGCCCGCCACCACGGTCACCGCTTCGTAGACGGTGGCGGTCGCGAGCACCGTGCCGGCGAGCCAGATCGCAATCAGGAGAAGGATGCGACGCAGGCCCGCCGGCGGTGGTAAGGACACAGGCGTCGTTAGCGGTTCTCTTCGCGGATCTCTTCGGCGACGACCTGACCGCCGGCGCATCCGGCCCGGATCTCCGAGCGGTGGGCGTCGTTCTCGAACCGCACCTTGATCTCCGTTCCGCCGTCTTCACGTTCCGTCTCCACGCCGAAGCCGGGGTTCGGGACGGCCGACACGAGCGCGATGGCGTTGCCCGTGCACGAGAACGTCGCGGTGCCGCCCACGAGCGCGAACGTGCGAGTCGTCACCGTGGGAGCTGGCGCCGGCGTGGGCTGGACGGCGTTTTCGTTCTCCACCTGCTCGTCTTCGTCCTGGTCCTCGACGGCCTCGTCCTCGTCTTCGTCCTGTGCCTCGGGCTGTTGCTGGGGCTCAGGTTGCTCGGCCTGCTGCGCTTGGGGCGTCTCCGCAGCCTGGGGGGAGCGCTCGGACTGCAGGAGCACGACGGCCTGGCCGTGCGATCCTTTCGCCGCCGCGGCGGCGCCGCCGACGGCCAGAAGAGCCACGACGATCCATGCGAGGAAGACGAAATCCCGACGCAAGAGCTGCTTCATGCGCCAAGGCTCGCGGGAGTCGTGTTGCAGGCGCCCTAAGCCGACCCTAAATCTTCCCTAAGCGGCCGCTGTAACCCCCAGGGATAGTCACTCGGATGCCGCTGCTCACGCTTATCGAGGACGACGAGGGGATCCGCCGCTCCCTCCGCGGGGCGCTGGAGGGACTTGGCTACGCGGTGCGGAGCGCGTCGAACGCCCTCGAGGCGCTGCAGATCATGACTGCCGAGGCCGGAGATGTGGTGGTGCTGGACCTGGGCCTCCCCGACCTCGACGGGGTGGAGCTGCTCAAGATGCTGCGCGGCATCAGCTCGGTGCCGATCATCGTCGCCACGGCGCGAGATGACGAGTCCGAGATCGTGCGCAGCCTGGACCTGGGGGCGGACGACTACGTGGTCAAGCCGTTCTCGGCGGCGCAGCTCGACGCTCGCATCCGGGCGCTGCTGCGCCGCGCGGCGCCAGGTGAGCGCACCGCACCGATCACTATCGGCAAGCTGGTGATCGACCCGGCCGCGAGGCAGGCAACCCTCGAAGGGAGAAGACTCGGCCTGACCCGCAAGGAGTTCGACCTGCTGCATCATCTGGCCAGCCGGCGAGGCGCGGTGGTGACGAGGCGGGAGCTGCTCTCCGAGGTCTGGCGGCAGCCGCTGGGCGGCGACGACAGGAGCGTCGACGTGCACCTGTCATGGTTGCGCCGCAAGCTTGGCGAGACCGCCGCCCAGCCTCGCTATCTGCGTGTGCTGCGCGGCGTCGGCGCTCAGCTCGTCGACCCGGATGCCGAGGCTAAATGAGAGCCCGGCTTGCGCTGATGGCCGCGGCCACGACCTCGATGGTCGTGATCGCGTTCGTGGTGCCGCTGGCGCTCGCGGTCCGGACGATCGCGGCCAACGAGGCCCTTCACGACGCCGACGTCCAGGCGCGCTCGCTCGCGGCGGCCATCGCCACAGTCACGGACGGCGCCGTCCTGTCCGACCTGATCCGATCGGCCAACGCCACGAGTGTCGGCCCCCTGAGCGTTTTCATGCCCGGCGGGCAGGTGCTCGGGGCGCCGGCGACAGTGGACGGCGACGTCACGGCTGCCCGAACGGGCCGCGCCTTCACCACCTTCGGCGGAGACGGGGCACGAGTCTTCGTTCCGGTCGTGATCGCAGGCGCTGGCACCGCTGTGATCGAGGTTGCGGTGCCGGAGTCGCGGCTGCACCGCGGTGTCGCCACGGCTTGGGCCATTCTCGGTGCGGCGGGGCTGGCCCTCATCCTCCTGGCGGTCCTGGTCGCCGACCGGATCGCGCGGGGGATGGTGTCACCGGCGCTGGCTCTCGCCCAGGCAGCCCGGGACGTGGCGCGCGGCGACCTGGGCACGCGGGTCACGCCGGATGGACCGCCCGAGATGGCCGAGGTGGGCCGCGCCTTCAACCTGCTGGTCGCGCGCATCGGCCACCTGCTCGCGGCCGAGCGCGAGGCCGCGGCCGACCTGTCTCACCGGCTCCGGACACCACTGACCGCGCTTCGCCTCGACGTCGAACATATGCCGGCCGGCCCGGAGTCAGACCGCCTTACGGCCGGCATGGTCGCGATGGAGAGTGCGGTCACGGGCGTCATCGGGCGGATGCGTCGCCGGACGCGAGACGGCGACCGGCCCTCGACCGATCTTGCGGCCGCGGTGCACGACCGTATCGGCTTCTGGACCGAGCTCGCACGGGAGCAAGGCCGTGAGCTCCAGGTTTCGATCGACCACGCTCCGGCCGCCGTCGCCCTGGAAAAGGACGAGGTCGAGACCCTGGTCGACGAGCTGCTGACGAACGTGTTCGCCCATACCGCGGACACGACCGCTTGCAGGGTCGTGGTCGAGTTCCCACAGCCGGACCGCGTGCGTCTCGTCGTCGAGGACGACGGGCCAGGTTTTGCGCGAGAGCTCGTGGGTCGGGGCGAGAGTCAAGCCGAATCCAGCGGCCTGGGCCTGGACATCGTCAGCCGGATCGCCGAGGGGGCGGGCGGTTCGCTCGACGTCGTGCGCAGTCGCGGCGGTGGTGCCCGCGTCGAGGTTGTGCTCCCCGTCTCACCTTAGATGCGCCTGGTCGTCAGCACCGACGCCAGGGTGGGCGACGCGTACACGATCACGCACAGTCCCCGGCCGAAGTAGCCCGAAGAAACCTCGATCGTCCCGCCCCTTGCACGCACGACAAGGGTCTGCAAGACCGTGATGTGAAAGGTTTGCGCGCCTCTGCAAGTGGAGTGCAGGTGCGTGATGTAGCTTCCGTCGGGAAGCCCGGTGAAAGTCACGGGCTTGGTTGTGGGTGGGGCGACCGGTGCGTCCGTCGCCGGCGAGGAGGGGGAGGGGGAGGGCGATGGCGATGGCGAGGCCGTTGTCGGCGACGGAGAGATTTCGGCGAGAGGCGGGCGCGAGGCCGAGCCAGGCTGCGCGCCGCACGCGACCAGGCAGACCGACAAGACAAAGGCGAGGCGGCACCACCTCATGCCGCATACGGCCTCCTCGCGCCGGCCTCGCTCCGTGCCAGCACCGAGCGGACGGCCGCCACGATGACCGCCGCCTCGACGACCTTGACCGCCAGGCCGATGAAGTCCGCCTCGTGCGCGGTGAGCGCGAAGTAGAAGTAAGCAAGGATCGAGCCGGCGGGGAACACGAGCGCGCCCAACTTCCAGATTCCGACTCGCAGAAGTGCCAGTGCGAAGGTGCCCGTCACGGCGGCGAAATAGAGCCCGAACAGCAGCTGACGCTGCGCCTCGACGGCAGGGATGAGGGCGAGGTGCGCTGCGCCGGCCGCGAGCACGAGAGGCAGCGTCACGCGGGTGTCCCAGGTCGATGCGCGATGGGTGCTCGTCGCGAGCACGTAGCCGATAAGCGCCCCCACCACGAGCCCGGCGAGAGCAGGCAGGTATTCAGCCTCGAAATGGACAGCCATAACAGGGGCTAACGCCCCTGGTTACACCTCCGCCGGCCCGGTGCTAGCTCTTACGCATCGCCTCGTGGATGACGTGGCCGTCGTGCCACTCCGGCTCGGCCTGGAGGTGCTCGAGCATCGCACGGTAGGCGTGATCCATGTCCGAGCTCTCCGCGTTCTTCTTGTACAGGTCCTCGTTCTCGAAGACCACGCTCATCCAGATCTCGCTCGGATCGGCGGCGCCACGAAAGAGCGTGGTATAGATCCAGCCCGGCGGCGGCGATGATTCGAATCCCTTCATCTGCTCGAGGAACTTCTCCTCGTGCCCCGGCTTGACTCGGTATCTCGCGACTGTGCCGTAGTACATGTCGGCCCCTCCTGTCTTTTCGCTGTTTCACACGAGCATAGATCCCGACGATTTGGGCCGACGGAAAGGGAAGTTCCGGCGCCCTGGCGTGTTGTGCCAAAGGGATGGAGCGGGCGCAACGAGAGATCGCGAGCGGCGTATTCTCGGCTCGGGTATGGGAGCGGCCGGACGCCGTGAGTGAAGCGAACCCACAAGAAGAGGGCGACGTCGCGGCCCAGATCGTCGGACTGCGCAGTCGACTCGTCCGGTTCGCATGGTCGCTCACGCGGGACTCCGAGTCCGCCGAGGACCTGGCTCAAGAGACCATCGCCCGGGCTCTCGCGGCCCAGTGGCGCTTTCAGCCCGGCACGAATCTCAAGGCCTGGCTGTTCCGGATCTTGCGCAACGTGCACCTGAATGACCTCCGGGCAGCGGAATCCCATCCAGCACTCGTCTCGATCGAGGACCTCGTCAGCGAACCCGGCGCCGACGGGGAGCACCAGGATCCGGTCGAGATCAGGGTCATCGAGCGGGCTGACCTGAGGCGCGTGGCGGAAGCCTTTCGCACCGTTCCGACCGCTTTTGCTCTTCCCCTTTACCTGACGGCTGTGGAGGAGCTCAGCTACGCCGAAGCGGCGTCGGTCCTGGACGTGCCGGTGGGCACGGTGATGTCCCGCGTGTACCGA
>VBEK01000059.1 GCA_005889135.1 Chloroflexota bacterium
GGGAACGTCGCCCCCCCAGCCGCACTTCAACGGCTCCGAGGACGCTGAGACTCGGGCGGCCATCCAGTCCATGCGTGACTACCGGATCGTGGGCCCCGACGCAGTGCGCACGGCCGACATCGCCAACATGGTCGCCATCAACTCGTCCCGCTTCATCTATGACCTGCCGGAGCCGGGTAGAGATGCGCTGCTAGCGAAAATCAACCAAGGCGCCTCCACGAACGGGCTCGACGCGCATGTCGAGCAGGAGCCGACGCGCGTACCGCATCGCGTTCGCGCCCAGAGGGCCGCAGACCTCGGTGGCGGCGACTTCTTCATGGAGGGCCCGATGGTGGTGGCTTTGGGAGGGATCCCGAATCGTCCGCTGCCGGTGACTGCAGAACGACTTGATTTCGGCGGGAACGTGGGTAGCCGCTGGGGTGAGGTGACGGTGACAGTCAGCACCGGTCGTCCGGAGCGGTCACAGCTCGTGGGCTATTTCGGGGTCGACTACGGTACCGCTTTGGTCGGCGATGCCGACGCGCTGAGCGATCGACGTGTCGAGGTCGAGCTGCGCCAGCAGATCGAGCGCGGCGGGCGTTTCGCGGTCGGCACGTGTCGCGTTGGCGGCGCGACAGTGCTCGGCATGGACAACTCTTGGGGAGACGGAATCTTTCCCGTCTATGCCGATCGCGACGCTTCAGGTCAGCTTGTCTCCGTGAGGCTCGTCCTTGGCGACGAAGGGCGGCGGCAGCTGGCAGAGAAGGTTTGGGAGCGGGCACAGCGCGAAGGCAGCTAATGAAAAAGCCGCGAGTGCTGGCAGTCGCGGGTAATTCCCCGCCACGAAACCCGCGAGTGCCGGCAGTGGCGGATACGACGCGAAATGATGGGCCGCGGTGGATTCGAACCACTCAATGAGCCGGGGGGACACCCTGGTCTCGTGCTTGCCGATCGGAACGCTTCTACCGAACCAGAGCGGCAACCCAGATAGTGCCGAGCAGCTCGGCATCGCGATCGTCCGACCAGCCCCGTTCCACGACCAGACGGTGCCATAGCGCACCGTCTAGGGTCGCGACGAGTACGTCTCGGCACTCCTGCTCACTGACCGCCAGTTGGCCAGTAGCTTCCGCGGCCCGCGCGTAACGCCTGGCAGGAGCCAATCGATCGTCGGCAGTGCCTCACCGGGGAAGGGGGTTTGGGCCGGTCGCCGTGACCAGCCGCTGCGGAACCCAGTCGCCGACGTGGTGGAACCCGTTGTCGAATTTGCCCTCAAAGAGCTCGACGGAGGCCCGTAGCGAGAGTCGATAGAACTTCACGTGGGTGAAATCCTCGAAGAGGATGTAGACGGGGTCGGGAATGCTGTTCGGCCCCTGGAATTGCTGTCCCGTCAGTACGGGCTTGTGGGCTTCGATGAATGCGTCGAATGTGTCCCCGACCACGACACCCAGGTGCTCTAGGCCCATTTTGTAGACGCGCTGGTGGACGGGCGGGATCAGCTCGATTAACGGGACCGCCTTTCCGTCCAGGACCTCGAGCGGCTCGGCGGGCACGATCAAGGAGATCGGGCGACCGTTCCAGACGTTCTCGTGATTCGCAACCGCGTGTCGCTCGAGGAGCGTCCGGACTTGGACGTACTGGTCCCACTCAGGGACGCGGAAGGCGAGGTGACTGAGCTCGTACGAGGCGATGTCGATGCCGCGCGTCAGCAGGCGGTCGCGCTGCTGTGCCGCGAACCCCCGATAGTCGCCGATGATGTCCGCGATCGGCTCGTTAAACGCCGTCATAGCGCGGCCGTCCCCACCGATCGTAGCGTCCCGGAGTCGGCGAAATCCGCCGATTCAGGTCGCCGCCGGTCGATTATCGAATCTACGCAAGGCCGCGCGAGTCGTTTGGGTGGTGGGCCGCGTTGGACTCGTACCACCTGCCTCCGCGGTAATTGGCCCTGAACGCTGTACGTTCCAGAGTGGGAGGTCGACCGTAAGGCGGGGTGTTATGTGGCCTGGCCGAAGCGCTGCGCCATCATGTCGGGCAGACCAGTCGCAATCAACGCCTGCGCCATGTCGGGGGATCAGGAGGGAAGTCCTTGTACAGCTCCTTCTGTGCGTACTTCTTAGCGATATGATCGCTAACCCTTTGCCTCCAACCTGCCGCGTTACGCGCTCGTCCTTCTCGCGCAGCGTCCTTGCGCGAAGTGGTGAGAAAGTGCGCGATGGCAGCACGGATCACCTCAGAAACAGGCACGCCGTCCTCCGCGGCCATGGCCTCAAGCTCCGCTACGAGGTCGTCGCCCAACTCCACAGATAGAACCGAGGGCATCTACTGAAGTATGAATAGCTCCTACGCCACGGCAAGTCCAATCGGTGGTGGGCCGCGGTGGACTCGAACCACCTGCCTCCGCGTTATCAGCACGGCGCTCTGCCAGTTGAGCTAGCGGCCCGGCACCCCACACGCCCTGAGAATCAAGGCAGACCAGCGGAGTCTACCCGGGCCGCCGATTCTACGGAGACGTCTAGGTCGCCCGCGGCCGGTAGACGATCTCGTCGATTCTTCGAACGTCCGTGCCGAAGAGTGCGTACGCGATCATGCCGATGATGCCCAAGCCGACCAGGTGAAAGACCAGGACGGCGGCGAACCAGCCCCACGACCGCTGCACCGCCAGACGTAGAAGCGCTGCAATCCACATCGCGAACATCACGAAGGCCGCGAAGAACATCACGAGATAGATCAGGAACACTCCCGGCGGCGGCGAGGTGCTGTTACCTGTGAGCCGGGATTCGACGTACAGCGCGATCACCCCCAGCAGCCAGGCCACCCACGCGCCGATGTACCAGCGAGTCGTGATCCGCCTGCTCATCGGGGGCCCTACATCAGGAACGAGACCGGGCGCGGCACTACCTGTGAGCGGGGGAGAATGGCAGGGGCGGAAGGATTCGAACCCTCGGCCCTCGGTTTTGGAGACCGATGCTCTGACCAGACTGAGCTACGCCCCTATGCGCCTACAGGATTCTACCCACCGCCTCCGAGACCCCGTTTAGGATCGAGCTCGTGGCCGTCTTCCTCGCCAACGTGGGCGTGAACGCATCCCACGCGGCCCGCTCACCCCTGTTCGCCGACGGCACCTTCGCGCTCATCCCCATCCCTGAGGCACAGCCCTGGCGAAGCCCGATGCTCAGGCTCAGCGATCTTCCTCACCTCGAGCCGCACGCGCCCCGCTCGTGGAGAGCCAGAGCCGTCCACTTCGACCCCGACCTCGCCTCGCGGGCGCCGACGTACGGCGACAACTGCCGCCGCGCCGGCCGCGCGTTCAGCCTCCGCCGTGCGCAACCGGGCGACCTGATCGTCTTCCTCGCCCGCCTGCAGCCGAGCGACCGGCCGGCCGGATTTCATCTCGTCGCCCAACTGGAGATCGACGAGGCGCTGGAGGACGTCGTCCGCGAGCCCGGAGCCGGCTGGTGGGACGGCAACGCCCACGTCCGCCGCGCCCGCGCCACCGGCGCCTGGGACTCCTTCTGGGTCTTTCGGGGCACCAGCCGCAGCCGCCACCTCAGACGGGCGATGCCGTTCGGCAGGCCCGAGACGCAGATGATCTTCGGCCGGCGCACGCGATGGCCGGCCCACCGGACCGAGCTCCAAACGGTCGGCTCCTACACGCGTGCCGTGCGCCGCATCGAAGGCGCCGGGGAGGAATGGCTGCGGGCGATCTGCCTGTCCTGATCGTCGGCGACGTCCACGGCGACTTCGAGCGTCTGTTCGCCGCGCTCAAGCCGTACTCCGCCGAGGAGTGGCGAACGATCTTCCTCGGCGACCTGGTCGACTTCGGTGCGTTCGGCGTCGGGTGCATGCGTTTCGCGCGCGACCGCAAGAATTCCGAGGTGCTCCTTGGCAACCACGAGGTCGCGATGCTCTCGGCTCTGCACGATCCCTCACGCGTCGGGTTCTACATCAGCATCGGCGGCCAGCAGCGAGGAGCGGTCGGACGCCGTGGGCACGATCAACACCAACGGCCGCCTCGTCCTCGAGGCGGGCGACGCCCACCTGTTGTGGGATGTCATGAGCGGCAAGGGCGTCTTTGCCACCCAGCCCGATCGCCTCGATCGCTGGCTCGAGCTCACCGGCTCGCGGCGCGTGGTCTTCGGGCACACTCCGCACCACCAACCCGAGCCGGCGCGCTACCACGGCGGCAAGGCGATCAACTACGACGGCGGGCTGGCCCGTTTCCACTACCGGCGCGCCACGCCAATCGCGGCGAGCGTCGGCCCGCTTCCTCCCTAGGCGACCGCCGGCCGGCAGTCCTTGCAGGGCCGGTACCCCGCCGCCCGTGCCTCGGTCTCGTCGTGGAAGAAGACGAAGTTCTCCTCCCGCGCGTGGCGGCCGTGGTAGCAGGTCGGGAAGCAGAAGATCTTGGTGCTCTTCACCCCCTCGTAGCGATAGCCCGACTGGGCGAGCCTCTGCAGGCGCGCGAGCTGCACACCCTCCAGGGAGAGAATGTTCTTCTTCGCCTCCGGTCCACCGCCGCCGTAGTTGCCGATCACGCCGTCCGAGCGGACCACGCGGTGGCACGGGATGAAGTACGGGATCGGGTTGTTGGCCAGCGCGGTGCCGACCGCGCGCACCGCGGCGGGATGACCGATCTCGCGAGCCACCCACCCGTAGGGGCGCACCTGGCCGCGAGGAATCTGCAGGGTCTTCTCCAGCACCGCCTGGGAGAAAGGTGTCAACCCGCGCAGGTCGAAGCGAAGCCGCCGCTTGCCGCTCAGCTGGTCTGAGATCTTGCCCGCGAGGTCCGCCGGTGGATCGACGCGGACGAGCCGGCGCCCGATCTCGCGCTCGAACCACTCCTGGAACTCGGCCGCGGACTTGCTCCGCATCGCCGCCGAGACGCCGAGCCGGCTCCACGCCACGTACACCGGACCCAGCACGGTCTCGAACACCGCGTACGAGTCGGCCATGCCGGCCTGCGCGAGCACGCGCTCCGCAAACCCGGCCGGCGCCTTCACGTCGCCCAGCCGCTTCAGGTCAATCATCACCGTCGCCATGGTTCTCTCCTCTCAGGATTTTCAAGCCGCGATGGACGTTGGCCTTCACCGTCCCCACGGGCTGCCCCAAAGCCTCCGCGACCTCCGCGTAGGACAGCTCCTGGACGTGCCGGAGCACGACCGCCTCGCGGTAGCGGGCGGGCAGGCAGGCGACCCGAGCCGCCAGCTCGTCGATCTCGGCCCGACGAAGGACGTCCTCCTCCGGACCTGAGGCCGGCGACGGCTCGCTGCCGTTCAGCTCGACCAGCCTGGGCCGCACCCCGCGCACGCGGTTGCGAAAGACGTTCACCGCGATCCGGTGGAGCCACGCGCGCTGCTTCAGCTCGCGGACCCGCTCGGGCGCGTAGTCGGCCAGCGCCCGGTAGGCGCGCAGGAACGTGTCCTGGGCCACCTCCTCGGCGTCGTGCCGGTTGCCGGTCAGCGCCAGGCTGAGCGCGAAGATCCGGTCCTGGTTGTCCCGGACAAGGCGCTCGAATACGCGCTCCGTACCTTCCATCGCCCTCCTAAACACGCCTGGCGAACCCTGGGTTGCAAGAGGAGCGGAACCATGATGCGACGCCAGGTGTAGATGATGCGTTCCGATGGAGGGCCGGCCAGCGGACGATTCCGAGCTCATCTCGCGCGCACAGCGCGGCGATGCGGCCGCCTACGAGGAGATCGTGCAGCGTTATCAGCAGGTCGCTTTTCGCACCGCCTACGTGATCACGGGCTCGGCGGCGGACGCCGAGGACGCCGCGCAGGAGGGATTCGTCAAGGCCTACCGCGCCCTTGGCCGGTTTCGGGCCGGCGCGGAGTGGCGGCCCTGGCTGCTGCGGATCGTCGCCAACGAGGCCCGCAATCGCGTGCGCTCTTCGGGGAGGCGACACCGTCTCGAGCTTCGCCTGACCGAAGGCTTCCGCCCGGGGGATGCGGCCCCATCTCCCGAGGCGGTGGCCGTGGCCCTGGACGAGCGTAAGCGCCTGCTGGCGATGGTCAACGCCCTCAGCGACGAGGACCGCGAGGTGATCGCGAGCCGCTACTTCCTCGAGCTGAACGGTGAGGAGACGGCCGCCGCCCTCGGGATCCCCGAGGGCACGGTGAAGTCGCGACTTTCGCGCGCGCTGGCCAGGCTCAGGACGCGGGTCGAGGAGGCGGCGAATGCCTGACCTCGAGGAGCGGTTGAGCGCCCTGGCCCCCGCCATTGACTGGCCTCCTACCCCTGCGCGCCTGTGGAGAGGCGCCCAGCAAAGGGAGGCTGCGGACAGGCAGTGGAGATGGAGCAACCGGTGGGCGCTCGCCGCGGCTGCGGTCCTGCTCATCGTCGCCACCCTCCTGGCCTACACCCCGACCCGCGACGCGATCGCCGACTGGGTGAACGTGCACACGATCTTCCGCCGCATGGAGACGCCGCCTCCCAGCCCCTCGCCTTTGCCCCCGGGCCCGCCGGGCCGGTACCTGAACCTCGGCAC
>VBEK01000092.1 GCA_005889135.1 Chloroflexota bacterium
CCGCGGGCGTCGACCGCATCGGAGACGGGCAGCGGATCGACGAGAGGCTCGACCCCAACGTGATGCCGCCCGCGCCGGCCCAGGGCGCGCTCGCGATCCAGGCTCGCCGGGTGGACGCCGAGCTGCTCGCTGTGCTCGCATGGCACGACCACCCCGACGTCAGGCTCGCGGTCGACGCGGAGCGGCGAGTCCTCACCGCCACCGGCGGCACCTGTCGCGCCCCGGTTGGCGCGCTGGCGACGATCGCCGACGACCGCTTCAACATGATCGTCGGCGGCGTCAACAGCGATGGGACCGACATGAGGGTCGAGACCTTCGGTGGTCGCCGGGCCGATGCGATGGCGGTCGCGGAGGCCGCCGGCCGCAACCTCGCCCGGGAGGTGATGCTGCGATGACCACGGTCCTGGTCACGAGGCCTGCGGGCGCCGCGGATCCTCTGGTCGTCGAGCTCGAGGCGCGCGGCTACCGGGTGAGCGCTGTGCCGACCGTGGTCACCCGGCCGCTCGCTGTGAGCTGGCCGGACCTTGCCGCCTTCGACTGGGTGGTGGTGACCAGCGCCGCGGGCGTCCAGGCGCTGCCGGCCATTCCGGGGGGGCCGCGGTGGGCCGCAGTCGGCGAGTCGACCGCCGGCGCGCTGCGGGCGCGGGGCGCGACGGTCGATCTGGTCCCGTCAGAGGCGAACGGTGCGGCCCTCGCCGACTCGCTGCCCGACCCTGCCGGCAAGCGCGTCCTCCTGGTCCGCGCGTCGGGGGCGGACCCAGACCTGCCGGCGGGCTTGCGGGCGCGCGGCGCCGTGGTCGAGGAGGTCACCGCCTACGAGACCGTCGAAGGTCCGGCGGAATCGACCGGAATGCTCCGCGACGCGCTGGGCGACCGCGATGTGGCGGCGGTTGTGTTCGCGTCCGGCTCGGCGGTGCGCGGTTTCGTCAAGCTCGGCGGCGGCACCGCGCTGCCGGCGATCACCATCGGGCCTCGGACGAGCCTGGTCGCGCGCAACCAGGGGTTCCAGGTTATCGCCGAGGCCGCCGCTCCCGGCGTCGCCGAGCTCGCGGCGACCGTGGCCGGCGTGATCCCAGCCGTCAAACCGGCTGGACCTCACCGCCCTCGGCGCCTGCGCACCCGCGCCGCGGTGCGTGCGCTCGTCCGCGAGACGCGCGTCCATCCCGGCCAGCTCATCGCTCCTCTGTTCGTGGTCAGTGGGCGCGGACGCCGCTTCGAGATCCCTTCGCTCCCGGGCCACGCCCGGCTCTCTCCCGACCTTGCCCTGCGCGAAGCGCACCGTTTCGCCGGGCTGGGCATCGGCGGAGTTCTGCTCTTCGGCATCCCGGATGCGAAGGATGCGAACGGATCCGGCGCCGACGATCCGGCCGGTCCCGTGCCGGAGACGCTGCGCATGCTGCGCGACGAAGGCCTGCCGCTCGCGCTGATCGCCGACGTGTGCCTGTGCGAGTACACGTCGCACGGTCACTGCGGTGTGCTCGACGGCGAGAAGGTGGACAACGATGCCTCGCTTCCGCGCCTCGCGTCGGCGGCGGTCGCGTACGCCCAAGCGGGGGCGGACATCGTCGCCCCGAGCGCGATGATGGACGGACAGGTCGGGGCGCTGCGTGCCGGACTCGACGGGGCCGGATTCCGGGACACCGCGATCATGGCCTACGCGTCCAAGCACGCTTCGAGCTTCTACGGGCCGTTCCGCGAGGCGGCCGGGTCGGCGCCGAGCTTCGGCGACCGCAAGTCTTATCAGATGGACCCGGCCAACGCGCACGACGCGCTGCGAGAGATGCAGCTCGACGCGGACGAGGGCGCTGACATCCTGATGGTCAAGCCCGCGATCACATCGCTCGACCTGCTGGCCCGGGCGCGGCAGAGATTCGACCTTCCGCTCGCCGCCTATCAGGTGAGCGGCGAGGCGGCCATGATCGAAGCCGCGGCGGAGCGCGACTGGATCGATCGCCAGGGCGCGATTCTCGAGTCGCTCACCGCCATCGCACGCGCGGGCGCCGGGATTCTGATCACGTACTTCGCGGCGGACGCCGCGGCCTGGCTGCAACCGTCACGGTGACTGACAGCCGGTACGTGCACGCCCTCGCCCTGGGCCTGGATGCCGGGTGGCGGAGGCTGAGCCGGGACGAGCGCTGCCGCACGGCGGAAGAGCTCTGCGCGGCCGTGAGCGCTCACTCGGAGGTGACGACCTTCACCTATTCGATGATCGGCCTCGAGGCCGGCGTCGACGTGCTCCTGTGGAGCCTGGCGCCGTCGCTCGACGCCCTGGAGGAGAGAAGCGCGCGCGTTCTCCGCTCGGGCATGGGCGCGTGGATGACGGCGCGCCACAGCTTCCTGGGCATCATCCGAGCGTCCCAGTACGTGAAGAAGCCAACGCCCCAGGAGCAATCGCTGTTCGCGGGCCGGCGGTCCGCCTACCTCGTCGTCTACCCGTTCACGAAGAGCGCCGACTGGTACCTCCTCGACCAACAGGCGCGGCAGGCGGTCATGAACGAGCACATGAAGGTCGGACATCGATACAGGGAGGTCCGCCAGCTGCTCGCCTACTCGTTCGGGGTCGACGACATGGATTTCCTGGTCGCCTACGAGACCGATGACCTGGCCGTGTTTGGTGAGCTCGTGCGCGAGCTGCGCGGCACCGAGAGCCGGCGCTCGACCGTCCGAGATACGCCCATCCTCACCGGCATCCACAGGCCGATCGAGGAGATCACGCGGCTGCTCGGCGCCGAATGATCGCCGCCAGGACCCTCTTTCCCGGCGGGGTCAACAGTCCGGTGCGCGCCTATCGCGCGGTCGGAGGCGAGCCGCCGGTGCTCGTGCGCGGTGAGGGCCCGCATGTCTGGGACGACGCCGGTCACCGCTACATCGACTACGTCGGGGCCTTCGGCCCGCTGGTCCTGGGTCATGCCCCTGCCGAGGTTGTGGCGGCGATCACGGAAGCAGCCGAAGCCGGCGGACCGTTTGGGGTGACAGGCCCGGGCGAGGTCCGTCTCGCCGAGATAATCGCGAGCCGGATGCCTTCGATCGAGCGCATCCGCTTCGTCAACAGCGGGACCGAGGCGGCGATGAGCGCGCTCCGGGTGGCCCGCGCCGCGACCGGGCGGGACCTCATCGTCAAGTTCGAGGGCGGCTACCACGGTCACGCCGACTCGCTGCTCGTCGAGGCGGGCTCGGGGGCGATGACGCTGTCCATCCCCGGCAGCGCCGGCGTCGCGCGCTCGGTCGCGGAGCAGACGCTCGTCGCCACCTACAACGACCTGGACTCGGTCGAGGCTGTGCTGAGAGCCCACGGCGGGAAGATCGCCGCGGTCATCGTCGAGCCGATCGCAGCCAACATGGGCGTCGTCCCGCCGGTGCGAGGATTTCTCGAAGGCCTGCGCGACCTGACCGCGAGCGCCGGCGCGCTGCTGATCTTCGACGAGGTGATCACCGGCTTCCGCGTGGGTCCCGGCGGAGCCCAGGAGCTGTTCGGCGTGCGTCCGGACCTGACCGTGCTGGGCAAGATCATCGGTGGAGGCCTGCCGGTCGGCGCCTACGGCGGACGCGCCGAGCTCATGGACCTGGTCGCGCCCGCGGGCCCGGTCTATCAGGCGGGAACGCTTTCCGGCCACCCGCTGGTGATGGCCGCCGGCGTGGCCACGCTGCGCGCGCTGACTCCCGAGCTCTACGCCGGTGTGGAACGCCAGGCGGCCCGCCTGGAATCGGGTCTTCGCGTTGAGGGCGCGAGCGTGGCTCGGGTCGGATCGCTGCTCACCCTGTTCTTTCGCGGACAGGCGCCGCGGAATTTCCGCGAGGCGAAGAGCTCGGACACTGACGCCTTCGCCCGCTTCTTCCACAAGATGCTCGACTCGGGCGTGGTCCTTCCGCCCTCGCAGTTCGAGGCCTGGTTCGTCTCCGCCGCGCATGACGCCTCGGTCATCGACGCCACCCTCGAGGCGGCGTCGAGGTGAGCAGGTTTCTCCTCGCCGCGCACGGCAAGCCGGTCGACGCCACGCCCATCTGGCTGATGCGGCAGGCCGGGCGTTCCCTGCCCGAGTACCGCAAGCTGCGTGAGCGCTGGACGCTGGCCGAGATCGTCGCCCAACCCGAGCTATGCGCCGAGGTCACGCTGCAGCCGGTCCGCCGCCTGGGTGTCGACGCAGCGGTGATGTTCGCCGACATCATGCTGCCTCTCCGCGGGATGGGAGTCGACTTCGAGCTCGTGGAGGATGTCGGCCCCGTGATCACGCATCCCATCTCCTCTGCGGCCGACGTCGAGCAGCTACGCGTGCCGGACGGCGAGGAGGCCGCGCCGCAGGTGATCGCAGCGGTGCGGCAGGTCGTCGGCGAGTCCCCCGTCCCGGTGATCGGCTTTGCGGGCGCTCCCTTCACGCTTGCGAGCTACCTGATCGAGGGACGTCCCTCGCGCGACTTCGCGAAGGTCAAATCCTTCATGTACAACCAGCCGCAAGCCTTCGATCTGCTGCTCGGGAAGCTCGCCAGGACTATGGCTTCGTACCTGCGGGCGCAGGTGGCCGCCGGGGCGCAGGTGGTGCAGCTTTTCGACTCCTGGGTGGGCGCGCTCGCGGTCGAGGACTACGAGGGAAAGGTCGCGACGCACACCAGAGCCGTCTTCGACGCCCTGGGCAGGTCCGTGCCGCGCATCCACTTCGGCACCGGTACCGCGGCCCTGCTGGAATCGATCGTCAAGACTGGCCCGGACATCGTCTCCCTCGACTGGCGGGTTCCGCTCGACGAGGGTTGGCGCCGCCTTGGATTCGAGCGCGGTGTGCAGGGCAATCTCGAGCCCGCCGTGCTGCTCGGACCGTCCGCGCTCGTGGTCGCGCGTGCGCGCGACGTCCTGCGCCGCGCCGCTGGGCGACCGGGTCACATCTTCAATCTCGGCCACGGCGTCCTGCCCGAGACCAGCGTCCAGAATCTTCAGCTTCTCGTCGAAACCGTGCATTCGTGGGTGCCGGCTCATGTCGCGTGAACCGACCACTGGACTCCTGTGCATGGCCTACGGCAGCCCGGCCACCGAGGCGGACATCGCACCCTACTACACACACATCCGCGGCGGACACGCGCCATCCTCGGAGTCCCTGGAGGACTTGACCCGGCGCTACCGCGCGATCGGCCGGTCTCCCTTGAGCGAGATCACGCGCGCGCAGGCGACCGCGCTTTCGGATGTGACCGGACTGCCCACGTTCGTGGGCATGAAGCACGCGCCGCCCTTCATCGCCGACGGCGCCGCCGCAGCGCAGCGTCACGGCGTCGAGCGGCTCGTCGGCCTGCCGCTGGCGCCTCATTTCGCACGCATGAGCGTTGGCGCCTACGAACATTCCCTCCGCCAGGCGTGGCCGGGCGAGCTCGTCTTCGTCCCCGGATTTCACGACCACCCGGCGTTCGTCGACGCCGTGCGAGTCCTGCTGCGCGAGGCGCTGGCGGATTCGGCGCCGGAGCTGTTGATCTTCACCGCGCACAGCCTGCCGGCCCGGATCCTCGCCGAGGGCGATCCTTATCGCGACCAGCTCCTGGCGAGCTGTCGTCTGGTCGCGGCCGGCATGCGGTTGCCGCAATGGGAGCTTGCGTTTCAGTCCGCCAGCCACACCGGCGAGCCGTGGCTCGGCCCCGACCTGCTCGAGTCCATCGAGCGGTCAGGCGCCCGCGATGTGCTGGTCTGCCCGATCGGCTTTGTGGCCGACCACCTCGAGATCCTCTACGACCTGGACGTCGAGGCGCAGGAGTTCGCGCGCGGAAGGGGGATCCGGCTGCGCCGCACCGCGTCGTTCAACGCGCGCCCCCAGTTCGTCCAGGCCCTGGCCGCGGTGACGCTGCAGGCGCTGGCGGCGACATCGTCAGTCTGATCGCGTGCGAAGCCCGCGATCCATGGTGATCGTCGGCGACGGCATGACGGGCGGTGTGGCCGCGAAGACGCTTCGCGACGCAGGCTTCGACGGGCGCATCGTCATGATCGGCGACGATCCCGGCGTCCCTTTCGGCCGGCCGCCGCTGTCGAAGACCTACCTCCGCGGCGAGGGAGACCTGTCGGGCTGGCTGGTCGAGCCCGCGGAGTGGTACGCCAGGAACGAGGTCGAGCGGATCAGGGCCACGGCCACCGCGATCGACACCGAGACGCGGACGGTCACCCTGGACTCCGGTCGCACGGTCGAGTACTCGAAGCTGCTGCTCGCCACGGGCGGGCGGAACCGGCGCCTGGTCGTGCCCGGTTCCGAACTCGCCAACATCTTCCAGCTGCGGACCGTGGCCGACTGCGACGCCATCAAGCAGGCCGCCCGTCCGGGCGTCAGGGCCCTCATCGTCGGCATGGGTTTCATCGGTTCCGAGGTGGCGGCCTCGCTGCGCCAGCTGAAGCTCGATGTCACTGCCGTCTTCCCAGGGAGCCTCCCCCTCGATTCAGTCCTGGGACCGGAGATCGGTGAGGCGATGGCGGGCATCCACGGCGACGCGGGAGTCCAGCTGCTCAGCCACGAGACGGTCGATCGCTTCGACGGCGCCGGCCGGGTCGAGCGCGCGGTCACGAAGAGCGGCCGCAAGGTCGACTGCGATCTGGTGATCGTCGCCGTCGGCATCCAGCCGAACGTCGAGGTCGCGCAAGGCGCGGGGATCGCGATCGACAATGGGATCCTCGTCGATGCAGCGTGCCGGACCAGTGTCCCCGACGTTTTTGCCGCCGGAGACGTTGCGAACCACCTGCACCCGCTGTTCGGGCGGATTCGGGTGGAGCACTACAACAACGCCGAGAAGCAGGGTGCCGCGGCCGCCAGGTCGATGCTCGGTTCGGACACCGCGTATGGCTATCTGCACACGTTCTGGTCGGACCAGTACGAGGATAAGCTCGAGTACGCGGGGCACGCGCGCACCTGGGACCAGTTCGTCGTTCGCGGCTCGCTCCAGCAGCGAAAGCTGATCGGCTTCTACGTCGAGGGCGGAGTCCTGCGAGCGGCGGTCGGCCTCGATCGGGGCGGCGATCCGGAGCTCGAGGCCGAGGGCGAGATGGCGAGCGCCGCCCGGTTGATCGCGCGACGCGCCCAGCCCGCGCCATCGGCCCTCGCCGACGAAGGCCAGGACCTCGACCTGCTCTAAGCTGCCTGCCCAGTGACCGAGCATGGTCGGGCGCGGGACTTCGAGCAAGGCGTGATGGTGGACGTCGGTCCAGGCGCCGGCGCGCTCGTGATCTACACCGACGAGACGTGGCGAGGCCGCGAGATCGAGATCAGCCCTCGAGGCGACGACCGCAAGCGAACGCACACCGAGGTCCTGCGCCGCAGGGTCGCGGGCGGCTTCGTCGACGCGGCCGTGTTCGGGTCGCTAGCGGAGGGCGAGTACAGCCTGTGGCACGACGACGCGCCAGGGCCGACACCGGTACGTATAGTCGGCGGCCAGGTCACGGAGCTCGACTGGCGCTGAGCCGGGGGGCAGCCCAGCGCCAGCCGGAAACTTAGGCGGGAACCTCGTATCCGCTCTCGGGGTGGTTGAGGTAAGGGAAGCTGCCGAGGTAGGAAACCGGCGGCGTGTTGGTCGCTGGGTCCTCGACGTCGTAGATCACGCCGGCGGCTCCGTCGGGTGTGAAGGCCGGATTGACCAGCGGGTAGGTGACGCCGGCGATCGCGCGCAGCTCGATCGCCACCACGTCGTCGGCAACGCGCCTTCCGTTCGGAAAACCGGCCGCGTCCCCGCCCACCAGGCCGAGGATGCTGGGGTGGCTGGACGGGGCGATGGCCATGTTCAAGCGCAGCATGTCCGCGGTCGTTGCCCCGGTGAAGTTCTGAAAGCCGGCGATGATCCCCGATGGAATCCCGGTCAAGAGGATGGCGACGAGGTCATCGCGCGACCCGTTCGCGGCCGCCAGGTTGGGGAAGACGCCTGGATACAGAACCGGCAGCAATCTGGCCAGCTCGGGATGCTGCACGTACTGCAAGAAGTCGCCGTCAGCGCTCGGTGGGACCGAGTTCCACTGGTCCTTCTTGCTCATCGGCACGATGACCTCGTTGAATAGCGGGTTCCCCAGGCGTGAGACCTGGACCCAGGGGCCGCTCTGGACGTCGTCGCCCTCGTCGCGGATCAGCGCCTTGCGGCGGTAGGCCGCCGTCCACACGCCGATGGCCGCCCTCGGGTCGCCGGCACCGCTGAAGGTGCTCGTCCCGTCTCGGGTCAGGTCGGAGATCGGAACCTGCAGCGCGATCGAGTGCACGCTCAGGTGCTTGGTGCCGTTGACGCCGGCCACGGCCGCCATCGGGATCAGGTGCAGGTTCTGGAATGGTCGCAGAGCGCCCAGGTCGAAGATCGAGCCCAGATCGACGTAGAAGCCTTCCTGGCGCTGGCCCGCGAAGACCTTGCCATGCGAGTCGCTGAGCTTCTGGACCGCGCTCTGCGCGAGTGACGCGTACTGAGGTGTCGAGCGAGGGCCGACGTTGCACGGCGGGCAGGCGAGGTTGTCGCCGATGACGGTCTCCGCGCGGCTGGTGGACCGGGTCACCGTGTAGAACTGCGGCCGGTTCCAGTTCGGGCTGTCGAGTGAGGAGATGGGGCCGGTGTTGTAGAGGAAGGTGTTCGGGTTGCTCACCTTGGTCGTAAATCGAAAGCGATACGTCACGTCGGGTTTGGCGTCGCCGTCGTTGTCCACGTAGATCGCGTACAGGACGTCGTCGCCGAACTCGAAGAAGTTCGGACCGCCGTCGGGTCCTTCGAGCGGGATGTAGTTGGCGATCAGGGTCACGCTGCCGGGAGCGTCGGGACTGACGAATGCGTAAAGGTCGGTGCTGTCGGCGACGGGGTCCTTGGCGATCGCGGGCGCTTCGCGGTGGGATGACATCTCTACCTCTCCCTGCGCCGCGCCAGCGCGGCGCCGTAGAGGCGCGCCGCCAGGTTGGCGTCGCGAAGCACGACATGGTCGGTGCCGACCATCAGCGAGACTTCGCCGCTGGCCAGGTCGCGCACGTGAGCCACCAGCGGCTCCGCGACGAGCGGCAGGTCGGGTGTGGTCGTAGGAGCGGCCGGAAGCCTCACAACCGCACCCAGACCAGGCACCGCGGCGGCGGCGCCCGCGATCACGACGCCGAGCGATGCGCGCGAAAGGAATGCGCGGCGAGATACGTTCACGTTCTTCTCTCCCATTTCAGATGAACCTCCTCGGTTCGGATACGAAGGGGGAGAGGGGTTAGATCATCCGACCGTCCCGACCAGCTGCGGCTGCTCGGTCGGCGCCGTGGCGCCATTGGGTCCGGCCTCGGCCGTGACGGCGAGCGCCTTCACGCCACGCAGGTTCCTGGCGAGCACGACCACGTGGCTGCCCTCTGCGTCGGGCTTGAAGACCGCCGCCGGCACCGGGTCTCCCTGCTGGGGGATCAGCCATAGCTCGTATACCTTTCCGGCTTCCAGCGCGGGCATGCCGCTGAACTCGACCAGCGTCAATCCCTGCTGCTTCAGCTCGAAGGCATGTCCCTGGGCGACCGCCATCGTGCCTGACCCGTGGAGTGCGTATTCTGCGACGGCCGCCGATGAAGGTGGCGGCGGGGAAACGGACCGGCCGATGCCGGCCCCGAGCCCGAGTCCCAGGGCGAAGGCGATGATCGCGGCCGCCGCCACCGCCGAGCGCACGCCGGCGCCGGTCCAGATGCGAGCGAGGCGTGGCGTGGGCAGGCGCAGGACCCTGGTCCGCTGTGGCATCGCGCGTGCCGGCGGCCGCGAAGCCGCGGCGGCCGCCAGGATCTGCTCGCGCAACCTTCTCGGCGGTGTCACCGCCTCGACGGCGAATGGGATCGCGCCGACGGCGCGCTCGAGGCGACGCACCGTGGCGGTGCAGCTGGCGCAACCAGGAAGGTGGGCGCGCACCATCTCCTCCTCCTCTGCCTCGGTGGCTCCGAGCACGAACGCACCCAGCAGGCTCTCGATCTCCTCGTGTTCGCGCTCAGGGCTCATTCCAAAGTCCTTTCCCCTCGAGATACGAATGCAGCTTCTCCAGGGCGAGTCGGATCCTTCCTTTGACCGTGCTCAGGGGCACGCGCGAGATCTCGGCGATCTCGCGGTACGTGTAGCCGCCGTAGAAAGCGAGCTCGATCGCCTGCTTCTGGTCGACCGGCAGGCGCGCGACGGCTTCGCGCACGGCGTCCCGCTCCATCGCGGCAGAGACCGCAACCCAGGGATCGCTCTCCGGAACGGTGGAGGGGAGCGCATCGACGACATCCAGCCCGACCTCCCTTCTCTCGTGCGCGCCGCGCCCCCGCAGCTGGTCGATCGCGCGGTTGCGCACCGAGGCCATGAGCCAGGTGCGCAGAGAACCCCTGCTCGCGTCAAAGGTAGAGGCGTTGTTCCAGAGCTTGATGAACGCCTCCTGGACGATGTCCTCCGCCAGTCGCGGGTCGCCCAGGATGCGGAGCGCGATGCCATAGGCCAGAGCGCCGTAGCGGTCGTAGAGCAGCGCGAGCGCGTCGATGTCGGCCGTCGCGAGCGCGCGGCCGAGCTCGGTGTCTCCAGCGCCGGGGCCAAGGCGTGTCAGCACCGCATGTTCTATACGAAACCCAGCTCCCGGTGGCGCGGTGAGCTGCCAGACGGGGGAGGCAGCGCCGATCACGGTGACCGGCGCTGCCGTGCGGACTAACGGAGCTTCTCGTGGACCAACCTGTCATAGCGCTTCTTCTCAGCTGGTTGCAGGTAGGGCGATACCCCCAGGGGGTATAATGAAGCCATGCGCGGATATTCGAGGAACAAGAGCACCGTCCTGTCTCGACTGCGCCGGATCGAAGGCCAGGTTCGGGGCATCGAGAAGATGGTCGACGACGACCGCTACTGCATCGACGTCCTGACTCAGGTCAATGCCGCCCGGGCGGCGCTTGAGAGCGTCGCGCTGCAGCTGCTCTCCGATCACACAGAGCACTGCGTGACCGAGGCGATCCGGAGCGGCGGCGGCCGGGCAAAGGTTCGCGAGCTCAACGACGCCGTCGAGCGCCTGGTTCGGAGCTGAGGCCGTGGTCATCGATCTGGTCGTGATCGGCGCGGGAGCGGCTCTGATCGCCCTTCTTGCCTGGTATTTCTTCGGTCCGAAAAGGGCCAGCCAGGCACAGCTCGTCGGGCAGGTCCAGGAGGTCCGCGTAACGGTCAGGGGAGGCTATTCGCCCGACCTCATCCGCGTCCGCCAGAGCGTTCCGCTGCGCATCCTCTTCGACCGGCAGGAGAGCGGGGAGTGCACGTCGAGGGTGGTATTTCCCGACTTCGCCCTGAATCGAGCGCTGCCCGCCTACGCCACCACGGCGGTCGAGTTCACGCCGAGCAAGGCCGGCAGGTTCGGCTTCGCCTGCGGCATGAACATGGTCCACGGCACTCTCCTGGTCGAGCCGGACGGTTCAGCCGGCGGCAATGGACACACCGAACACGCCCTGTCGGTCCCCGCCTCCGCTGGCGAGGAACCTGGTGCGCCCAGCGTCGACGACGACACGGCCGAGCGAAAGGCCGAGATCGGTGACCTGACGCGTCGCGTCCTGGTCGGGGCGGTGTTGACCGCGCCCGTCCTGTTCGCGGCCATGGTCGACGGTTTCGCCCACCCGGCCTGGATGCCGGGGATCCTTCTCAATCGCTGGGTGCAGCTGGCGCTGATCACACCGGTCTTCTTCTACTCCGGCTGGCCGATCCACCGCACCGGCTGGCTGAGCATCGCCCACCGCACGGCGGAGATGAACGCACTGATCACGGTCGGCACGACCACGGCCTATGCCTACAGCCTTTTCGTGACCGTGTTGCCTGGAGCTCTCCCGGCGGACCTGCGCGACCTGTATTTCGAGGCGGTGGGCACGATCATCACCTTGATCCTGCTCGGACGGCTGCTCGAGGCTCGGGCGAAGGCGGGCACGGGCGAGGCGATCCGGAAGCTGATCGTCCTCCAGCCCCGCACCGCTCGGCTGGTGCGCGACGGGTCGGAGGCCGATGTCCCCGTTGAAGAGCTGGTACCGGGCGACATGCTCTCGGTCCGGCCCGGCGAGAAGATCCCTGTCGACGGCGAGGTCGTCGACGGCCGTTCCAGCGTCGACGAGTCGATGGTCACCGGCGAACCGATCCCGGTCAGCAAGGAGAAGGGCGACACGGTGATCGGCGCCACGATCAACCAGACAGGCGCGTTTCGATTCCGGGCCACGCGCGTGGGCAAGGACACGATGCTCGCCCAGATCATCCGCCTGGTCCAGCAGGCGCAGGGCTCGAAGGCTCCCATCCAGCGGCTCGCCGACGTCGTATCGAGTTACTTCGTTCCCGCGGTGATCTTCATCGCCATCGCGACGTTTGTCGTCTGGTTCGTCGCCGGCCCCACGCCCGCTTTCACTCAGGCGATGATCAGCGCCGTATCGGTTCTCATCATCGCTTGCCCCTGTGCGCTCGGCCTTGCGACGCCGCTGTCGATCATGGTCAGTACCGGCAAGGGCGCGGAGCAGGGGATCCTCGTCCGCGACGCGGAAGCGCTCGAGACCGCGCAGAAGCTGGACACCATCGTGCTCGACAAGACGGGCACGATCACCCGCGGAGCGCCGGCTTTGACCGACGTGACCTCCGTGCCCGGCGTGAGCGAACAGGACTTGTTGCGGCTCGTCGCCTCGGCCGAGCAGAGCTCGGAGCATCCCCTTGGGGTGGCCATCGTCGCCGGCGCCAGGGCGCGAGGCGTGCAGCTGTTGCCAGCGCAGAGCTTCGATTCGGTGACGGGAAAGGGAGTTCGCGCGACCATCGATGGACGCGAGGTCCTTGCCGGCAACGAGAGGCTTCTCGAGGATGCCGGTGCGGCTGTCGAGCCCCTCCAGGAAGCGGCGTTGCGGCTCTCCTCCGACGGCAAGACGCCCGTGCTCGTTGCGATCGACGGCAGGGCCGCCGGAGTGTTGGGAGTCGCAGACACGATCAAGGAAGACTCGGTGGCTGCGATCACGGCACTCCATCGCCTGGGCCTGCAAGTCGTGATGATCACCGGCGACAATGGCCGCACCGCCGCGGCGATTGCGCGGGAGGCTGGGATCGATCGTGTCCTCGCGGAGGTTCTGCCTGAGCGCAAGGCGGCGGAGATCCAGCGGCTGCAGGCCGAGCGCCGAGTGGTCGCCATGGTCGGCGACGGCATCAATGACGCGCCGGCGCTGGCCCAGGCCGACATCGGCATGGCGGTCGGCACGGGGACTGACGTGGCGATCGAGGCGTCGGACATAACGCTGATCTCGGGCTCGTTGGCCGGTGTCGTCACGGCTGTCGACCTGAGCCGGGCGACCATGCGCAACATCCGTGAGAACCTGGTCTTCGCATTCGGCTACAACACGATCGGCATCCCGATCGCCGCCGGAGTGCTGTTCCCCTTCCTCGGGCTGCGCCTCAGCCCGATGATCGCGGCGGCTGCGATGGCGATGAGCTCGCTCTCCGTGGTCACGAACTCGAACCGCCTTCGCGGCTTCAGGTCTCGATCATTGACCAAGACCACCGGCGATCGACCCGCGGCCGAACCGCAGGTGGAGATCCCAGTAGAGAAAGCGGCCGAGACGGCCAAAGGAGAAGACATGACTGGAGAAACTAAGGCAATCGATCCCGTATGCGGAATGTCTGTCGATCCCGCGACTGCTGAGTACCGTTCGTTCCACGACGGGAAGGCCTATTACTTCTGTTCGGCGGGCTGCAAGGAGTCGTTCGACCGGGACCCCGGCAGGTACACCGCGACCGCATCGACAGGCAGGCACCAGCACCACTGAGCCATGCGGGCTGCTTCAGCGGAGCCCATCTGACGACATAAGCTCAGTTCCCATGGCGCCCGCGATCGAGGTCCGCGACCTGGTCAAGCGGTATCGGAAGGGCAAAGTCAACGCGGTGGACGGCGTCAGCTTCGACGTGGAACAGGGACAGTTCTTCGCGCTGCTGGGGCCAAACGGGGCCGGCAAGACGACCACCATCTCGATCCTTACGACCACTCTCGGGCTGACCTCCGGCA
>VBEK01000060.1 GCA_005889135.1 Chloroflexota bacterium
CGCTGCGGGTCGCCGACCGGGCTGCTTTCATCGAGAAGGGCCGGATCGTGGAGGTGCTACCGGCGTCGCGCGCCCGTGACAGCGAGGTGCTGCACCGGATCCTCGGCGTCTGACCCCGGCTGTGGGGTGCATTAATCCATTCGTATTCAGCGAGCGTTACCGGCTAGCCGTCTAGCCAGAGACGGCAGCGGCGGATGAGTTCGGTTAAGAGCATCGCCACAACCCGAGCCGAGCGGACGCTGAATGCGAGCAGTCACGCTACGAGTGAAACTGTCCGACTGCGTGGTGGAAGCACGGATCAAGGGCCCGACTCGAATCCCAGGGTGGTTGAGGGACGAGTAGTCTTGGCCGTCGTGGACGGCGCGGCGCCGCTGACGATCTACCTCGCCGAAATCGACCGCGGCGCCGTGGCGCTCGTGGGCGGCAAGGGCGCAAACCTCGGCGAACTGGCAAGGGCCGGCTTTCCGGTGCCCAATGGGTTCGTGCTGACAACCCGCGCCTACGCCCTGGCCGCGGAGGCGGCGGGTGTCGACCCCGCACGACCGGCCGAGGCGGCGGAGAACCTCGACCAGGCGGATGCTCTCCTCTTCGGCCGGGTGACTTACGAAATGATGCAGGAAGCGTGGCGGCAGCCGGCGCCGGCAGGAGCGAGGCATGATTGGATGGAACCGTTCGCCCGGAAGATCGACGCGGCCAAGAAGTACGTCGTGTCGAGCACCCTGGACCGGGTCGGTTGGAACGCGGAGCTCCTGCGCGGGGACCTGGGGAAGGCCGTTCAGCAGCTGAAGCGGGAGCCGGGTGAGGGACTGTTCGTGGGAGGCGTCGAGCTGCCGCTGGCGTTGGCGGAGCTGGGATTGACGAGTTCGTGGTGCAGCTCAGGCTCGTCGGCCAAGGGCCGACTTTGTTCGCGGGGCTATCGAGGCATCTCGACCTGAAGCTCGTGATCCGGCTGGAGTTCGGCTCGGGGGCAGTCGCGATGCGGTACGAGCCGAGAAGGTAGCCATCGGGCTTGGTAGTCCAAGCCGGCATCATTCCCGACGAGGCCGCCGATGAGGCGAGGGATCGGCGCCGCGCCGACCCCAAGGCTGCCATCCTCCGCATCGGAGCTACGATGCGCGATCGATGAGTTCCAAGGTTGTCGCCGGGGGAGTGGTCCATACCGTCCCGATGGACCTGAGACCCGTCTTGATTGCCAGCCCAAAGGTTCTGGCGGCTTGGGCGGACCTCACCCCTCTTGCCCGCAATGAGTGGATCTGCTGGGTGCTCTCGCCGAAGAAAGCAGAAACGAGGAGCCAACACATCCAGCGAGTGCGGTCCGAACTGCTGGAAGGAAAGCGGCGGCGTGTTGTTGGCTTGGCTGCACGCATCGAAAGGACAAGGAACTGAGCCCTTCCGTCCGCTGGGTGCTGAGCCGCCGCAGCAAGGCATCGGCATGAACGACGCATCCGCGTCCCAACAGATCGATGCCATCGTCCGGAAGACCGCCGGCTGGAGAGGTGAGAGGCTTGGCCACCTGCGGGCTGTGATCAAGGGCGCCGACCCCGGCGTAATCGAAGAGGTGAAGTGGAAGAAGCCCTCCCGCCCCGAGGGGGTGCCCGTCTGGTCCCACGACGGCATCGTCTGCATAGGCGAGGCCCTCAAGAACGCCGTGAGGCTGACGTTTCCAAAAGGGGCCCAGATGAAGGATCCGAAAGGGCTCTTCAACACGCGTTTGGACAGCAAGACGGTACGTGCCATCGATCTCCACGAGGGTGACGCGATCAACGCGTCCGCCCTGAAGGCGCTGATTGTCGAAGGCGCCCGTCTCAACCGAAGCTGAGATCGGCTCGGCAAGCCCGCTGAGATCGTTCCGGATAACTTGCTCGGTCGAGCTTCGCGCGTTCTGAGTAACCATGACCGCCGGTTGTCATTCCCAGAGGATTCCGCGGAGTCCTTCGAGCAAGAGGCAACGAAGAGCCCGAGCGCCGGAGCCATGCGCCAGATGGGCAACAAGCCATGACGCCCACAAGATGAGCGGGATCGCCAACGCGAAGCCGCTTCAAGGACCCACAGGCCGTAGTCGGCGCGGAGGGCTCGCTGCGGTCACGATCGGGCAATAAATGCGACCTCTGCGCCGGATCGCCGTGCTACGCGGGAATGAGCTCGCTCTTCCACGGCGGGTCGGCGCCGGCGCGCGCCACCGTGAGCGATGCGACGAGGCAGGCGTAGTCAAGAGCGGATCGCAGCTCGGAGGCCGACAGGTCCAGGGAAGGTCGCACCAGGTCGTGGTCATGGAGCCATGCGAGGATTCCGGCTCCGAAAGTGTCGCCGGCTCCGATCGTGTCCACGACCTCGACGGGGGGAGCCGCCACTCGCACCCGAAGGTCGCGATGCGCACCGAACGCGCCTTCGGCGCCGAGCGTGACCACCACCAGGCTCACGCCCTGGGCCAGGAGATCGTCGGCGGCCGCGGCGGAATCGCAGTCTGGATAAAGCCAAGCCAGATCCGTATCGCTCGCCTTGACGACTGTGCTGGCCTGGATCATGGAGCCGAGCCGGTCGCGGTAGAGCTCGTCGACCAGACCGGGCCTTATGTTCGGATCGATCATCAGGAGACGGCCGGCACGCTCGCGTAAGGCAAACTCCGCCAGACTCGAGGCCATGGGCTCGAGGACAAGGCCGAGGGTTCCGATGTGAAGGGCGTCGACGTCATCGCCCAGATGCTCGGGCAGCGCATCCGCGGTCAGATTGGGGGCGGAGGTTCCGTCGACCAGGAACTCGTACTCGGCCAATCCTTCCTGGTCGAGGTCCGCCACGGCGATCGTCGTCGGCTGAGGACCTGTCGACGCGAGCTTCATGGTTACCCCGTCGGCCGACAGCAGGGCAGCGAGCTCCTGGCCGAACTTGTCGGTCGAGAGATGACCCAGAAACGCCGTCGGGACGCCCAGTCTCGCCAGCGCACGTGCGGTGTTGAACGGCCCTCCACCCGGCATCGCGCGCTGCGTACCGTCAGCGTTCCGGATCATGTCCATCAACGCTTCGCCGCAGACGACGATCAAGGACGGATCTCGCCCGAGCCGCGCTTGATCATCAGCGTGCGCACGATGTGCCTCTGAAAAGGAGCTCTGTCCCCGTCGAGGCGTCGGAACAGGATGCCGGCAGCCGTCCTGCCGATGGCAGCCGGGTCTTGAGCGATCACCGTTATCCCGGGGTCGAGCAGGTCGGCCAGCAAGAAGTCGTCGAATCCAACGAGCGCGACCTTTTTATGCAGCCGCTGCCGGCGCAGGGCGCGAAACGCCCCGATGGTGACCAGGTTCTGTCCGGTGATCAGGGCGGTGGGCGGGTGGGCCGAAGTGAGGAGCTCTCGTGCGGCAAGATCGGCCTTCTCGATACCGCGCACGTCGAGCCTCACCACCGACTCGTCGAGCTCGATGCCGTTCTCCTTCAAGCCTTCGAGATAGCCACTGTGACGCTCCGCTGCTGTGGCGATCGTGTGCAGGTCGCCGAGGTACCCGATGCGCCGGTGTCCGTGCTCGACGAGGTGATGCACCGCGCGCCGGATCCCTGCGGCGTTGTCGGTGACGACTGCGTCGGCGTCCAGCGACGCGGGGGGGCGGTCCACGAAGACGACTGGCGTGCCCGCTCGACGTTCCGAGCGCAGGTAGCGGTGGTCGTGGCTCGACGGCTGGATGATCAGCCCGTCCACGCGGCGGGAGGTGAAGGCCGCGACCAGACGCCGCTCACGCCTTTCGTCCTCGTCTGAGCTGCCGGCAAGGACCAGCACCCCGCGCTGCACAGCCACGTCCTCGATCGCGCGATGCAGAGTCGAAGCAAACGGGTTGGCGACGTC
>VBEK01000093.1 GCA_005889135.1 Chloroflexota bacterium
TCCGCTCTCGACCTGGTGGGCGCCCTGATTCGCAAATCGCTGCTCGTGCCGCGAGACGAGCCGTCAGGCGAGCGGCGCTACCACATGCTGGAGACACTGCGCGAGTTTGCGAGGCATGGCCTCGAATCGGACGGAGAGGCAACGCGCATACAGGATCGCCATGCTCAGTACTTCCTCGAGCTGACGGAGAAGGCGTTCGCGAGCTTGAGGTCTTCGGAGAGCGATCTCTGGGTCCGGCGCCTCGACCTGGAACGCGGCAATGTCATCGCCACACTTGATTTCCTGAGCTCGCGGCGGGACGCACGATTCGTCCGCATGGTCAGCGCGCTCAGTCGCTACTGGATCCGCGGCCGGGTGCGAGACGGCTATGTATGGACCGAGCGCGCGATGCGCTCTGCGGACCCCACGACGACGACGGACCTCGCCCTTCTCGAGGGATGGGCCTGGCTGACCTGGCAGAGCGCGAGATCAGGGCCAGCATTCGACGCGATGGACGAGATGCTCAAGAGGGCGCTGGCCGTCGGTGACGACGCCATGGCGGGCCGGGCGCTGAACATGATCGCGACGTTCCGGAACAGCAGCGGACTCGAAGTCGATCCGGACCTCTGGACCAGGGCCGAAGGGCACCTGCGCCGAGCCGGCGAAGACTGGCCGCTCGCTCTGCTGCTCAACGACATGGGCTGGGTGACCTCGATGCAGGGCAATCCGGCGGCGGGCCTGCCCAGGATCAGCGAAGCCCTCGAGGTAGCGCGACGCGCGGGCGACCGCTGGCTCATTGCGCTGATCCTCGACTCAGTCGCGTGGGCACAAATCGAGCTCGGCGAGGTCGAAAGGGCAGTCGAAGCGTGGTCCGAAGGTATATCGCTAACGGTTGCCGCCGCCGACCGCTTCCCGCTGCCGAACTTTCTCGAAGGCTTCGCGAGAGTGGCGCGGATCGAAGACGATCCCGCGCGCGCCTGCACGCTGCTCGCCGCAGCGGCGGCCGTCCGCGGCGGAATCGGAGCCAGGCCGCTCGAAACCTGGACCGACTACATGCGCCGAGACTTCGACCTGGTTCGGGCCGAACTCGCCGATGCGGATTTCGAAGCCTGCTGGCGCTCGGGCCTGGCGATGTCCGCCGAGGAGGCGGTGCAGTTTGCGCTGGCCCGGGTGAAGACCGGGGCCGCGCCGGCCCCGGTCTCTCCACCCTGAGGCGCCGGAGCCTCCCTTACGAGCCGGCCAGTGCCGCGCACATGTCCTGGACGCTGGCGCTTGTGATCCTCAAGTTCGACAGATTGCCGTTCTGATCGATCAGGAAGACCACTGGTCCGCTCGTCAGGATCAGCCGACCAGGCGTGCCTGGGCCCAGCTGGTTGGGGAACAGGAAGATCAACGAGCGCCCCGACAGGGTGAACGTCGTCGTCCCGTCTCCGTTGGGTACGAAGCTGCCGGGACCGGAGATGTTGATCCCGATCGACTTGCCGCTGCTCTCGTTCGTCAGCGTTGCGGTGAGGGCGCCCGTGATGATCTGCTTGCCGTTGGCGAAGGTCGTGCTGAACTCCTTATTGGTCGGGAAGGCGACGTCGACCGCGAAGCCGCAAATTGACGCATCCAGCGTGAGGGGAGCCGCGGGCAGTCCTTCACGGACGGGTTGGTCAGCGGCAGCGGGCGCCGGGGCGAGGGCGGCCACCATGGCCGCGACGAATACGGCTCCGAGTCGACTCAACATCTGTCTCGCTTGCATCTCTCATTGACCTCCTACAGGGTTGGTGGATGCCCGTAGGGTCGGACCGAGGCGCTGACCGCACACCCGGGGAAGTACGTGTTTTGGCCTAATAGAGCGTGCGCGGGTCAGGTAATCCCTGGTTAGTCGCGACTATCCGTGTGTTTCGGGCTGCGGAAGCCCCGTTAGTCGCGACTATCCGGCATTTCCAGCCGGTTTCGCTTCCTCTCCCTCGATCCAGAACGTCCCGTCCTCGGCGTGCTCCTTCTTCCAGATCGGCACCGACTCCTTGAGCCGGTCGATCCCCCAGCGGCACGCCTCGAACGCCTCCGCCCGGTGCGGGCACGAAACGGACACGACCACCGACACCTCGCCGATCTCCAGGTGGCCGGTGCGGTGGGCCATCGCCACCCGCGCCTCGGGCCAGCGGTCCTTGATCTCCTGGCCGATCTTGCGCATCTGTGGCACCGCCATCTCCGCGTAGGCCTCGTAGTCGAGGTGAGTCACGGTCTGTCCGCGCGAGCTGTCGCGCACGATGCCGCTGAAGGTGCAGATCGCACCCGCCCCCGAGTGACTGACCGCCGCTTCCAGCTCCCGGGCGTCGATCGGGTCGGTCTGGACGTCGTACCTCATCGGGCGCCCCCACTGACGGGCGGGATGAAGGCGACCTCATCCCCATTGGAGATCGGGTCGTCCCAGCCCGCGAACTCCTGGTTCACCGCCCCGCGGACACCTTCGAGCGACGGCAGGGCGCCATGCCGGTCACGAAGCGCTGCATAGACGTCGCGGAGCGTCGAGCCCGGCGCCACCTGCAGCGCCTCGTTCTCGACCCCGGCCAGCTCGCGCAGCCGGGCAAAGAACCGGATCTTGACCGCGATCGCGACCGCCATCGCCCCCAATTTACGTGACGAACACGTGAACTTCCTTGCCTGAATCGAGCGCCCGCTCGACCGTAGTCCGCGTCCCTTTCGATGAGCCGTCCCAGAACGCAACCAGCACGTCGCACGCGTCGACCAGCCGCTGGTTTCGCGCCGCGGCCTTGCCGGCGTCGGCCATCTCGTCAAATGACGCCGGCATCACCTGCACCGGGATCCCCTTCTCGCGCGCGGCCCTGGTCGCCGCCGCGTCCACCCCGCTGGCGCTCCCGGTGATGATCGATGCGCCACGCGGCAGCGAGCTCACGTACTCGGTGACCCGGGCCGGAGCCGCGAAGTGCCGGCTTCCGACGATCCCGACCTTCACTACCCGGCGGTCGAACCGCTCTTGCCGATCATCGTGATGTTCTTCTCGAACATCTGTCGGAGCTTCGCGGCCTGGCGGTCGTAGTCCTCCTGGTTCGGCCAGCTGTCCCGCGTGTCCAGCACCTCACGCGGCACACCAGGCACGCGGTTGGGGATCTGCAGCCCGAAGACCGGGTCGACGTGCGTGGTCACACCACGCAGGTCGCCCTGCAGGATGGCGCGGACGATCGCCCGCGTGTGCGCGATCGACATCCGCTCCCCCACCCCGTACGGCCCACCTACCCAGCCCGTATTCAGCATCCAGACGTCGGCGTGGTGGCGCCGAACGCGCTCCACCAGCATGTCGGCGTAGCGCTCCGGCGGCAGGACGAGGAACGGGGCCGCGAAGCACGTGCTGAAGATCGGCTCCGGTTCGGTCACACCTCGTTCCGTGCCCGCGACCTTGGCGGTGTAGCCGGAAAGGAAGTAAAAGCGAATCTGGTCCTCATCCAATCGCGACACCGGCGGCAGCACACCGAACGCGTCCGCCGATAAGAACATGACGTTGTGTGGGTGTGAGCCCATGCCGTTCAGCACCGCGTTGGGGATGCGGTCGATCGCGTACGCGGCGCGCGTGTTCTCCGTCCTCTCCTCGGAGTCGTAGTCCGGCACGCGGGTACGCGGGTCGTAGTCGACGTTCTCCAGGATCGTGCCAAAGCTCTCGGTCGCGATGTAGATCTCCGGCTCCGACTCTTTGTGGATGCGGATCGTCTTGGCGTAGCAGCCGCCCTCGAAGTTGAAGATCCCGCGGTCGCTCCACCCATGCTCGTCGTCGCCGATGAGCCGCCGCGACGGGTCGGCCGAGAGCGTCGTCTTGCCGGTGCCGCTCAGGCCGAAGAACAGGGCCACGTCCGATCCGTCGACGTCCGCGTTGGCCGAGCAGTGCATGGGGAAGACGTTCTGCGCCGGCAGCAGATAGTTCAGGGCGGTGAAGATCGACTTCTTGATCTCACCCGCGTAGCCGGTGCCGCCGATGATCACCATCCGGCGGGCGAGGTTGACGAGGATGAACGTGTCGCCGTGGGTGCCGTCGCGCTCCGGGTCGGCCTGGACCGAAGGGAGCGAAATGACGGTGAAGTCGGGCTCGAAGGTCATCAGCTCTTCAGCCGCCGGCCGGATGAAGAGGTTGTGGGCGAACAGGCTGTGCCACGCGAGCTCGGAGATGACGCGTACCCGCAGCCGGTAGCGCGGGTCGGCGCAGGCGAAGACATCCTGCGTGTAGACGTCGTGGGAGGCGATGTACTCGTCCATCCGCGCCAGCAGGCCGTCGAACCTGGCGGATGCGATCGGCTGGTTTCCCGGATGCCACCAGATCGCGTCCTGGCTCGTCGGCTCCCTGACGAAGAACTTGTCGCGCGGTGACCGCCCCGTGTGCTTGCCTGTCTCGGCGGTCAGGGCACCGGTCGAGACGATGGCCGCTTCGCTGCGGCGGATCGCCTCCTCGTAGAGCGCAGCGGGGCTCAGGTTCCGCCTCTCGACGGCCACACCGCTCTTCGCGACCATTCGGTACTTAGAACGCTAAGCGATGCGTGCCCGGCTGCGCGAGCTCGCCCGCCGTCGCTGCTTGCCGGTGACGTAGTCGACCAGGATGTACTCCCCCAGCCGGTCGGGCGAGACGAAGAACGCCCGGCCCTTGTTGATCCGCGTCATCTGATTGATGAACTCGGTCAGGTACGGCCCGCGCTCGAGCATGAAGGTGTTGATCACGATCCGGTCGCGGGTGCAGCGCTTGACCTCGCTCAAGGTCTGCTGGATCGTCTCGTAGGTCGGTGGGTAGGAGAACAGCGCGCGGCCATCCTCGCGCAGGTGGGCGGTCGGCTCCCCGTCGGTGATCATGATCACCTGACGGTTACCGCGGTGCTTGGCCAGCAGCGAGCGCGCCAGCTGGAAACCGTGCTGCATGTTCGTCCCGTACACGTAGTCGTTCAGGGCCAGCTGCGGCAGCGTGTGCGGCTTCAGCTCCACAGCGTAGTTCGAGAACCCGACGACATAGAGCGAGTCGCGCGGGTACTGCGAGCGGATCAGCGAGTCGAGCGCGATCGCAACCTTCTTGGCGGCGAGGAAACAGCCGCGCAGGAACATGGACCGGCTCATGTCGATCATCAACACCGTCGAGGCCTGGGTCATGTGCTCGGTGCGGTGGACGATGAAATCGCGCGGTGACATCTTCACCGGCACCTTCGGCCCCTCGCGGACGATGGAGTTGAACAGCGTCTCCTTCATCTCCAGCAGGAACGGATCGCCGTACTCGTAGGCCTTCAGCTCCTCTGAGGCGTCCGTCCCGAGGCCGCCGCGCCACAGGTTGTGCTGGCCCATCCTGGTCTTCTTGAGCTGGTCGAAGATGTCGCGCAGCGCCGACTGGCCGATGCGCCGCATGCCGCGCGGCGTGAGCTCGAGCCGCCGGCCCTTGCGCTCGACGTATCCGGCCTTCTCCAGCACGTCCGTCACCTGCCGCAGCTGGTCGAGGGCCTGCCGGGCCTCCGGGCCGAGCAGTTGCTGCGCAAGGGAGCGGTCGACGTCGTCGGGGCGGAAGCTGCCGCGCTCCAGCTGCGACTCGAGGCGGTCCATCTGCTGCATCCGTTCCATCAGTCCCATCGCTTGGCCCAGCGTCAGCGGATCCTCGCCGAAGAAGGGATAGCGCTCGCTCAGCTCGGAGGGCGGCATCATCGCCTGCATGAAGCCCGACAGACGGGCGAGCTCGAGGCGCAGCGAGTCGTCCTGGAGGATCGCGTCCATCATCTGACGCAGCTCCTCGCGGGCCTCCGGGCTCAGCGACTGCATCAGCGACTGCATCTGCGCCATCTGTCGCTGCAGGTGCTCGAGCAGGTCGTCGAGGTTGTTGATGCCCGGCGGGAACATGTCGCCAAAGCGCTGCATGAAGCCGTTGAAGTCCGGGGTCCGGCCCTCCATCCGCTGCTCCAGCATCTTGTTCAGCTCGCGCACCATGTCGCGGACGCGGCTGAGGTCCTGGCCCTGCATCTGCTGCAGCGACCCCTTGATGCCCTGGAACATCTGGTCGAGCATCTGCTGCTGCAGCTTCTGCATGAGCTCCTCGAACTTCTGCCGCGCCTCGTCGTCGACGAACTCGTAGTTGCGCAAGCCCTTGACCCGGCCGCCGAGGTCGTCGGGCAGGCGATCGAGCTGGTCGTTGCGCTGGCGCGCGATCCGGTCGAGCAGCTTGCGCGCCTCCGGCGCAGCCTCCTTCAGCCGGCGTTCGATGCCCTGGCGTTCGGTATCGATGACGTCCTGGACTTTCTGGCGAAGCTCCTCGACCGTCGTGTCGAGGTTATAGCGGCCGAGCTCGCGCTCACGGGCCTCCCGAAGCTGCTTGAGCAGCTGCTCGAGGCCGCTCATGTTCGGCGAACCCCAGCGCAGGAAGCGCTGCAGGGCGGCGTTCAGGTCGCCGTAGTTCATGAGGTCGTCGGACAGGGCGTCCAGGACGTCTCCAGCGTCGAGTTCGTCGAGCTTCTGAGTTCCGTCCCAGCGGGAGTACCGAAACCTCACCCGACCACGCTAGCAGGGCGCCAGCCGCCCAGCGAACGTTCGATGGCCCTCGCCGCCTTCAGCGCCATCGCGTCCTGAAAGTTGCGGGCGACGACCTGGACGCCGATCGGTAGGTTCTCGGGCGACGTCCCCGCACGTACCACGACGCACGGGTTGCCCGAGAGCGAGTACGGCACCGTGTAGCTGAGCTGGTGGTTGCCGGCTGGCTTCAGCCTGAGCAGAGGCGCGATGTCCGGCGCGACGGGGCTCAGGACGAGGTCGAACCGGGACATGAACCTCAGCACCGTGCTCCGGAACGCGTCCCAGCGCTCGTACATGCGCTCATGGCTCATGTGCTTGCGGCCCCAGAAGGCGAGCGTCACCTGGTAGGCGTCGCCGAGCGACGGCGGGCGCTCCTCGGTGACGATGCACCCGGCCTGAGACAGGGCCCTTGCGGCCGCCTTCACGGTCGCGGCCACCGCCGAGGTCGGCCTGGCCATGCCGTCGTCGGCGTACCAGGCCACGTGCAGCCCCTCGAGCCTGGGCGACCTCCAGGCGCGCACAGGCACCACGCCCGAGTCGATGCCGTCCGGCCCGGCCAGCACGCGCAGGGCGATCCGGAGGTCGGAGACGTACCGAGCCATCGGCCCGACCTGGCTGCGAGTATCGGTGACGCCGCCCGCAAGCCCATACGCGCCGGTCACCGGGATCAAGCCGGCGGTCGGCTTGAGCGCGGCGACGCCGCAGTAATGAGCCGGCAGGCGAATGCTGCCGCCCGAGTCGCTGGCGATGCCGAGCGGAGAGCCGCCGGCGGCGATGATCGCAGCCTCGCCGCTGCTGGTCACGCCAGGCGAGCGGTTGATGTCGTAGGGGTTGCGCGTTCCTCCACGCGCCGGCGACCAACCGTCCTCGTCAGACCCTCCCGGCGGACAGTTGGTCTTGCCGATCAGGATCGCGCCCGCGCGACGCATCCGGGCGACGACGGTCGCGTCGTGGTCCGGGATGCGACTGCGAAGCATGCGCAGACCGGCCGTGGTGGGCAGGCCGGCGGTGTTGAAGATGTCCTTGGCGGTGAAGGGAACTCCGTGCAGCCGGCCGAGGACGCTCTTGGGCTTGTTGCGGCGGTCCGCCGCCCGAGCCTCTTTGATCGCGCTCTCGGCGGTGGCGAAGACGACGGCGTTGAGGCGCGGGTTGACGGTGTGGATGTGCTCGAGGTGCGCGCGGACGACTTCCACGGAGGACAGCTCTCGGGCGGCGATCTTGCGCGCCAGCCACCCGGCCGGCGCCCCGATTACATCTCTCACCTGAGCTTCCCGGGCGAGAGATTAGTCGCTCGGGAAGCTAATTCAACGCGTTAGACGTTGTCTCCGGGCTTGATGTCCAGGACCTTCACCTTGTTTCCGACCAGCTCCTGCAGCTGGCTTGGAGTTCCAGAGAGGATCGGGAAGGTGCCGAAATGCATGGGCACGACCGTCTTGACGCCCAGCAGCTGGGCCGCCTTGGCGGCGCGCTCGGGCCCCATCGTGTAGAAGCCGCCGATGGGCAGGAAGGCGACGTCGAACTTGCTCAGCTCCGCGATCAGCGCCATGTCGCCGAAGACGTCGGTGTCGCCGGCGAAGTAGACGGTGAATCCGTTCTCGAACTCGATCACGAGGCCGCAGGCCTCGCCGCCGTAGACGATGCCGCCGTTGTCGGTGATGCCGCACGTGTGCTCGGCGTGGACCAGGGTGACGCTGATTCCCTCGGCCTCGACGGTCCCACCTTTGTTGCTGCCGATGATCTTCTCGCCGTCGATGCCCTTGGAGCCCAGCCACACACCGATCTCGTGGTTGGTGACGATGGTCGGCTTGGTCCGGCGCGCGATCTCCACCCCATCGTGGATGTGGTCGAAGTGGCCGTGGGTGATCAGCATCAGGTCGCACCGGTCGACCGTCTTCAGCATGTCGGGCGCGATCGGGTTGTTCATGACCCACGGATCGATCAGGACTTCCTTGCCTTTGGCGCTGCGGGCCTTCCAGGTCCCGTGGCCCACCCATGTGAAGCTGACGTCAGCGTTGAGCGCCATGCTCACTCTCCCCTAATTCGTTTCCGGGCGGAAAAGCCGATTCTCCCACACGGCCAGAACGAAGATTCCGATCGCCGCGACCGTCCACAGGTTCGGAAAGAACAGGTCACACGGTTGCCTGTAGAACCCGAGCAAGCAGGCCGCGAGCAGGACGAGGGTCAGCATGCGCCGGCGCTCGATCGCCCGCACCACGAGCAGCAGCGCGAGCGGCAGCAGCGGCAGCCACTGGTAGGGCCAGACCTCGTTGGGGATCAGCGCGCCGAGGGCGAACCCGAGCGCCATCCCATAGGCAGGATTCCAGCCGCTGCGCCAGGCCGCCCACGCCGCCGCGCCCGCGAACACGAGCGCGCTCGCATAGGACAGGACGATGGCGAGCTCGGCGAGATGCAGCGGCGAGCGCACGATCACGTAGCTCGTCCCGCCCGGGACCGCGAACTCCTCGCCGCCGATGTAGCGCGTGAAGAGGGTGCGCACCGAGTCGTAGGCGCAGTCGGGGTTGTACGAGGCGAGCGATGGCAGCAGGACGTGCTGGTAGTAGTTGAGCGCCCCTCCGAATCCGAGCGGGATGAACGTGACGGCGGTCACGGCCACGGCGGCGACGCCGAGGGCCAGGACGTAGCGGAGGCGGTGCTCTGGCCGAGGGCCGATGATCATCGCCGCGGGGAAGTACTTGAGGGAGGCCGCGAGGCCGCCCGCGACGCCCGCGACGGCGGGGTTTCGCCTTTCGAGCCAGATCGAAGCCATCGCGGCCACGAGCAGGATGCCGCCCCGCTGCCCCGCGCTCACATCGGCGAACAGCGGCGGAAAGTAGCCCGCGACGAGCCAGAACACCGGCCGCGCCACCACGTGGCCGGTCGCGATGACGCGGTAGAGGATCACGAGAGCGGCGGCGAGGGCAAGCGCGTCGATCGCGGTCCACACCTGCACGGCCGCGTCCCTCGGCAGCAGGGCGACAGGGATGGCCAGCACCGCCACCGGAGGCGGGCTGACGAAGGCGTCGAGCCCTCCGGGCGGCGCGATGATGTGCGTGCGCGCCAGGTAATTGGCTGCGGCGTCGTACATGTGCGACGGCTCGGTGAGGTAGGCGTGGGCACCCTCCCACATACCTTCTGTATCCGGGCGCCGCGGCGTGAGGAAGGTCAGGACTCCGACGCGCATCCAGAACACCGCCGCCAGCGCCCACCAGAGCGCGGGCCTCGAGAACAGTCGAGCGATCAATCCGTCGGCGGTCGCACGCGGCCGCGCGAGCCATTGCGCGACAACCAGCTCGTGTCCTTCAAGAAATCGATGAACGCGTGCACCGAGGCCGGGAGCTTGCGCCGGCGCAGGTGGACGATGTGCCAGTCGCGCCGGATGGGGAAGCCGCGGACGTCCAGCTCGACCAGGCGGCCGCTGGAGAACTCGAGCGCGGTGGCGTAGCGAGAGATCACGGCCAGGCCGAGACCCGATTCGACGGCGTGCTTGATCGCCCCGTTCGACCCGAGCTCCATCGCCACTCGCAGCTTCGCGCCCGCCTTGCGCGCGGCCTTCTCCAGCGACAGGCGGCTGCCGGACGAGGCCTCGCGCATGATGAACGGCTGGTCGGCGAGGTCCTTGAGGGTGAGTCCGCGCCTGCCGGCCAACGGATGCCCGGCGGGCGCGACGACCGCGAGCTCGTCGCTGAGGAAGGGGATGATCGCGAGCTCGGGGTCCTTCAGCGCGGGCCCGACGACGGCGAGGTCCAGCTCGTTGCGCAGGACCTGGTCCTGGACGCGGGCGCGCGTTCCGATCTCGAGCGAGATCACAAGCCCCGGATGCAGCTTCTTGAAAGCGCCCAACGCGGCCGGCAGGAGGTAGATCCCGACCGTCGTGCTCGCGCCGACGCGGAGCGTGCCGCGCTGGATGCCGCGCATCTCCTCGATCACCACCGTCGCCTCGTCGAGGACGTCCAGCATGCGGCGCGCGTAGTTGTAGAGCACGTTGCCCGCCTCGGTCAGCTGGACGCGCTTGCCGAGACGGTCAAGGAGCGGCAGCCCGAGGGTCTCCTCCAGCTCTTTGACCTGGTATGACACCGACGGCTGGCTGAGCTTCAGGCGCTGCGCAGCCGCGCTGAAGCTCGTCAGGTCGGCCACGGTTTTGAACGTGCGCAGCTGGCGCAGAGTGACCGCGCGATCGAGATCGAGCCGGGCGGAGGCCTTCGGCACGGCGCCTACGATATATGCGGAATGGCCGCCCGCAAGCCTCGTTCGCTTTCGCCTGTCCGCCGCACCACGCCGAGCCTCGAGGGAGTCGAGGCCCCGGAGCGGCAGGCTGCAACCGTCTCGGAGCAGAAGATCAACCAGTACCGCAAGCGCCGCTACCAGGCGCTGCACTCCGAGACCGAGGCGGCGAACAAGCGCCGCGCGGCCGGCAAGGCCACCGCTCGCGACCGAATCGAGATGCTGCTCGACGAGGGCTCGTTCGTCGAGCTCGACGTCTTCGCCACGCACCGCGCGCATGGCTTCGGCATGGAGGACCGCAAGATCGCGGGGGACGGCGTCGTGGCCGGGTTTGGCGAGATCGACCGGCGCCCTGTCGCGGTCTACGCCTACGACGCCACGGTGTTCGGAGGCTCGCTGGGCGAGGTCACGGCGGAGAAGATCGTGAAGGTCCAGGAGCTGGCGGTTCGCAACCGCGTGCCGATCATTGGCATCAACGACTCTGGCGGCGCCCGCATCCAGGAAGGCGTCGTCGCCCTCGCCGGATACGCGGACATCTTCTTCCGCAACGTGCGCTCATCAGGAGTGATCCCGCAGATCTCGATCATCGCCGGCCCGTGCACCGGCGGCGCGGTCTACTCGCCGGCCATCACCGACTTCATCTTCATCGTCGCCGGCCAGGGCTACATGTTCATCACCGGCCCCGAGGTCATCAAGGTCGTGACCGGAGAGGCGGTGTCGTTCGACGAGCTGGGAGGCGGCAACGTGCACAACGCGACCTCAGGGGTCGCGCACTTCCTACCCAAGACCGAGGCCGACTGCGCCGCGGGCGTGCGCAAGCTGCTGTCTTATCTACCGCTCTCGAACACCGAGCGGCCGCCATTCGTACCCACCACAGACGACCTGGAGCGGGCCGACCCGGAGCTGCAGACGATCGTCCCCGAGTCGCCGAACAAGCCCTACGACATGCGCCAGGTCGTCTCCCACGTGCTCGACGGGCGCGAGTTCTTCGAGGTGCAGCCGTTCTTCGCGCAGAACATCATCGTCGGGCTGGGCAGGCTGGGCGGTCACGTGGTCGGCATCGTCGGCAACCAGCCGAAGGTGCTGGCGGGGGCGATCGACATCAACGCGTCCGTGAAGGCGGCGCGGTTCATCCGCTTCTGCGACGCGTTCGCGATCCCGATCATCTCTTTCGTCGACGTGCCGGGATACCTGCCGGGCCGCGACCAGGAGCACGGCGGGATCATCCGCCACGGGGCCAAGCTGCTCTACGCCTACGCCGAGGCCACGGTGCCGAAGCTGACGGTGATCACGCGCAAGGACTACGGCGGGGCGTACTGCGTGATGTCACCCAAGCAGATGGGCGCCGATCTCAACCTCGCCTGGCCAACAGCGGAGATCGCGGTGATGGGCCCCGACGCGGCGGTGAACATCATCTACAAGCGCGACCTGGCGGGCGCCAAGGACCCGGCGGCGCGGCGCAAGGAGCTGGTGGCGGAGTACACGACGCGGTTCGCGAACCCGTACGTGGCCGCCGAGCGAGGCTACATCGACGATGTGATCGAGCCGAGGGAGACGCGGCGGGAGCTGATTCGGGGGCTGCAGATGTGCCTGCGGAAGACGGTCGAGAGACCGCCGCGCAAGCACGGGAACATACCGCTCTAGAGCGCGGGGAGGCAGCGCTTTAGCGGATAGTCGCGACTATCCGGGGGTTTCGACGCCCGGGGTGCTCGTTAGTCGCGACTATCACGCCTTTTCGAGGCCCGGGGTGCTGGTTAGTCGCGACTATCGTGGCCTTTCGACGCCCGGGGTGCTGGTTAGGCGCGACTATCCGTCCGGGTTGGGGCGCCCGCTAGGTCGGGCCGTCCGACGTCCGGCGCAGCGACTCCGCCTTCCGGCAGTACTCATCGACCGTCGTTATGAACTCCGCGTGTGACCACGTCAACGGCGACACCGACAGCGGCGCCCCCGTATGCGGGTCGAGCTGCTCCGACAGCAGGCCCCCCGGCAGCTGGTGCGCCACCGCCCAGTCGACCATCCGCTTCGCCGGCGCGAGTTCCGCCGCCGTCTTGGCCGTGGCGATGTACCACTGCGCCAGCCACAGCGTGCACATGAACCACGGATTCCCCGGCACCAACGACGTGTTGGGCTCGACTTTGAAGTAGTAGTCGTCGGTGTAGCGCGCGATGCCTCCCGCCTCGGCCTTGTTCGACAGCTGGTCCGCGATCGCCTTCATCGTGTCCACGATCCGCCGGTCGTCCGCCGGATACATTCCGAAACGCCACAGCCCACAGATGGCGCTGTCCAGCACCGTGTCGACGGTCACCGACTCGTCGTCCTCGACCGTGATCCGCCGCGGGAACCGCCCGAGCTCGCCGCTGTAGAGGTTGGTGTCGGTGGCCTCCCGCATCTTCTCCGCGGCGTCGCGGTAGCGGACGTACGCCTTCACGTCACCGAACAGGTCCGCGAAGTTGCGCGCCGCGTCCAGTCCCGCCCAGACGGAGCCGACCGTGAACGCGTGCACCCCCCAGCGTTCCTCCCACAGGTCCCATGAAGGCATGGGAAGGCCGTTGCGCGAGTCGACATAGCTCGCCATCCAGTCAGCGGCCGGCACGATCAGCGTCGAGTACAACCCGACGACGAAGTCGAGGTTGCGATGGATGCGGTAGTGCTGCCACAGCGCCCACAACACCAGCCCGGTCTCGTCCTCCTGTACGGGGAGCGTCCTTGCCCCGTGGGAGTCGACCCACGGCAGCCACGAGCTGCCCGGCAGCCCATACGGGGTGTACTTGTGGAGGAAGAACCCCTCCTCGACCAGCGACTGCTGTGAGAAGAGGAAGAACTGCCGCGTGACGTCCTCGTGGCCGGCGCGGTCCAGGGCGTTGGCGACCAGCGCGCCGTCGCGCGGCCAGTGGTACGCATAGGTGTCGCGGGCGAACTTGGTGATGTCGAAGTCCGTGGACGCCATCACGGCCCCGCGGTTGTCGACGTGCGTGCGCGCGGTCAGGACGCTGCGCCGGTAGAGCTTCGACGCCCCCTCGCCGAGCGCCTCGTCGATGTGGCGGTGGTCCTTCTCCGACCACACCTGCCAGTAGGTGATGGTGCGGTCTCGGTAGGTGTCGGGTCCGCGAGAGACGATCAGGTCCTGGCCGAATGCGGTGACCTCGCTCAACCGGGTGCCCATGCACAGCCAGTGCGTGAGGCTTCGCGACTTGCCTGCCTCGACGCGCTCGAGGTCGAAGGAGACCGTGCAGTCGACCGCGCCCTGCTCGATCGGGTTGCGGCCGAGCACGCCGTCCTGGGCGTCGACCCACGTGCCGGCCGCTTCGTTGCCCTTCTTGCCGTTGGCCCAGCTCGAGATGCCGTACTCCTCACCGGACTGGCCGCCGAGCAGGAAGTAACGGTCGGCCTTGTACGCGATGACGCCGCGGTGGCGCGGGTCGAACAGCACCGTGTTGCCGATGTCGGAGCCATCGATGAACCAGTCGTAGTGGAAAAACACGGCGCCGGAGTTGAAGCCGGCCGCGGACGTGACCACGAGGTTGCGGATGAACCAGTTGCGCGCGAGGTCGACGTAGTCCTCGAAACGAACGCTGATCCCGAGCCTCGCGTGACTCAGCGTGACGTCGCTGACGAGCGAGTCCTGCGCGTAGCCGAGGCTTCGCGTCCAGCCGCCGTCGTAAAGCCAGGCGAATCTGCCGTCGATGAAAAACCCGGTCCGGCAGAGGTTGCCCATCGTGTGGTTGGCGTCCCCTACGCGCGGGTAGTAGATGTCGCGAAGCGAGTAATTCGCGTCGAAGCCCATGAGCACGTTGCCGTTTCCGAGGACAAGGCTTCTAGGCACGTCGGTTGCGCCGAATCCTACAATTCGCGTTCACTGAACCAGCCACCGGTCCGCATCATCACGTCCCGCAAACGTCGCCGCACGGTGGCTGCCCGCATGCGCTCCGGCGTGCTCGAGCTCCTCGTCCCCGCGTCGATGCCGCACTCCGAGCGCGAGCGCTGGGCCGAGGTCATGACCCGCCGGCTGCAGCGCCAGTCCGAGCGAAGGCGGCCGACCGACCAGAGGCTGGCCGAGCGGGCGAGCAAGCTCAACCAGCGTCACTTCGGCGGCGTGCTGCGCTGGACCTCGATCGGTTTCGCCGACATGGAGCGGCTGTGGGGCAGCTGCACCTTCACCGACGGGGCGATCCGGATCGCGCGCCGGGCGGCGGCGCTGCCGGACTGGGTGCTCGACTACCTGCTCGTCCACGAGCTGGCCCATCTCGTCCACAGCGACCACGGGGTGGAGTTTCACGAGCTCGAGAGCCGGTATCCGCTCACGGAGCGGGCGAAGGGCTACCTGCTGGCGCTCGACTCATTGGCCTAAGGCTTGGGCGCCAAACCCGCGAGCGCCGGCATTCGCGCGCAACTTCGGGCCGGGAAACACGCGAGCGCCGGCACTCGCGGCGATTCGCCTACGGCGTAAGGACGATCTTCGTCGCCTCGCGCGCGTCGAAGATCTTATATGCCTCTTCAGCCTGGTCGAGCTTCATGCGGTGACTGATGATCTTGAGCGCGGGGGAGGCAGGCCTCCCCCGCGGAGCCCCCTCCATTGGATGCGACGCTGGGAGGCGTCTGGTAAGACACGCCTGGTGACGGCCGGAGTGAATCCGGCCTACATCCGCACTTCGTCTACGGCCTAAGGACGATCTTCGTCGCCTCGCGCGCGTCGAAGATCTTGTATGCCTCTTCAGCCTGGTCGAGCTTCATCCGGTGGCTGATGATCTTCTCCGGGTGGAGCTTGCCCGCGGCGATGAGCTCGAGCAGCGGGCGCATATACATCTGGACGTTGCACCACCCGGCGCGGAACGTCAGCGACTTCAGCCACATGCGGAGGTACGGAAAGTCGCCCTGCACCGCGCTGGGCACGCCGACCATCGAGATCGTGCCTCCGCCGCGCACGCAGTGGATGGCCGTGTCCACCGCGGACAGTAGGCCGACGCACTCGATGCTCGAGTCCGCGCCGATCCCGCCGGTTGCGTTCTCGATGGCTTGCACCGGGTGTGTGTGCTTGGCGTTGATCGGGATCCCGCCCAGCTCCTGCGCGATCTCGAGCCGCGCGTCGACCATGTCGACGACATAGGTCCGCGCCGGGCCGAAGAGCTGGGCGCACATCGTCGCCAGCAGGCCGACGGGGCCCGCGCCGACGACGGCGACCACGTCCCCGGGCTTGATCTCCGCGCGCTCCGCGCCGAAGAAGCCGGTGGAGAGGATGTCGCCGACGAAGATCGCCTGCTCGTCGTCCATGCCCTCGGGTATTGGCTCCATGGTGCTGTCCGCGTTGGGCACGACCACGTACTCCGCCTGGCCGCCGCCGAGGCCACCGAAGTACTCGCCGTGGCCGAACGTGCCCTTGTCGACGCACTGGTTGAACCAGCCCTTGCGGCACAGCGCGCAGTGGCCGCAGGCGGTGAAGAAGCTGGAGACGACGCGGTCGCCTGGCCTGAAGCGATTGACCTCCTTGCCCACGTCCTCGACGACGCCGACGAACTCGTGGCCGAGGACCGCGCCC
>VBEK01000061.1 GCA_005889135.1 Chloroflexota bacterium
CGCTGCCTTCGAATGGGTGGTTCAACGTCCTGCACCTGTGCGGCTCGAACCTGAACTTCGCGCTGGCGCGCGACCTGCCGGCCCAGGCCGTGAGCTGGTCGATCCACAACCAGGGCAACCCGTCGCTGTCCGAGGGCCGGTCGATCGCGGACCGCGCGGTGATGGGCGGGCTGAGCCAGCGCTCGACGCTCGTCTACGGCCCGGCGGCGAAAATCGAGGGCGAGGTGCGGGCAGCTATCGCGGACACGGGCGGGCGCGGGCTGCTGATCGCGCCCGGTTGCTCGGTGCCGCCGCGCGTGCGCGACGCCAACCTGGCGGCGATGATGTCCGGAGTGGGGGTGGCGGCGTGAGTCGCGTGGAAGGGCTTGCCGAGATCGTGCTCTGGGTGGCCGACATGGAGTCGGCGCTCGAGTTCTACCGCGACCGGTTCGGGCTCGAGGTGATGTCGCCCCCGGAGCTGCCGAACAAGTTCCTGATGGTCGCCAAGCCCGGCGGTATCCCAGAGCTGATCGTGCTCGTACCGCACCCGCACCCGGACTCTTACTTCCCCTCGCACAAAGATAAGGAGATGCGGTCGCTGCACCACCTGGCGTTTCGGGTCGGTCGCCGTGAGTACGAGGAGCTGGAGACGCAGTTCATCGAGGCTGGGATCGAGGTTCGTCATGGGGTGCATCCGGTGTTGAAGGGAGTGCGGACGTTCTACGTCGACGACCCGGACGGAAACGAGGTCGAGGTGATCGGCCCAGCCTAGACGGGTCCGATCCGCGACTTGATCAATCGGGCGCTCGGCGACGCCTTTCGGTGCGCGATTTGATCAAAACGCGTCTCTGCTAGATCGTTTGCGGCTTGGTTTCCGTCGCCGGCTCTGGCGAGCGCGTCGCCAGCGCTACGCCCACGCCGAGCAACAACGCAACCGTACCGGCGATCAGCGTGACCGGCTCGGGCAGCTGGAGTCGCAACGCCGCATCAAGCGAGTAGGCGCCTGCCCCGGCGATGGCGATGGCGGCGATCGCGGCCAGGATGGAAAGGTTGAACTCGTAGCCGCCCTTGGTCGCCCAGAAGCCACGAGGCCAGTGCACGAGCGCGATGGCGACGATCATCGAGCCCGCGATCGCGAGGCTGGGTAGTGGGGTCAGCAGGCCAACCGCCAGACCGATCCCGCCCAACACCTCCGACAGCATGGAGATCCATGCCCACGGCGTGGCGGGGCGGATGCGCATTCGGTTCATGGCGCCCACCCAGCCAGTCATGCCTGGTCCGCCCCACCAGCCAAAGGCCTTCTGCAGGCCGTGGCCGAGGACGATCAGGCCGATGACTACACGAAGGAGGAGCAATCCCAACGCAACCATCTCTCTTGATAAGCCCCGAACGGCGATACCACCGCGCTGTCGGTCGTATTCCAGAGGCCCCGATAGACTGGCCGCCAGGGCCCGTAGCTCAGTTGGTCAGAGCGGCCGACTCATAATCGGCTGGTCGGTGGATCGAGGCCACCCGGGCCCACCCGTCGTGGGGGCGAGTGTGCCGTGGCCGGGCATTCAAAGTCCGTCGAAACCCCGCTGGCGGCACACTCGTCGAGCGCCGATTACCCTTGGCTCATGGCCAGGTGGGTGATCCGCGTCCAGCGCGGCGGGCCGTGGGACTTCTCCAAAGACATGCGCCAGCAGGACGGATGGGACGACCACGCCGCCTACATGGACGGCATCTTCGACGAGGGCTTCTTGCTCCTGGCCGGCCCACTCGAAGGCGACAGGGAGACGATGTGGGTCGTCGAAGCCGAGACACGCGAGCAGATCCTCGAGCGCATGAAAGAGGATCCGTGGTCGCCAAACGGAATGCTGACGCCCACGAAGATCGAACGCTGGGACGTCGTCATGGACCGGTTGCCGAAACCCAATAACATCCGGTCGTGATCACCGCCGTCCTAGGCGACGCCCTCCTCGACCCGGCGACCGGCCAGACCACACGCGACGCCGCGGTGCTCATCGAGGACGGAAAGGTCACCAGGGCAGGCTCGCGCGACGGCACCCAGGTTCCGCGCGACGCGCAGACAATAGACGCGAGCGGCCTCACGCTCCTGCCCGGCCTCATCGACTGCCACGTCCACCTCACCAGCCTGGGCGAAGGACTCGACTTCGCCCGCGAGCTGACCACGCCCCCGACCCTCGAGCTGATGCGCGCGGTCCGCGCCGCCCGAAGGACTCTCGACGCCGGCTTCACCGCTGTGCGGGACGCGGCCGGCAGTCCGGCCGGCGTGCGCATGGCGATCGACGGCGGCTACTTCCCCGGCCCGCGCATGTTCGTCACCGTCAGCGCCCTCAGCCAGACCGGCGGGCACACCGACTCGCACTTCATGTGCGGCGCCGACCTCGACATCCCGCTTCCCGACCGGCCTTACATGGTCGTCGACGGCGTCGAGAACATGCGCCTGCGGGTGCGAGAGGTCATCCGGGCCGGCGCCGACTGGATCAAGCTCTGCACCTCCGGCGGCGTGCTGTCGCCGGGCGACCAGCCGCACCACTCCGCGCTCACGCTCGAGGAGATCAAGGCCGCGGTCGAAGAGGCACGAGTGCAGGGCCGCAAGGTCATGGCCCACGCCCAGGCCAACGCCGGCATCAAGAACGCGCTCAAGGCCGGAGTGTCGACCATCGAGCACGCGATCTGGCTCGACGGCGACGCCATCGAGATGATGCTCGACGGCGGCAACGCGGTCGTGCCGACGCTGGTGGCGCCGCACTGGGTGATCCGCCACGCCGAGGCGGGGAAGATGCCGGCCTACGCGATCGACAAGGCGCGTGCGGTGATCGACGACCACAAGGCCAGCATCAAGCTGGCCATCGAGTCCGGCGTCAAGGTGGCTTTTGGAACCGACACTGGTGTTGGCCCGCACGGAAGCAACGGCGAAGAGTTCCTGCTCATGCACGAGCTGGGCATGGAGCCCATCGACTGCATCCGCGCGGCGACGACGCTGGCCGCGGACACAATTGGCATGAAGGGCGTGGGACGGCTCGAGCCAGGGTCGTGGGGAGATGTCATCGGCGTGCCCGGCGACCCGCTTGCCAACCTCGAGCTGCTGGCCAAGCCCGAGAACGTCCACCTCGTGGTGAAAGGCGGCGACCTCGTCAAGATGGCCCGGACATGAGGCTC
>VBEK01000094.1 GCA_005889135.1 Chloroflexota bacterium
GGTTACGCCGGTAGCGTCTTGCCACGGCCTACCGGCTTAGGGTCTTCGGCGACCCGCGAGTCCTCGTCTGCCACCTTCCCCATGTAGAGACCCGTCGAATTGAGGTGGGCGACCCGGGACTCGAACCCGGATGGGTTACCCCACACGCCCCTCAAACGTGCGCGTCTACCAGTTCCGCCAGCCGCCCGGCTTAGCCGGTTGATTTTACCGAGAGGTCGATTCGGCCGCCATCCCGGCCAGCGTGGTCACCGTCGCCCAGTTGCGCGAGGTGGCCTGCACGCCCAGGGACTTGGACGCAAGCCGCTCCCACAGCGGGGTGCGCCCGATCCCGTCGGGGTGCCAGGAGTACACCTCGCGGCCCGCAATGGCGAACAGCTCATGCTTCGCGACCCTGCGCAGCTCGTCGACAGTGCCACGCGGCAGACTGACCGACAGAAACGTGACCAGGTAGCGTCGCGGGTTCGTCGCCACCTTCTTCAGTGGGTTGCGCCTCAGGATGGCCAGAAGCTCCGCCTGTGACCGGACGAGCACGGCGATATCGAGGTCGAACTCCTGCTTGATCAGGCTCCGGACATCCCGCGCCACGCGCTCGGGCGAGGCGCGGCTCGAGAGCAATATGTTGCCGCTCTGGAGGTGCGTCTTCACATCGCCGTAGCCGGCCTGGCCGAGAGCGCGACGCAGCTCGGGCATGGAGACGCGGTTGCGCCTGACCAGGTTGATGCCCCGCAGCAGGACGACGTGGCGAGGCATCAGAACCAGTTTGGGGTCAGACGTTGATCCGGAACAGGCGCGTGCGCTGACATGGTCCGTGGTCGGCTACACGGGAAAAAACAGCCAGGCCGCTGCAACCGATCAGCGGCCTGGTCGTAGAGGAAGGGCGAGGGTGTGGCGGGCGTCGGGCGTCCGTTGCCCCTCGATTCCGGCTCAAGGGTACGTATCCGACGCAACTTTTCACGTCTAAAGCCGGGATCAAATCGCGACCCGAGCTGCATAACCTCGCTCGTCTATTAGGGCCAGGCCGAGCGCCCGCCGCCAGCACGCGTGGACGCTTTACCGAAAGTGCCCGCTGAGGGATTCGAACCCCCGACCCTCTGTTCCGAAGACAGATGCTCTGATCCACTGAGCTAAGCGGGCATCCCGAACTGCTCCGGCAATTCGCGCCAGCTCCCCTTCCGTTGGGAGTCGCAGTCAGACTACCGCGACGTACCTCTCGTGGTTCAGTCCCCAGGCCGCATACCGCATCAAACCCACCGCCTTGTAGCGCCGCCGCCCGGCGATGGTCCTGCCCTTCTCGATCGCGGTTCGGAGCGCCTTCGCCGTCCGTCCGGGGAACATCGTGTAAGCGCGGCCCATGGCGTCGAGGATATGCGCGTCCGAGCCACCGACCTCGGCGGCGCCCAGGCCCAGGTTCAACCGTCGGGCCAGCTGGTTGAAGAGGTAGAAGCCGGGCGTCGCATTCTCGACCTCGATCGCGTCGAACTCGAGCTCCGCCGCGAGCCAGCCGACTCCGTGCACTGGGCCCCCACGTACGCGGCGCTGCGTTCGCCAGAAGGGATGCACGGCGACGGCGAGCCCGCCCTGGTCGTGGATCGCGTGCACGGTCGCCGCCGCCGACATGCCCGGCCGGACGCGGCGTTCGAGGAACAGGCCGACGATGTGGCCGTCCCGACTGGACACCTCCTCCCCGATCACGACTTCCAGGCCGCGTTTGACGTCCGCGTACTCGGCCGCGCGCAGCGCGCCCTCCATGGTGTCGTGATCCGTGACCGCGATCACGTCGAGGCCGCACAGGCGCGCGTGGTCCACGAGCTCGTACGGCGACGGCCACCCATCGCTGGCCGTCGTGTGCATGTGAAGGTCCGCGCGACCCCTGTGAACCACGGCTGTGCATCCTACCCCCGCCGGGCTTACCATCGAGCTCAGACTCCGCGCCTCTGGGGTAACGAAAGGTGGAGGTGGCCGCCGTGGAAGGCTTGATGCAGGACTACGAGCTCAGTCTCCAGCACGTGCTGTGGCGAGTTGAGCGACTGCACCAGAACAAGGAAGTCGTGACCAAGCGCGACGAGGGCATCCACCGCACGACCTACGGCGAGATGGTGCCGCGGATCAACCGTCTGGCTGGGGCGCTGAAGCGCATCGGAGTCAAGCCCGGCGACCGCGTGGCGACGCTGGCCTGGAACAACAACCGCCACCTCGAGCTGTACTACGCCATCCCCTGTATGGGCGCCGTCCTGCACACGCTCAACCTCCGGCTGTTTCCGCAGCATCTCGAGTTCATCATCAATGACGCGGCAGACAAGGTTTTATTTGTCGACCAGACGCTGCTTCCGCTCCTCAAGCCGCTGCTGGGCAAGATCCCGACGATCGAGACCATCGTCTTGATGGCCGAGCCCGGCGCGCCGCCGCCGGAGGGCATGCCGCAGATGCTCGACTACGAGAGCCTGCTGGCCGCCGAGAGCGACAGCTACCCGTGGCCCAAGCTGTCGGAGCGCATGGCCGCGGCGATGTGCTACACGTCCGGCACCACCGGCAACCCGAAGGGCGTCGTCTACTCCCATCGCTCCCAGTTCATCCACACCATGGGCGTGCTTCAGCTCGACAACCTGGGGCTGGGCTCGAATGATGTCCTGCTTCCGGTCGTGCCGATGTTCCACGCCAACAGCTGGGGCCTCCCCTACGCCGCCGGCATGGCCGGGTCGAAGGTCGTCTTCCTCGGCCGCTTCTCGGCCGACGCGAAGTCGATCGTCGAGCTGGCCGAGCAGGAAGATGCGACCTACCTGGCGGGGGTGCCGACGATCTGGATCGGCCTGGCCGGCTACCTGAAGGAGACGGGCAAGCGGCTGCCGAAGGTCCGGACCGTGGTCTGCGGCGGCTCCGCGGTGCCGCAGGCCCTCATGGAGACGATGGACTCCCTCGGGCTCCACATCCTCCACGCCTGGGGCATGACCGAAACCTCGCCCCTGGGCAGCGTGGCCCGCGTCCCCGCCGACACGAAGCCCGAGGACGAGCTCCGGCTTCGCCTGACCCAGGGCCGGGTCACGCCCGGGGTGGAGATTCGCATCACCGACCCGACCAGCGGCGAGGAGCTGCCGTGGGACGGCGTCGCGTTCGGCGAGATCCAGGTCCGCGGGCCCTGGATCGCACGCGGCTACCACAACGGCTACGACCCGGACAAGCTCACCGAAGACGGCTGGTTTCGCACCGGCGACGTGGCCAAGATCAGCCCCGAGGGCTACATCCAGATCGTCGACCGCACCAAGGACGTGATCAAGTCTGGAGGCGAGTGGATCTCCTCCGTCGAGCTCGAGAACGCGGTCATGGCCCACCCCAAGATCCTCGAGGCGGCGGTCATCGGCCTCCCCCACGCGAGGTGGGATGAGCGTCCGGTCGTCTACGCCGTGGCGCGGCCCGAGTTCAAGGGCCAGGTCGGCGAGGACGAGATCAAGGAGTTCCTCAAGGGCAAGGTCGCGAAATGGTGGGTGCCCGACGAGGTGCGCTTCATCGACGAGGTGCCGAAGACCTCCGTCGGCAAGTTCGACAAGAAGGTGCTGCGCGCCAACGCGGTGCCGATCAAAGAAGGGGTGAAGGAGGAGGCTCGCAAATGAGCGTGAAGGCAGGAGTGCGCGAGCACAGGATCGGCAGGGACAAGTTCCACTTCAAGTGGGACAACTCGCTTCCGCCGGCAGTCGAGATCGACCCCGGCGACATCGTCCACTTCGACACCGAGGAGGTCACCGCGGGCCAGATCAAGAAAGGCGACCCCGCCTCCAAGCTGGGCCAGCTCGACTTCAACCGCCTCTACCCGCTGGGCGGGCCGGTCCACGTCCGCGGAGCTGAGCCGGGTGACGCGCTGGAGGTCGAGATAGTCGACCTGAAGCCCGGCTCGTGGGGCTGGACCGCGCTTCTGCCCGGCCTGGGGTTGCTGGCGTCGGACTTCCCGGACCCGTACATCCGCTACTTCGACCTCGGCGACCGCACCGCGGCAGAGCTGCGTCACGACGTCCACATCCCCATCGCCCCGTTCTGCGGCACCATGGGCGTCGCCACCGACGACAAGGGCCCGATCGACGTCCTGCCCCCGACCAAGGGCGCAGGCAACGTCGACACCCGCCACCTGACCGCCGGGACCAAGCTCTACCTGCCGGTCTTCGTGCCTGGCGGGATGTTCTCCGCCGGTGACTGCCACGCGGCGCAGGGAGACGGCGAAGTCTGCGTTACCGGCATCGAATGCCCCATGACGTTCTCACTCCGGTTTGGAGTGGTCAAGGGTGGCTCGCCGAAGCCGTGGAGCTTCCATTTCGTCACGCCCGCGGCGCCCCTCCAGCCCCGGAGCGACGCGGCCGGCTATCACTCAGTGTGCGCCCTCGGACCGGACCTGATGGAGAACGCGCGCAACGCGGTCCGCTACACCATCGACTGGCTCGCCGCCGACCATGGGCTGAGCCGCGAGGATGCCTATATCCTCTGCAGCCTTGCCGGCGACCTGCGCATCAGCCAGATCGTCGACCAGCCGAACTGGGGCGTGTCCTTCTACCTGCCGCTGAGCGTATTCAGCTAGGGTCCTCAGTCCGTCACCAGGCCCCCTCCCCTAAGGGGAGGGAGAGCGGGTTCGGTCGGGCATACTGACATGCCCATAGAACCCAAGGTGAGCACCACACAACTAGGGCGGTACCCGATCGAAGCCGAGCTCGGGCGAGGCGCGATGGGGGTGGTCTACCGCTCGACCCATCCCAGGCTCGAGATCCCGGTCGCGATCAAGGTCCTCTCCGACCAGTACTCGCAGGACCCGGCTTTCCGCCAGCGCTTCCACCGCGAGGCCGCGACCGTGGCCGCGCTCAACCACCCCGGCATCGTCCGCGTCTACGACTTCGACGAGGACGGCCCCGTCCTTTTCATCGTCATGGAGTGGGTCGACGGCCGCTCCATGCGCTCCTGGCTGGACGAGTACGGGCGGTTCTCGGTCGATGTCTCGGTCGACCTGATCCAGCAGCTCCTGTCCGCGGTCGGGGTCGCGCACGACTACCAGGTCGTCCACCGCGACCTGAAGCCCGACAACATCCTGATCTCCAACCGCGGCAAGACCAAGATCCTGGACTTCGGCATCTCCAAGCTGATCGACGACAAGCACCGCCTCACCGCGACGGGGAGCATGGTCGGCACGCCGGCCTACATGGCGCCGGAGCAGGTCAAGGGCGAGGCGGTCGATGCGACCGCCGACATCTACTCCCTGGGCATGATCCTGTACGAGCTCCTCCACGGCGAGCCGCCCTTCACGGGTCCGCTGCCCGCGGTGCTCCACTCCCAGGTCTTCGACCGCCCGCGCGCCTCGACCGCCATCCCCTCCCCGATCATGGAGATCATCTGGAAGGCGACGGCCAAAGACCGCAGCCAGCGCTTCCAGACCTGTGAGGAGTTCGCGGGCGCCTTCCACTACATGCCCAAGGCCGCCGTCGCCCATCCACCCGCCGAGGCCATCTCCGAGGACGGCGCGATCGAGGAGGAGGTCGAGGAGCCGAGACCCCTTCCCACACGCACCGACGGCCACAAGCCGACGGGCGTATGCACATACAGCGACTGCCAGGAGCGCCGGGGCTGGGCCTGCGCCTACACCGACATGACCGGGCGCAAGTGCAACAGCTGGTGGTGCCGGCGCCACATCCAGTTCATCGAGCGCACGCCGTTCTGCCCCCGGCACGCGAGCGTGATCCGAGCCCTGGCGCCGACGGCGAACACGATCTTCGAGATCAAGAACCGGCCCGCTGTCGATGACCGCGCTCTCCCGCTCGCCGCCCTCGTCGCCGAGGACGTGGACAAGGATGTGACCGAGCTCATCCGGCGCCGCTACCAGAACCGCAAGGACGTGACGATCGCCCGCGACCGCACCGTGCGCCAGACGTGGTCGGGGCAGAAGGAGGTGGCCTGGGAGCGCAGCTGGGCGGCGCTCAAGAGCCAGGGCTACATGGTCCGCATCTCCGTCCGCGTCGCCGCCGAAGAGCCGGACATGGTGCAGCTGCTGATCGGCAACACCGTGGTCTTCAAGGACGTGCCCGACTGGATCAGCCGCCGGCGCGAGGGCGAGCCGCCCGACCACGCCGACCGCGCGCGCTTCGGCAAGAAGCTGTTCGCCGCGATCCTGGAGCACGTCGACTCGCCGCGGCCGGTCCCCTCGGCGACGCCGTCGAGCTCGAGCCGTCAGATCGAGCCTCCGCCCCCGCCCGAGATCAACCGCACGCTGATCGAAGGCATGGTTCTCCGCATCGCCGCCTCGGCCACGCGTGTCACCGGCTACGAGGTCGCGGAGGCGCTGGCGCTGCCGTTCGCGGCCATCGAGCCGATCCTGAAGAACCTGACCGGCCAGAACCTGCTCGACGCCCTCGGCCTGGCCCAGGAGCAGGGCCCGTGGCTCGGCCGCCCGCTGCCCGAGCGCATGGCCTACGCCATCACCAAGCAAGGCCGGGCGCGCAGCGACCAGATCGCGGACGCGTCGACCCGCTACCTGGGCCCCGCGCCGGTGTCCATGGCGGAGTACAAGGCCGTGCTGGCCGAGGCTGCCAAGCCGGGGACCCTCGACCTGGTCAAGGTGTCGCTCGCTCTGTCCGGCATCGAGCTGGCGCCCGGCGTCATGGAGGCCGTGCGCGCGGCGGTCAACTCGCGCTCGTCGATCTTCATCTACGGAGCGCCCGGCAACGGCAAGACGACGCTCGCGCGTCGCATCCCCTCGCTGCTCGGCGGGCCGATCGTGCTGCCGGTGGCGCTGGACGTGGGCGGCGGCGAGGTGATGACGATCTTCGATGGGGCGGTGCATCGGCTGGAGCCGAACCAGCCGACCGACCGTCGCTGGCGACGCGTGGCGCGGCCGCTGGTCCAGGTGGGCGGCGAGTTTCAGCTCGAGATGTTCGACGTCACGTGGGAGGAGGGCTCGCGCGTCTACGCCGCTCCCCTGCAGGCCAAGGCCAACGGCGGCGTGCTCCTGATCGACGACCTCGGACGCCAGCGCGTGTCGCCCAAGCAGATCCTCGACCGCCTGCTGGTGCCCCTCGAGCAGGACACCGATTTTCTCAACCTGTCCGCCAGCGGACGCAAGGTCGAGGTTCCTTTCCGTGCCCAGCTCGCACTCTCCACCAACCTCAAGCCTGCAGAGCTGCTCGACGAGGCCTACCTGCGCCGGCTCGCCTACAAGGTCCTGATGCCAGACCCGACATGGGAGATGTGGTGCCGGATCTTCGAGCGGGAGCGAGACCGGCTGACCATTCCGCCGGCGACCGAGGCGCTGGAGATGATCCAGTCGCTGTACGGCGGGCGGCCGCTGCGCGGCAACCACCCGCGCGACCTGCTGGAGAGGTTGGTGGACGTGTCGTCGGCGCGAGGGGTGCGACCGCAGCTGACGCCGGACCTGGTCGAGGCGGCCTGGAACACGCTGTTCGTCGCGTCCTAGCTTCTACCGCTTGATGTGTTTTGCGCAAAGCGTGCTCAATGCGCGGCGCTCAGTCGCCCTTCTGCGCAAAACGCAGATTGGCTGTATTTGGGGCCTGGGTATACTCGTTTTTCCCCTCGCGAGCGGCGGTGGCGGAATGGCAGACGCGCTAGTTTCAGGAGCTAGTGACCGCAAGGTCGTGGAGGTTCAACTCCTCTCCGCCGCACCATATGCCCAGCGCTAGTAAGGTCAGGTCGTGCCGTTCTGGGACAAGAGATCGGCGGAGGTTCCGGATTGGGCGCGGCCGCTGTCGCCTGAGAAGTACGCACTGTTCGTGACGACTGTTGGACAAACCTTGGATGGGATCCACGCCGGTGATCAACGCGGCTCCATCCGGGATGGTGTGCTCCGTCTCAGGAACAGCGCCGGCAGCGTGGAGTCGTACGGGCTCCAGAATCTGGCCCAGACCCTCGCCCTGGAATCGACTGCGGAGTGGTCACGGCTCGTCGCCGAGCATTTCGACGCGATGCTTACGGTCGACGAACCCGTCACGTCCGGTGAGGTGGCCATCAAGCTGCTTCGTCTCCGGATGTGGCATTCGGACTACCTGGAGCAAATCCCTGAGGTCATCCACAAGGTTCTGGCTCCAGGTCTCGTCCTCGCACTCGTCCTCGACCTGCCCAAGAAGGTCATGTCGCTGAAGAGTGACGAGCTGAAAGCGTGGGGCCTCACCTCAGAGCTGGCATGGAGTGCGGCCGAGGAGAACAGCAAGCGCGAGCAATACGAGGTCATACCGCAGACCAGGCCTGACGGAACTCAGATCTTCTTTCTGACCGGTGACAATCTCTACGTCACCTCGAACGCGCTGTGGCTCGACGAACGCATCGAGCTCGAGTCAGAGAACGGCGCCCTTATCGGCGTGCCGACGCGTCACGTGCTCGTGGTGCTTCCCATTCGTGACATCAGTGTCGTCAAGGCAGTCAGCGGCATGCACGCAGCCAACCGCCGGATCTTTGAAGAAGGCCCCGGCAGCATCTCCGCCGACCTTTACTGGTGGCGCAAGCGCACGTTCACGCTCTTCCCCATCGATGCATCGGTGCAGAGGATGCAGGCGCGCCCGCCCGACGAGTTCGTCGACATGCTCAACCGTCTGGCGCCGGGCGCGAAATCCTAGCGGGCCAGGACTTCCTCCAGCTCGGCCTTGCTCATGCGCGACCGGCCCTTGATCCCTCGCTGCTTGGCCTCGTTGCGCAGCTGGTCGTAGGTCCGTCCGCCCGATCCGCGATGCGACCGCATCCCGCCGCGGCGGCCTGGTGACATATCGAGGATGGACGTCCGGCTTGCCTCCTTCGCCTCGCCGTGCCGGGCCCGCTCTTTGTTCACCGTCCGGGCAGCGATCTCCTCCGCCTTTTCCTCTCCCGTGCCTCGCTCCAGCAAGCCCTCTTTGATGTGTTCGTACTGTCTCTCTCGTTTCTGACTCCACGCGCGTTGTGGCATTTGACGACCTCCTTCGTCCTTGACAACGCGCCGCCCGCTACATTCGACTGAGCCAGGTTGAGCGCCACCACCTACGACCAGCTACGCGTTCTCTACCGCACGCTCCTCGTCTTCGCCACGGTCGGGGTGGTCATCCTCAGCGTCGGACTGCTCCAATTCGTGTACTTCGAGCGCCCCGGACAGGAGTCCGGCGTCAAGGCCCACATCGTCGGCGTCTTCAAATACGACCCGGTGGGCAAGCAGACAGCGGGCCCGGCCCGATCGGAGTTCGCGCGCAGCGATGTGTTCGCGGCGGTGGTCGACTGGTCGTCGCTGCCCGCAAACCTCCTGGTCGACGCGCGCTGGTACGACACCTTCGGCTCCATGCGCGGCGTGGTCGGCCCGGCCCACGCCAACGATCTGAGCGACGACAGCATCATCCCGGTGGAGGTGCCGGACAACGCGAAATTCGTCCTGCCGGGCCGCTACACGTTCGTCGTCGAGCGCATCCAGGACGGCGTCCCGGTGGAAGTGCTCGGGCGTCGTTTCGTGGTGGTCGATCGTCAGTGATCCACGCCACGACACCCCCGGCGGCCGACCCTGCTTCGGCGCTGCGGCCCCAGCGCTACGGGATCGCCATCGCGCTGGCGGGCCTTGTCGTGCTCGCGCTCATCGCGAGCTCGATCCTCAACTATGTCTACCTCGACACCATCCCGGGGCGCGCGTCGCTCTACGGCTTGCTCGCGGTGGCGTTGGTCTGCCTCGGCACGTTCATCCTCGTCCGGGCGTTCGAACGCGACCGGGCGACGCGACGGAAACACATCATCCGCGCGAGCGTTCTGCTTGGGCTCGGCGTGCTGCTCTGGCTGCTGGTCATCGACGTCTTTCTCTACACGCAGTCAGCCGGACCAGGTGTCGCGGCCGCATGCGCGCTGGCATGCCTCCCCACGACCGCGATCGGGGTGATCGTCGTGCGGCGGCTGGATCGCAATCACAAGGAGCCGTGGCGGCTCGTCCTGGTGGCGGCGGCCTGGGGCGCGATCGTGGCAACGAGCCTGGTCGTGTGGGGCGAGACGGTGTGGGAGACGTCGGCGCAGCGGGCACTGGTCCCCGGCCCGGGGTTGGACACGTCGCTCGCCTTCATGGCCGGCACGCTCGAGGAGCTGGCCAAGGGCCTCGCCGTCGTCCTTCTATTCCTGGTCATGCGCAACGAGTTCGACGACGTCGTCGACGGGATCGTCTACGGCGCGGCGGTCGGCCTGGGCTTCAACTTCATGGAGTCGGTCAGCTACATGACCAACGTCTACTCGATCTTCCAGCCGGAGGGAGTCGGGGGCGTCGCCGCCGGGATCCAGTGGTACAACCGCCAGGTCCTGGGGCTGTTCTTCGGCCACGCGACCTACACCGCGTTCATCGGCGCCGGGATCGGAATCGCACGCCAGCTGCGGGGGAGGCGGCAGAAGGTCCTGGCCATGATTGCGGGCTTTGTGGTCGCGATCGCCGCCCACTTCTCCTGGGATGCGTGGGTCAACGTCTTCCCCATCCCGCCGACGCTGTTCGGGATCGTCGCCATCCACCTGCGGACCCTGATCATGACCGGACCCTTCACGGCCGCTCTCATCGCGCTGCTGCTGTTCGGGATTCGCTACGAAGGTCAGAACCTGATGGACCAGATGAGCAAGGAGGCAGCGACCGGGCGTGGCGCGATCCTGCCTGAGGAGGTGCCGGTCCTGTCCAGCCCCTGGCAGCGGCTGCGGCAGCGGATGGAGGCCTTCCGGCGCGCGGGACTGCGGGGCTACTTCAAGATCTCGCGCCTGCAGACGGCGCAGCTGGACCTGGCCATGGAGCGCTGGCACAGGGAGCGCAAGGAGATCGACACGCCGCTCGAGGCCGAGGATGAGCTGCGGCGGAGGGTGATCCACCTGCGGCACTGGGTCACGGCGCCTTAACAGGCTGGGTTCTGTTTCACGTTTGGCTGTGGTCGACTTGCGCTACGGTGCGTCGGCTGGGGGTGGGATCCGACGGGAGGAGGGTGGGCCCGCAGGACGGGTATTTTCAGGCGGGTAGGCGCCCGGCCAGCACCCTGGCCAGACCCAGGCTGAACAGCCCGGCCGCCGCACCCCACGTGATCGCCGACACCGCAGGGTCGCTGAAATCCGTCCCGCTCAACACCGAGTGCAAAAAGATGAGCGCGAACGCCACATACGTCGCTCGATGCACCCACAACCACACGTCCTTGCGCATGCGCCGCTTCAGGTACGCGGCGACCGTCAGCGCCACCATCAGGTCCAGCGAAAGCGCGCCAAGGCCGATCGCCAGCGTGCCGTAGCTCGCATGGAACGGCAGCACCACGTCGATCAGGCCCACGCGCGCGGTCGAGTCCAGCAGTAACGCCAGCACATGCAAACCGGCGAGCGGGATCCACAACACCGTCGTGAACTCGTGCAGCGAGCGCATCGCCCGGTTGCTGCCCAGCCAGTCGAGGACCGCCGTGCGCATAGCGATCCCGCTCAGCAGCGCGATCGCCAGGGCGGCGTACGAACCGAGCCCAGCGACCCGCGCGAGCACCCATAAGAACTGATCGGCGGTCATGTCAGGACGCGTAGGTGGAGGTCATGGGCGGCTGGTCGGTCGGCTCCACCGAGGACCCCACCACCACCGTCCCTCCCAACACGGACGAGCTCGCGCCGTCGCGGGCGGTCAGGACGCCGGGCTGGAGCGGGGCGGCCGGGTTCTTCAGGTGCGCGGGCACGTACAGCGCCGACGCCACGGTCGCGCCGAGCGTGAGCGCGGTCGCCGCGAGCTTGAGCAGCGCAGGCCGCATCGACCTAGACCGCGACCGGCGCCTTCAGGAACTGCACGCGGTCGAAGGAGCCCCCAAGGATCGTCGCCGAGTCGGCGCCCAGATGGCCGCTCAGGATCTCCTGGTACACGGAGCGAAAGTCGACCGCGTACTTGAGATTGCCGGTGTCGTCCAGGGTCGTCAGGCTCGGCTCGGCCCCAAACAGGCCGCCCTTGACGGGGTCGCCGATCAAAAGCAGCGGCGCCGCCGCGCCGTGATCGGTGCCGCCGCTGGCGTTCTCCTTCGGCCGGCGCCCGAACTCCGACCAGGTGGCGATCAGGACCTTGTCCGCCATGTTGTGCGCGGCCAGATCCTGGTAGAAGGCCGAGACCGCCGTGTCGAGATAGCCCATCAGGTCGTCGTGCCGGCTCAGCTCCGTGTAGTGCGTGTCGAAGCCGCCCAGGGTCACGTGCAGGAGCTTGACGCCGGTGCCGGTGACGATCAGCTCGGCAGCGAGCTGCAGCGCGGCCGCCAGCTGGTTCTTCGACGGGTAGACGAGCCTGACGTTGTCCGTGTAGCTCGCCATCGGTTGGTAGGTCGAAGCCGACGTGCGTAGCGTCGCCATCGTCTCGTTCGCGGTGGCGATCGCGGTGTCGAACAGCGCGCCGTAGATCCCGGGCGTCCCTTTGTACAGCGCGCCCACGGCCGCCTCGACCTCGCTGCCGCCGGTGAAGCCGAATGTCTTCTGGTTCTGGATCACGGTCAACGTCGCCTGCAGGTCGCGCAGCGCGCCCGGGGCGTCGGTCGCCCCACATGCGCAGCCGGTGAGAGGATGGCCGTTGGAGTCGTAGCTGGTGGCCAGCGTCCGCCCGAGCCAGCCGTCGACCTGACGACGGGTCGGGTCGCCGGTCTCCCAGATGCGGATCGACTCGAAGTGCGAGAACGTCGGATTGGGATAGCCGACGCCCTGGACGATGGCGACCTTGCCCTTGTCCCAGAGACCCTTGATGCCGCCGAGGTTGTGGTTGAGGCCGTACTGAGCGTTAAGGGGCAGCGCCTGCGAGACCATCGGTCCGGCAAGCCTGGGACGCAGGTCGTGCAGCGCCGGGTCGGCGAGTGGCACGAGGGTGCGCAGGCCGTCGTTGCCGCCCGCGAGCTGGATCATCACGAGCACGTTGTCGTTGCTGGCGCCCTCCTTTTTGGCCGCATACACGGCCCGCGCGAACGCGTCGGGCACCGCCGCGTAGCCGGCGGCGAGGCCCGCCGCGCCGGCGCCAAAGACCAGTCCCGCCTTCAGGAAATCGCGGCGCTTGAGCTGGTTGATGCCGACTTCTCTCTTCATGTCCACCTACTTGAGCTGGAATTCCGGGGAGGCGAGGGTGATGAACCAGCGGCCGCGGTCGTCGGCGGCCCCGGTGAGCAGCGAGGCCGTCTGCTGGCTGAGCACTCCATCGATCTGGCCGTGAATCGCATCCGCGGCTGGGGGCAGCGTGCCCTTGACCTGGCCGAGCGCCGCGGTGACGAAGTTCACTCGAGCGACGACCGTGTTGGACGAGATCCAGGATTCGTTGTTGGGCCAGCCGTTGACGTCCGGAGGGTCGAAGAGGGTCTGCCCCATGCCCGCACCGGAGCTGGCGATGACCCTGGACAGGGACGACGCCCCCAACGCGCGCGCGGCGCCGATCATGAACTCGGTCGGCGACTTCACCAGTCCGCGGTAGCTCTTGTCGGCCGTGAACTCCGGACTCGTGAAGACGGCGTGCATCAATGCCTTGACGTCGTACTTGCTGCGACGAAACGCGTCACCCAGGCGTGCGACGTAGTCATCGCTCGGGCGGCCGTGGACGAACTGCCGCGCGACCTTACCCGCAATCAAGGTCGCGGTGGAGGGCTGGGCGAGGATGCGGTCGATCACGCCTTCGGCGTCGAGCGGTCCAGTCTTGCCGAGGTAGGTCACGCTGCCGCGGTACGCACGACGAGGATTGAAGACGCCCGCCTTCTGGCTCGAGTACACAGGCAGACGCTGATTGTTGTTCCCGGTGCCAACCGAGTCTGGTGGAGGCAGCTGCCAGCCCGCGAGCGCTTTCGCGCTCTCCCGCACATCGTCCTCGGTGTAGTTGCCCGCCCCCATCGTGAACAGCTCCATGAGCTCGCGCGAGTAGTTCTCGTTCGGGTTCTGGCCGGTCGACGTGGCGAGGTCGAGGTAGCGAAGCATGGCCGGGTCGGTCGTCACCTGCAGAAGCATCGAGCGCAGGTCTGTCATCGCCATCCGGCGCCAGGTGAGGTTCTGCCAGTAGACGAAAGTGTTGTTGGCCGCTTTGCGGTAGTCGGTCGTGAAGTGGCCGTGCCAGAAGAGCGTCATCCGCTCGGCGAACGGCGTCGCCGTGCTGAGCATGTGGTCGAGCCACCACTGCTGCAGCTGCGCGATCGCGAAGCGGCCGCCTGGCGCGTCCGCGGTCGCGAACGCCGGAGGCTCTGCCGGCTTTGACTCGAGCAGGCGATCGACGGTCTTGTTGAAACCGTCGGCAAGCGCCGCCTCGAGCTGCGACGGCGTATAGCCGAGGGTGGTGCGCCGGAGGAGATGCATCACGCGAGCCGACTCCGAGCTCAGGGGAGAGATCCAGCCGCTCGCCGTCGCGCTGCGAGAGGTTGCAAGCTGCTGCATCGATCCGCCGATGAGGCGGATGGCCCCGACGCCGACGCCCGTCGCCAGTGCGGCGGCGAGGGCCTGGCGGCGGGTGATGCCGCGACTGATTGCGCGCGGCGCCACGGCCTGTTGATCCGCAGGGGTGACGCTCACACCTAGATTGAAGTCCTGTGCAGCCAGTCTGGCATTAGCCGGATGTGAAGAGTTTGTAAGCGCAGGGAACGCTCAGCAGGCGGAGCGGACTCCCTTCACGCAGGCGTACGAGTCCGCGGCAAGGTGGCCCACGAAGAGACCCCCGATCAGGACCGCCATCAGAACGACCAGTAGATGGAGCGGCGCGAACTCGAGGGCGATGAGTCCCTCGATCGCGCCGGTGCTGCGGTGAAGGCCGAGTCGCGCGATCCGCCATAGGTTGATGGTGATGGCGATCGGGATGCCGATGAAGAGGCTGATGGTGGCGGAGAGGATCGCGATCGACGAGCCCGCCAGCCACTCGTAGGGCGAGCCGAAGCCGAGCGCCCTCAGAAGGGTTGCCATGAGCAAGGCGATAAAGGGAGCGATGCAGAAGAGACCGAGGAGGGCGACCCACGTGCGCGCATGCGGGCGCGGCCGCGCCCATCCCTCGGGTAGTTCGCCGAGGGCGATCGTCAGCGTCAGTCGAGGCGGCTTGCGCTCGGCGTGCGCGCGCACGGAGATCCATTCCCCCACGTGCCGCTTCCACCAGCTCATCGCAGCACTACCCCTCCCCGAGCTTACCCGGACGGTCTTAACAGGCTGGGTTGCCGGCAGGCCATAGGACCGCTACGGTCCGGGCGTACGGTCGGTCGGGCTGGGGGAGGAGCCCAACGGGAGAGGGAGGGCCCGCAAGGGAGGGGTGGCGTTTCTGGTACGGCGCTGGAATTACTGGCGCCTGCTAGGCTTTTTGGTGAAATGCCTCGCTACAGACCCGGGCAGGCCGCCAAGACGCTAGGCGTGAGCGTCGACACCGTCCGGCGCATGGTCGACGACGGCCGCCTGGTCGCCGTCCGCACCTCCGGCGGCCAGCGGCTGATCGAAGGCGAGTCCCTGGCGGCCGTCGCCAAACCGGCGCGCCAAGACAGGCGTGAGGCCGCCGTCAAGCAGTCCGCCCGCAACCGCTTCCCCGGCATCGTCACCCGCGTCGTCAAGGACAGAGTCGTGGCCCAGGTCGAGATCCAGGCCGGCCCCCACCGTCTCGTCTCCCTCATCACCCGCGACGCGGCGGACGACCTCGACCTCAAGCCGGGCATGGCGGCTGTCGCGGTCGTGAAGGCGACAAATGTGCAAGTCGAACTGCCTCGTGAGTAGGTGCGCTCTCGTTGTTGGT
>VBEK01000099.1 GCA_005889135.1 Chloroflexota bacterium
TTATGCTCGCCACCGCGCTGCTTTTCGGCCTCGCGCTGGGGGTCGGGGCGACCGTTTTCGGCTACAGCAACACCGCCCCGGTCGAGATCGGCTGGTCGGTCTTCCACCTCCGCGGCGTCCCGCTCTGGGCGGTCGTGCTGGTCCCGCTGGGCCTAATCCTGGTCGCCGGGACGCTGTTCCACTGGTTCAACAGCCTTCACCACTTCACCGAGCACATGCGCCACCGGCGCCGCGTGCACGACCTCGAGACCGAGATCGCCACCCTGCGCAAGCACCTGGACGGGCTGCTCCAGATGCCCGAGCCCGCGACCGAGGCAGCACCGGAACCCGCGACGCCCGAGCCTGTAGCTTCGAATGGTGAGGACTCGTTGAACGTGGGCGAAACCGTCGCCGCGGAGCCTGTCGCAGTCGCGGCCAACGGCTCAGGCGAAGAAGAGACTGCGCCCAAGGTGCCATCGACCGCCGGCAGCTGATGGACGAGGCCGGGCGCAGGGACAGCAGCGTTAGCCGCCGAGCAGGGAGGCTCGTCGTCCCGTCCCAGCAGGCGCCGGCAGACCGCATGCTGCTCGAGCGCAGCGCGATCGAGGAGCTCAGCCACCACGCCGACCCGTGGCGCGTGCTCCGCATCCTCTCCGAATTCGTCGAGGGCTTCGACGCGCTGAACGAGGTCGGGCCGGCGGTGACGGTCTTCGGCTCGGCCCGCTCCAAGCCGCGCGATCCCTACTACAAGGCAGGCGTGGAGCTCGGCGCATCTCTGGCCAGGCGCGGGTTCGCGGTCATCACCGGCGGCGGCCCCGGGATCATGGAAGCCGTCAACAAGGGCTGCCACGAGGCAGGCGGGCTGTCGGTGGGCTGCAACATCGAGCTCCCCCACGAGCAGTCGCTCAACCGATACGTCGACCTCGGCGTCGAGTTCCGCTACTTCTTCGTGCGCAAGAACATGTTCGTGAAGTACGCGCGGGGATTCGTCATCTTCCCCGGCGGCTTCGGCACGCTCGACGAGCTGTTCGAGTCGCTGACCCTCGCCCAAACCGGCAAGATCGAGCACTTCCCGATCGTGCTGTTCGGCACCCCGTACTGGCGGGGCTTGCTCGACTGGCTCGAGGAGCACGTGCTGTCCGCAGGCGCCATCGCGCCCGCAGACCTGAAGCTGATGACCCTCACCGACGACCCCGATGAGGCGGCCGAGATGGCAACGCGGCCGCTGCCGATCCACGTGGCGGACTTGCCGCGCGAGCAGACAGGCGAACCCAAGGCGGACGCCCAATAGGCCCGCTCGACCTCTACTTCCTCACCGACGGCGGCCAGACCGCCGAGGCGGTGGCGCAGCGGCTGGCGACCTTCCTGGACGGGGCCACGAGAACGCTCGACGTCGCCATCTACGACCTGCGCCTCGAGGAGTCGCCGGCGAACACGCTCATGAACTCGTTCGCGTCCGCGGTGAAGCGCGGCGTCGTGGTGCGGCTCATGTTCAACCAGGACCACGCGCAGACGATCCCCGTGCCTCCGCCGCCGGAGATCGACTGGGGGTTCGTGGAGCGGCTGCGCGCCGCCGGCGTGAGCGTCAAGCCGGTGCCGGGCGTCCCCGACCTCATGCACCACAAGTACGTCGTCCGCGATGGTCTCTCGGTGCTGACCGGTTCGACCAACTGGACCAACGACTCCTGGAACCGCGAGGAGAACGTGATGCTGACCATCGAGTCGACGGAGATCGCCGCCGATTTCGCACTGAACTTCCAGGGCCTCTGGGACAAGCCGGTGGTGGCGACGTCGGGCCACTTCTCCGCGCCGTGGCGCTCGCTGGGCGACGGCACCCGTGTGCGACCTTACTTCTGTCCGGGACGCAGCCTCAAGCTCGTGCACGCGATGTCGCGATCGATCGCGTCCGCGGAGAGGCGGATCCGCGTGTGCTCGCCCGTCATCACCTCGGGCCCGATCCTCGGCTCCCTCGCGGAGGCGTGCGCGGCGCAAAAGGTCGACATCGCCGGTGTGTACGATGCGACGCAGATGGACGAGGTGCAGCACCAGTGGGCCGCGAACGGCGGCTCGGCGTGGAAGATCGGCGCGTTCAAGTCCGTCATCGCCGCCGCGAGATGGGGGGCGAAGCGCTCGACCCCTTACGCCGTGGGCTCGGTCCATGACTTCATGCACGCGAAGATCCTGGTCGCCGACGAGTACGTGTACGTGGGCAGCTTCAACCTCTCGCACAGCGGTGAGAGCAACGCGGAGAACGTGATCCAGGTCGAGAGCCAGGCGATCGCCGACATCTGCGCCTCCTACATCGACCGCGTCGCGGCCCGCTACGGCGGGGCTGCGCTGCCCGTTACGCCCTGACCAACCGGGCTCGCTCTCTGTGGATCGGCGCGGCGGTGTTTGCCGTCGTGGCGGTTGTGGTTCTATGGACTGTCCCGCGTCTGGTGCCTGCCACCGGGACGCTCGTCGTCGTCGCGGCCGGCAGGTCCGCGACTTCGCTGCCGTCGTCTGAGCTTTCGCTGAGCGTCGGAGGCTCATGGTCCGTCGTCGGCAGTGTCGGCGGAAACGTGCCGGCCGCGCCCGACCAGCGCCAGCTGCTCGAGGTCGCGATCGCGGTGGGCGTGTACGAAGGCGTGCGTCTGGGCACGCAGGCAGAGGCCGTGCGGATCGAGGTCAAGAGCGGCCAGGTCACACCGTTGCTGCTCGGCATCGGCTCCGGCGGGCTGCTGCCCGGCGCGGTCTACGCGGGTAACGACGACGTGAACCTCGGTCTCGGGGAGCTGGCGGGAAGGTTCGTGGCCATGGCGCCGTTCGACCTCACCGACCAGGCCGGCCGTCCGTTCAACCTGCAGGCGATCGCCGGTAAGGACGTGGTGATCGCGGCGTTTCACACCACCTGCCACGAGACCTGCCCGCTCTACACCGCGCTGATGCTGCAGCTGTCCAGGCACAAGGCCGGAACAGTGATGCTGGCCGAGGTGACGACCGACCCTGGAACCGACACGCCGGCTGTGCTCGCCGCCTACGCCCGGCAGGTGGGCGCGGACTGGACCTTTGCGACCGGCAGCGAGGCTCAGGTCGCTGCGTTCTGGAAGCCCTTCGGGGTGGAACTCGCCACCGGCGATACGCACACGTCGACGCTGGCCCTCATCGACCGTCACGGCTACATCCGGCTGGTGTATCGCGGCGCTCCGAAGGTCGGCAACGACATCCCGCCCTCGCTCGTCACGACGCTGAGCCCGCAGGGCCTGAAGCAGCTCGCGTCGGGAGGGGACGGGTGGGGGGCGCCCGACGTGCTCCAGGCGTTGAGCACCATCGGCCGGTCGGAGGCGTCGCCGGAGCCGGGTGGCCGACCCGCGCCGGCGTTCGAGCTCCGGACGACCGCTGGCACCACCGTCCGTCTCGCCGACCTCGCCGGGGTGCCGCTGGTGATCAACTTCTGGGCCACGTACTGCCCGCCCTGCCGGGCGGAGATGCCGATGCTCGACCAGACCGTCGCCGCGACAGCGGGGGTGCGGCTGGTGCTGGTCAACGAAGGTGAATCCGCCGCGACGGCACGCGCGTACCTGGCCGCCATCGGCGTGCAGCGCGTCTCGCTCCTGGACGCGGACCTGGGCGTTGGCCGCGCCTACGGCGTGACGGCTTATCCGACGACGGTGTTCGTCAAGGCGGACGGCACGATCGACCGCAAGCAGATCGGCCAGCTCGACCCGCGCGTGCTGGCCGCGGAGCTGTCCAACTTAGGCAGTCAGTAGACTGCCCACTGAGTGATCTCAGCCGCGAATTTCCGCCGCCTTGCGTTCCTCACCGCCCTTTTCGCCTACCTCCAGATCGCGCTTGGCGGCACGGTCGGCACGGTCACGGGGATCTTGCTGATCGTCACCGTGGTGAGCGCATGGATCGTGTTTCGGCGCACTCGGCCGGTCGTCGCCTGGCTCGCCACCGGCTCGCTCGTTGCGATCGCCGCCGAGGGGGCGATCGGCGGCGTCGTCGTGGCCAACGAGCTCGCGCCGTGGTTGGTGCTCGTCCACCTCGGCCTGGCGATGATCATCCTGGGCTGCCTGCTCGCGACCGCGATCCTCGCCTTGCCCACGTCGCCAGGCTTGCCCGACCGTGTGAAGCCCTTCGCCGCCGCCCTGGGCACCTACGTTCTCCTCCTGACCGGGTCGACGGTGGTCGCCAGCGAGGCGGACGAGACATGCCGCGCCTGGCCCCTGTGCGGCGGCGGTCTGGCGTTCGACCTCTCGGGCGCGAACGCCTTCACGATGCTCCACCGCGGCGCGGTGCTGGCGATCGGAGCGCTGATGGTGTACGCGCTCTGGGCGGCGATGCGACGAGCCGAGCTGCGTCCGGTGGCGATGGCGACGCTGGCCGTCCTCCTCCTCCAGGTCGCGGTCGGCGCGGGGGCGGCGCTCACCGGCGCCGCGCTCTTCAACGGCCTGCACGTCGCGATCGCGACCCTCGTCTGGGCGGGCATGCTGGCGATCGCGCTGCTCACGCTGCCGCGCGCGGACCGCTCGCCCGCGCTCGCCCGGCTCAGCGTGGACAAACGGCCGGCATGAGCGTCCTCCGCGACTACCTCAGCCTGCTGAAGCTGCGCGTCGTGCTTCTGCTCGATGCGACCGCCGTCGGGGTCATGATCCCCGCGGCGCACGGGCGGCCGAGCTTGCCGGCGATGCTCGCCGTTCTGGTCGGCGGCACGTTCGCCGCCGGGGGAGCGCACGCACTCAACTGCTGGTTCGACCGCGACATCGACGCGGAGATGAACCGCACCCGCCGCCGGCCGCTGCCGAGCGGACGCATCCCGGCCTGGCACGCGATCGTCCTCGGGATAGTCCTGATCGTGCTCGCGTTCGCGGTCCTGTGGGTGGGGGCGAACCTCCTCGCGGCGGTGCTCGCGTTGTTCGGTGCGCTGTTCTACGTCTTCGTCTACACCATCTGGCTGAAGCGCTCGACCCCGCAGAACATCGTCATCGGCGGCGCCGCGGGGGCCATGCCGCCGCTCGTGGGCTGGGCGGCGGCCACGGGCCGCCTCGACCTCACGGCGCTGGCGCTCTTCGGCGTCGTCTTCTTCTGGACCCCGCCCCACTTCTGGGCGCTGGCCCAACTCCTGAAGAGCGACTACGCGCGAGCGCACGTGCCGATGCTCCCGGTGGTCGCCGGCGACCAGTCGGCCAAACGCCAGAGCCTGGTCTACGCTGGGCTCACGGTCGCGGTGAGCCTGGTCCCGTTCTTCACGGGCTCGGCCGGGCCGGTCTACCTCGCGGGGGCCATCGTGCTGGGCGCCGGGCTGGTAGGCATCTCCATCCTCGACCTGGAGAGGCGCGGCTGGACGCGCCGGTTGTGGCGCTACTCGATGGTGTACGTCGCCGTCCTCTTCGCCGTCTTCGCGGTGTCGCCATTCCTGGCGTGACGCTCGAGATCGTCCGCCTGCACCTCGCGCAGATCGGGGGTTTCAACGACATCCCGGTTCACGGCTTCGTCATCAAACATCCCAAAGCCGGCGCGATCCTGGTCGACAGCGGCGTGGGGTGGGGCGACGAGCGCCTGATCCGGGAGTGGAAAGTCGTGAACCGGCGCGCGGCCGACGCGCTCGCCGAGCATGACCTGAGCCCCGCCGACGTCAAGATCGTGATCAACAGCCATCTCCACTTCGACCACTGCGGGCAGAACGCGGTCTTCAAGCAGGCGCCCTTCTACATACAGCGCTCTGAGCTCGAACGTGCGCGCAGGGAAGGCGAATCGATCCAGTGGTTCGACTTCGCGGGGGCGCGCTTCGAGCTTGTCGACGGGGACGCCCAGATCGCCGAGGGCGTGCGCGTGGTCGCCACGCCGGGCCACACGATCGGCCACCAGAGCGTCGTGGTCGACACCGACGGCGGCGGAGCGCTGATGATCGGCGACGCCGCCTACACGTCAGACATCTATCGCGACAGGGCGGCCGCCGACCTGAGCCACTGGCCAGGGCAGCACGCCGATCGCGAGAGCTGGACGCGCTCGCTCGACCGGCTGCACGCCATGCATCCGCACACAGTCCACTTCTGCCACGACACGCGGGTCATCCACGCCTAGATGAATTTCGGCCCGCTGGTGGACGCGGCCTGGCTGCGCGAGCACATCGCCGACGCGGATGTGCGCGTGATCGATTTCCGCTGGTACCTACAGGGCCGCAGCGGCCGCGACGAGTACGCAAAGGGCCACATCCCGGGCGCCGTCTTCGTCGACCTCGAGGACGTCACCGGGAAGGAGGGAGGAGGCCGGCATCCGCTGCCGGCCGCCGGGCAGTTCGAGCGCGAGATGCGCAAAGCCGGAGTGAGCCGGACGACGAGGGTCGTCGTCTACGACGACGCGGGGGCCTCGGTGGCGGCGCGGCTCTGGTTCCTTCTCGGCTACTTCGGCCACGGCGCGCAGGCGGTCCTCGACGGCGGCGTCCAGGCGTGGGGGGGACCGCTCGAGACCAAGGCGCCGGACGTGACGCGGGGCGACTTCAGAGCCGGATCGCCCGACCAGCGCCGGGTGCTCGACTTCCAGGCGGTGCGCGCGCTGCAGGGCGTGCCGCTGATCGACGCGCGCGCGCCTGAGCGATATCGCGGCGAGAAGGAACCAATCGATCCGAAAGCCGGGCACATCCCGGGTGCGCTCAGCGCGCCCTTTCTCGAGAACCTGGAAGCAGACGGACGCTTCAAGTCACCCGACGAGCTTCGCCGGAGATACGGAACTCTCGGCGCCCAGCATGGCGCTGTCTTCTACTGCGGATCTGGGGTCAATGCCAGCCAGCACCTGCTCGCGATGGCGGTCGCGGGGCTGCCGGACGCGCGGCTGTACGCCGGGTCGTGGAGCGACTGGTCGCACCGCGACGCGCCGGTGGCGACCGGCGCCGACCCAGGCTAGGAATTAGGATTCGCCCATGATTCTGCAAGGGAAGCGAATCCTCATCGCAGGCATGTCAGACCGGCGCAGCATCGGTTTTTCAATCGCCCAAGAGTGCCAGCGCGAAGGCGCGGAAATTCTGCTGACGAGCTTCGGCAGGATGATGAGCATCACCCAGATGACGGCGAAAAAGCTGGATCCCGTGCCGGACATCCTGGAGATGGATGTGACCAAAGCATCCGACATCTCCAGCGCGGTGGAAGAAACGTCGAAGCGGTGGGACCGTGTCGACGGCCTCGTGCATTCGGTTGCGTTCGCGCCCGCTGACGCTCTTGGCGGTCAGTTTCTGAACACGCCCTGGGAGAGCGTCGCCACTGCACTCCAGGTGAGCGCCTTTTCATTCAAGGAAATGGCGCGTGGATTTCTGCCCCTGATGAAAGAGCACGGCGGCTCGATGGTCACGCTCGATTTCGACAACTCGACGAGTGCGTGGCCGAAATATGACTGGATGGGAGTGTCCAAAGCGGCGCTCGAGTCGGTGACGCGATACCTGGCGCGCGACCTTGGGCGCTACAAGATCCGTGTCAACGCAGTGTGCGCGGGACCCCTCGCCACGCTCGCGGCGAGCGGCATTCCGGGTTTCAAGGACTTCGAGGAGGTCTGGGAGAAGCGGGCACCGCTTGGCTGGAATCTGCAGGACAAATCCCCGGTCGGGAGGGCGGTCTGCGTTCTCCTTTCGGAGTACCTCGACATGACCACGGGCGAGCTCCTGCACGTCGACGGCGGCTACCACGCGATGGGGACCGAGCTGCCGCCGGCCGACTGACCCTAAATGTAGTATCCACCGGGGGACAAGCCCGCAACATCGTGTTAGGCTCTTCCGAAATCCTGGCCTGGCGGGCAGCCGGCAGGCGAAAAACCGGGAGGAATGCAGTTTGCGGGAGTGCCTGGTGATCTACGTGGACGCCGCGCTTGACAAGCATGGCCGGGCCGGGTGTGGCCTGGCCGTTTTTGTTCGTGGGCGGGCCGTCTACACGGAGTCGTTCGGCTTTTCGCATCTCGGAGGCTCGGCCCAGCTGGAGGCGCACGTGTGCGCGGGCGCGCTCGATCTTGCCGCCGCGCGCTGGCCCTATCACCGTGTGATCGTGCGCACGGATTGCGCTCCGGTGGTCCGCAGCCGCATGCCGTCAAGCGACAGTTTTCGCATCGCGGTGCACGAAGTACGCGAGCGATGCCGGCGCGGCTGGCGTGTCGTGCGTTATGTGAGCCGTAAAGCGAATCCCGCGCACGAGCTCGCACGCGAGGGATTGAAGAGTCTCTCCAAACAGCAGCTTTTGGCCGCGGCGTAATTTTTTCGGAAAATACTTTCTAATCGGGCGCAGCTAAGATTGCTGCGCCTGATTTATTTCTGTAAGGAGACGAAATGGCACCCGAGGAAGCACAGCAGTCAGGGCCTCGACGTCGAGGAAGGCCGCCTGGTTCGAAGAATCGCCGCCCAGGGCGCAGACGCGCCGGCGGTGGAGATCTCGTCAGTCAGCTGAACACGATGGTCGCGGAGTTGATCAAGAAAAACCGCCAACTGGAGCGCCAGGTGGTGAAGCTCACCGAGAAGGCGAACAAGTCGACGTCCAGCAAGGGCGTGGAGCGCGGGATTCGCACCCTCTCGCGCCGGGTGCAGAAGGCTCTCGGCACCAAGCCGGCGCGACGGCGTCGCGCGGCGTCGACGAGCGGCGGCCGGCGGAAGCGGACGACGACGACGCGAAAGCGAAGGGCTTCCTAGCTTCCGCCTGACTCCATGCGCTTGGCGGTGCGGTAGGCGTCGACGATGCTGAACAGCCACAGTCCGCCACCGCCAAGCTCCATGGGCACGCCGACCGCGGCGCCGATCACCGTGAGGTCGAGGTCGAAGCCGAAGAACTGAAGCCCCGCGATGCCGACCAGGTAGGCGAGCCCCTTGACGTTCTGGCCGAGGTAGAAGTGGCCGCACCCTGGGATGACGGCAAACGCGGCGGCGAGAGCCGGATTCTTGCGGGGTCGCGCGCCCGGCCCGTAGTAGCCGCCGGACGCGGGGGAGCCGCAGCGTGGGCACGGCGCGTTCGGGTTGGTGAGGAGCGCCCCGCAGCGCCCGCAGAGGACCTCGGATGCCACCGTATCCAGTTTGCCTCTTTTTGCTAGTTTCCTAACCGTGGATCTCGGATACACGGCCGAGGAGGAAGCCTTCCGGCACGAGGTCCGCTCCTGGCTGGAGTCCAACCTTCCGGCCGCGTGGCGGCAGGACGGCAAGGGCGGTTACCGCGACGAGGAGGACACCGACCTCCAGCGCGACTGGCAGCGCAAGCTGCACGAGGGCGGCTGGCTGAAGCTCGGCTGGCCGACGGAGGTCGGCGGCCGCGGCGCCACGCCGGTGATGCAGGCCATCTACCAGGAGGAGATGGCGCGCGTGGGCGCGCCGGGCATCCTCGGCCGCCTCGGAGTGACCCTGCTGGCGCCCACCCTCGCCGGCCTCGGAAGCCAGTGGCAGAAGGACACGTACGTGGAGAAGATCCTCAGCGGCGAGCTGATCTTCTGCCAGGGCT
>VBEK01000100.1 GCA_005889135.1 Chloroflexota bacterium
AGGGCCACCTGGTCGGAATGGTCGAGGTTGCAGCTCGATGCCAGGCTCCTCGTTCCCCCACAACCGCTTGCATCGTTCGATGGCGCTCAGCATGGCGCCGACCCGGCGGTCGCTTGGAACACCTAGCGCCGCCAGCTCCGCGTGTGTGCCAGGAAGCTCGGCCCCGGGACCGACTCCCACTACGAGGCGGCCTTTCGCGATGCGGTCGAGGGTGGCGAGGCCATGTGCCAGGGAGAGGGGACGCCGCAGCAGGGGTAGTAGGACCGCCGTACCAAGCGTGACCCGAGCCGTCGCCCCGGCGATGCCGGCCAAAAGAGTCAGTGGTTCGCCGCGTGGACGCGCAAGCAGAGAGTCGCCGACCCAGACCGAATCGTAGCCGTCCTGTTCCGCGTGCTTCGCCGCCTCGACGACGAAGTGCAAGTCGCCGTCGGCCCACAGCAAAGCCTCTCGGGACGGGAGCAGAAGTCCCGTCGCGGATGACTGGTTCGGCATCGTGTTCTCTCCTGAAGCTACGAACTGCCAAGCGATCCCTCGACGGCTTCGCGCCAATCATCATGGCGTCTCGCTAGGTGCGCCACTCCTCGGCACCGCCGGGCCGCTCGGCGAATGGTTGCAAAAGCGAGTTCAACGCCGGTTCGCGATGAGCGGCCGGTCGCCGGCGGGAAGGGGACGGTCCTTCCGGGACCGCCCCTCCCCTACAGGTCTAGCCGCAGGTCGGCTTGTCGAAGCTGACCGTCATGCCCGAGGCGGACACTGAGAAATGGGCGACGTCGCGGAACGTCAGTGAGGAACCGTCCGTGCCAGTTCCATGGATCACGAGGATGGCAGTTGCTGCAGAGTTCTGGAGGTTGAAGTTCTCGCCATCCCAGGCTGTGAACCGACCACTGAAATTGACCCCGTCGCTACCGGCGAAGGCGAAAGTTCCGGTTGCAGTGAAGGTGGCCCATCCCGTTCCAGCACCGACGCCCGAGGTCAAGACCGTGAAGTGCGCGACGCCGTTGAACGTGATCGTCAGCGTCCCCGGAACACCGGTGCACGGCTGCACAGCGTTCGGATCCGGCGGGGCAAAAGTCTGGACGGCGTTGTGGAATGTCTGCGTGACGCTGATTGCGCCGGCTCCTTGGGCCTGGGCCGGTAACGCCATCAGGAACACCGAGCCAAGGGCGGCTACAGTCGCGATGAGTCGCTTCATAAGCGCTCCTCCTCATTCTCAACCTGCAGAGCGGATAAAGCCGAAAGCACAGCGTTGACCATCCCAGGAGCCAAGTCAATACGTACTTCGCCAGACGGGCAATCGTTGCGAGGTCGAGTGAGCACCATGAGCTTCAGGCCGGGGACGAAGATTCGCTTGGCAGGCAACGGGATCGGTGTTTCTGGGGGCTAGTCGCCGCCAAAAAAGCCGACTGCAGCCAAAAGGAACCAGACCGGGAGCCACCCCAGGGCCGCAAGGTCGCCGGGATTGGCTCGTTCTCTCATTTAGGGGTCACTGCGCAAATGAAGGCGGTGTCCGCGGAAATAGCCCGACGACGGGGCGGGACCCAACCCGTCCGGTACCTCCTCGCTCTCGTGGCCGTGGCGCTCGTCTACTGGGCGGCTGCGCGCCTCAGCCTGAACCTGGCGCTGGTCCACGGGCAGGTCACGCCGATCTGGCCGCCGACCGGAATCGCCCTGGTCACCTTCCTCATACTCGGCCCGCGGATGTGGCCGGCCATCGCCCTCGGCGCGTTTGCGGTCAACCTCCCCCTCGGGCCTTCGCCACTCGGAGCTGCCGTCATCGCGTGCGGCAACACACTCGCGCCGCTGGTATCGTCGGAGCTGCTCCGGCGTGCGGGCTTCCGGCGGCAGCTGGATCGTATGCGCGACGCGATCGCGATCGTGGTGTTGGGAGCTCTGATCGGTATGACGATCAGCGCCACCATTGGCAGCGCGGTGCTGACGCTGTCCGGGGCGGTGCCCATGTCCAGCTTCGCCTCCACGTGGGCTGTGTGGTGGGCGGGCGACGCGATGGGTGTCCTCCTGGTCGCCCCCATGCTTCTGAGCCTCATCCCGCGTCCCGGGCTACGTCACCTGGGCTGGCGACGCAGCATCGAGCTGACGGTCCTGCTGGCCGGCATAGGAGTCGTGACGTACTTTCTGTTCGAGAACAAGTTTCGGCTGGAGTATCTCGTTCTTCCGGTGATCGCAATCGCGGCCTGGAGGTTTCGACTCGCGGGTGCCGCACCTGCTGCGCTCATCGCGTCCCTCATCGCGGTGTGGGCGGCGGTCAATGGCGTGGGCCCGTTCACCTCCGAGACGCTGCTCGAAAAGATGGTCACTCTGCAGGCGTTCAACGTCAGCGTCAGCCTTGCTTCCTTCCTGCTCGCCTCATTCGCCGACGCCCAGCAGCAGCGCGAGGAGATGTCGCGCCGCTACCAGTCCGCGGGCCTGGCGATTGCTGCCAAGACCGACGCCATCGATGTGGCCGCCCACGAGCTGGGACCGCCGGTAGCGGTGCTGACCAGCTATCTGGCCATCCTTTCTGACGGCAAGCTCGGGCCGCCTCCGCCCAAATGGAGGGCGATCCTCAACGTCATGGCGGACAAGGCTTGGCACGTGAACCGGATCATGGACGAGCTGGTCGAAGCCGCGCGCATCGAAGCCACGGCGCAGCCTGCAGATCGCGCCTACCTGGACCTTCGAGAGGCGGTCCAAAAAGCGATCGACCGAGCAAGGCCACGCGTGGAGCTGACCGGGGCGCAGATCGCGACGACACTTGGGCCGGAACCGGTGCCTGTGGATGGCGACGCACGCCAGATCGGCCGGATCCTGGACAACCTGATCAACAACAGCCTTACCTATGCGGCTCGGCCGCCACGCCTCAAATTGGATGCGGTTACCAAAGGAAATCGAGCCGTCGTCCACGTCATCGACAACGGCGTTGGCATGTCGCACGCGGAGCGCGGCCTTGTCTTTCAACCCTTTCATCGCACGAAGGACCCCGCATTCAAGAGCGTCCCCGGTACGGGTCTGGGTCTCTACATCAGTCACAAGCTGGCCGAGGTCAACCAGGGCAGGCTGACCCTGGAGAGAACCGAGCC
>VBEK01000095.1 GCA_005889135.1 Chloroflexota bacterium
CGACGAGCACGTGTGCGCCTGCCTCCAGGATGAGGCGCTCGCCCTCGAGCTTCGAGGCCCCATAGACGGACAGCGGCGCCGGCTCGTCCGCCTCGACGTACGGCTCGTCGTGCTTGCCGTCGAAGACGAAGTTCGTCGAGAAATGGACCAAGGCGGCGCCGTGCCGCCGGCACGCGACGGCGACGTTGCGCGGTCCCTGCGCGTTGACGGCGAAAGCCTCCTCGCGCGCGACCTCCGCCCGGTCGACGGCGTTGTAGGCGGCGCAGTTGAACACGACCTCGGGCTTGCGAAGCGCGATCAGCTCACCGACCGCGTCTGCGTCGGTGATGGAGAGGTCGTCGTGAAGAACGCCTGTATCCGGCCCGAGCAGACGCACCATCTCCGCGCCCAGCTGTCCCCCCGCGCCCAGCACGAGGGCCCTCACATCGATTCGGTCAGCTTTTCCGGCTGCGGCGCCGTGCCATCCTCCCTGTCTGGCTCGGCGATGCCTGCCTGCCGCCGCAGCAGCGCGGTGATCTCCGGCTCCTCGACTGGTCCCCCCAACAGGAAACCCTGCGCCGCGTCGCAGCCCGCCTCGACAAGAACGGCCTCGGCCACGCGGTCCTGCAGGCCCTCCGCGACCACGCGCAGGCCGAGGTTGTGGCCCAGCCCGACGGCCGAGCGCACGATCGCACCCGAGTCGGGGTCGGACGCCAGCGCCGAGACGAAGGAGCGGTCGATCTTGATCTCGTTGACCGGCAAGCGCATCAGATAAAGGAGAGAGGAGTAGCCGGTGCCGAAGTCGTCCAGCGAGATGCGTACGCCGATCTCGTGCAGCCGGTGGAGAGCCTTCGCCGCGGCCGCGGCCATCGCCACGCCCTCGGTGATCTCGAGCGTCAGCCGGCTCGGCTCGACTTTGAAGTTGCCCAGCGCGCGGGCGACCATCTCCTCAAGCGAGTGGTCCTCGATGTTGCGCGGGGAGACGTTGATGGACACCGAGACGTCGATGCCCTCGGCGAGCCACTTGCACAGCTGCTCGAGCGCGGAGTCGATGACCCAGGCGGTAAGAGGATGGATGATGCCCGTCTCCTCCGCCATCGGGATGAAGCGGTCGGGCGGCATCAGGCCTTCGCGGGGGTGGTTCCAGCGCAGCAGCGCCTCGACCGCGCTGACGGCGCCGGTCGCGACGGTGACCTGCGGCTGGTAGTGCAGCACGAGCTCGCCCTGCGGGATGGCGCGCCGCAGCTCGCCCGCCAGACCTGAGCGGCGCAGCGTCTGCGCCTCATGCTCCGGCTGATAGAGCGCGAAGCCGCCGCCCGACTTCTTGGCGACGTACATCGCGACGTCGGCGCGACGCAGCAGCGTGCTCGGGTCATCCCCGTGCACCGGGTACATCGCGATCCCGATGGAGGCGCCCGTCTCGACCATCTGGTCGCCGATGGCGAACGGTCCCTCCAGGGAGGCGAGGATCTTCTTGGCCGTCGCGGTCACATCCTCGGGATGGCGCGCGTCCGTGCTCAGCACCGCGAACTCGTCGCCGCCGAGGCGGGCGATGGTGTCGGTCGCGCGCAGCACTCCGCGCAACCGAGCCGTCACCTCCTGCAGCAGGCTGTCACCGCGGTCATGCCCGAGCGCGTCGTTGATGTCCTTGAAGCGATCGAGGTCGAGGAGGAGGACGCCGAACATCTTCTGGTTGCGCCGCGCCGCAAGCAGGGTCTGGCGCAGGCGGTCGCCGAACAGACTCCGGTTGGGCAGGCCGGTCAGCGCGTCGTGCAGCGCCTGGTACTCGAGCGCGTCGGTGTGCGCCTTGCGGTCGGAGATGTCGCGCAGGGTGGCGATGAAGAGGTGGCGCGGCCCGATCTGCATCGAGCTGACCACGAACTCGAGCGGAAAGAGGCTGCCGTTCTTGCGCTTGCCCATCGTCTCGTGGGCGCCGCTGACAGGGACGTCGACCGACAGCCGGCGCTGGAGGTAGCTGTCGAAGGCGGCGCGATGCGTGGTGGCGATCAGGATGCTCGCCGACTCACCCATCAGCTCCTGCTCGGTGTAGCCAAACAGCTTGCTCACCGCGGGGTTCGCGGACTCGATGATCCCCGACTGATCGATGGTCGCGAGCCCGTCGGAAACGTTGTCGAGCACGGAGCGCATGCGCTTCTCGCTCTCCTGCAGCGCGACCTCGGCGCGCTTGCGCTCGACGAACTCGCCGATCTGCGAGCCGACGTCGTTCATGACGGCGACCAGTCCCTCGTCGAGCCCGCGCGCCGCCCACGTGTAGAGGGAGATCATGCCGCCGACACGCCGACCGCTGCGGACTGGAAAGCCGACGATCCCGTGCAGTCCCGCCGCGACCGCGGCCGCGGCCCGCGGCGACGCCTCGTCGCCGAAGTCCGGCATCGCGATCGGCTTCCCCGCCTCCCAGACGCGACCGGCCAGGCCCTCGCCCCGACGGTACGTGTGGCCGGCGGCGGTGGCCTCGAACGACGAGGTGTCGCGGCCGGGGCGCTTCCACGAGACGACGAACGACATCGCCTCACGCGCCAGATCGACCTCCCAGTACTCGGCGAGCTCCCAGTCGAGGGAGCGGCAAAGTCCCTCGAGCACTCCGGGCGCGGCCTTCTCCCAGCCCGGCGACGTCACGAGCGCCTGCGTGACTGCGAAGCGGGCGGCCTGCAGAACCTCGGCACGCTTGCGGTCGCGGATGTCCACGGCCACGGTCTGGAAGTAGCTCGGCCGCTCCTCAGCGCCGCGGACGAGGCGCATCGTGAGGTCGACCCATACGTGCTCGCCGTCTTTCCGGGTGTAGCGCATCTCTATGCGCCGTCCCTCCTCCTCGCCGGCGAGCATGGAGTGCATCGCGTCCTGCAGCCCCGCCGCGTCGTCGGGGTGCGTGATGTCGACCAGGGACAGCGTGCGCAGCTCGGCTTCGCTGTATCCGACCATGTCGGAGAACGCCGAGTTGACCGTGGTGATGTGACTGTCCAGGCTCGCGAAGGCCATCCCTGCCTGCGCCTGCTGGAACAGGGTGCGGAAGCGCGTCTCGGTCTCCCGCTCGGCCGCCTCGGCGCGGAGCTTTTCGGTGACGTCGTTGACGAGCGTCAGCAGCTGGTCGCGGCGGGTCGAAACGCGGTGGATCGCCACCTCGACGTCGACGCGGCGGCCGCTCTTGGTGATGATCCCCGACACATAGCGCGCGGGCACATCGGCCCCGGAGAGCCGGCGAGTGAGGTTGCCCGCGAGCCGCTCGCGGTCCTCCTCAGGGGCGAGGGCGATGAGCGTCGGCATCGCCATCAGCTCCTCGCGCGTGTAGCCGGTCAGGTTCACATATGAGTCGTTGCCGGCGATGAAGCGCCCGTTCTCGGTCACGACCAGGCCCTCGCCGAGGTCGCTCAGGGTGGCGAGCAGCGAGCTCTGCCTCTCGACCTGGGCGCCAAGCTCCCGATCCACGGACCTCGTCGTGAGGTAGGCGAGCATGCCCAGGCCGACGAGGACGAGGGTCCAGAGGGTGACGGCGCTCAAGGACACCATCAGCTGGGTGACGGCGTAGATCCACAGCGCGCCAAGGCCGAGGACGGCGACGCCGAACACGTAGCCAAACCGGCGCGAATGCAGGCCGGCCTCGAAGTAGAGGAACACGGTGGCGAAGCTGACCGCAGCCAGCGGGGGCAGGTCGTCGCCCAACCAGGGGCCGGCCATGCCGAGGATCAGGTCGGTGAGGACGGCCGCCAGGACCATGATCGGCAGCTGGACGAACAGCATGGTTGACCACCGAGAGGACTTGATCGCCAGGCAAACGCCCGCAAAGACGACGCCGACGCCGATCAAGACCGCCTCGGCGCGGAGGACGTCGACCGGCGGATGGGCCGTCCAGATCCGGAACGAGACGGCCGCGATGATGGCGGCGATCGCCAGGCCGCTGACCACGGGCAGGCTCCAGGGACGCGCCGGCCGGGGGACGGCCGTGTCCCCCCAGGCGGCGCCGAACAAAGGATCGGCGGTGGAGGTCGGGAACGCGCTCAGCTGTTTGTCCAACTGGCGGCAACGATAGCGTTCGGGACCCGAATTTGAACTCGGGTCGAACAGCCGTTACTTGCTGGTCTTCGCCTGCGGTCTCTGGGGGACGGTCCGCTTCAGGGGCGGCCGGCGGCCGGCGTGGAGGGGGTTCACCTTCTCCCCGTCGCCGTCCTTCAGCCGGCCCCGGCCGGCGGTGGCGTGGAGGGTGCGGAGCTTGGCCAGGCGCTCCTTCTTGGCCGCCAGGGCGGTCTTAAGGGCGTCCGCAAGCTGGGTGTCGTTCATGGGGACCACCCGGAGGCGGGCTTCCAGCTCCAGGACTTCGACTTCAGCTCGGGTGAGTTCTAGATCGATGGTTTTGGACACTACATCCCTCTTCAATACGGATCAAAGCTACTGAACCTGATAACTACCCCGCAAGTGGCCGGGTTATGCCTTAACCCGCGACGGTGATGCTGGCGTCGGCGCCGCAGGAGGCGCCGGCGCCGCAGGGATCGCTGCTCGTGAGCCGCACGGCCAGCGTGCCGAACGTGAACGGGTAGTTGGCCTGATAGGTCAGGGTCACGGTGGCCTGTCCAGGTCCGTAGCTGACGGCGAAGGACGGCTGTGGGCATGGGATCGCGGCTACCGAACCGCATTTCAGATCGCCGGTCCACGAGGTTGGCGCCAGGGTTACCTGCTGGCCGGGCGTTCCGCCTGAGTACGCAAGCCCGACGGTGCACTTCCCAGGCGACAGGCGGGTGCTCTGACAGGTGCCGCCCTTGAGCGTGATGTGCGGGTACATCCAGAACGTCGGCGAGACCGTCGACGTCGCCCCCAGGGCGTCCTTCACCTGGACGCTGAACTGCAGGTACCCCGTGAGCCCGGTGAACGTGCCCGTCAAGGAAAGCGTGGACAGCCTCGTCCCCGCGGGCAGCTGGCCGGCGGTGACCCTGTACGTATAAGGCGCCACTCCCCCGCTCAGCGCGCCGAAGTTCCCGCACACGTTCACGCATCCCAGCTCGACGACGCAGTACTTCGCGCACGGCGGAAGCAGCGAGGCGTTCAGAGGCGGGGCGACGTCGATGACGCCGGGGATCGTCGCCTTGCTGTCCCCGGAGTCGGCGGCCTGGATCGTGAACCCGTACTTTCCGGCGGTCGTCGGCTCACCCGAGACGGTCCCGTCGTCGCTCAGAGACAGGCCCGGCGGGAGGACCCCGGCTGTGACGGTCCAGTGGTACGGCTTGACGCCGCCGTCGGCGGTGAAGGAGACCGACGTGTAGTTGATCCCAACCTCGCCCACGTGGAAGCCTGGACCGGACGTCGCGAACGGCGTGGTCGGCGTCGGCGACGGGGATGGCGTCGGCGACTGCACCGAGGCGACGTTCTGACCCTGGCTCGGCGGGGCGCACGCGGCCAGAGGCAACAAAAAAGCCGCCGCGGCGGCCAACCACTTTCCCTCTACGTAGACGGCGCGCACCGAATTCGGTGCGAAGTCTATGGCCAGCCCGGCGAAATTCAGCTAGTCAAGCGAAATCGCGTCGCGCAGCTTGTCGAAAAAGCCCCTCGACACCTTCTCCGGCTTGCCCGTCAGCCCGCCGACCTTGCGCAGCATCGCCTTCTGCTCAGGGTTCAGGTCTTTCGGTACGACCAGCTGCACGACCACGTACTGGTCCCCGCGCCGCCCGCTGCGCACGTCGGGCATGCCCCGACCGGCCAGCCGGAACGACTGTCCGTGCTGGGTCCCGGCCGGGATGGCGATCTCCACCGGGCCCTCTATGGTCGGGATCTCGATGTGGTCGCCCAGCGCCGCCTGGACGATGTTGACCCGCAGCTCGTAGACGATGTCCTGCTCGTGGCGTGCCAGCTGCGGGTGCGGCTTGACGCGCAGGACGACGTAAAGGTCGCCCGGCTGGCCGCCGCGCACCCCGGCCTCGCCCTCGCCGCTGATCCGGATCTGCGAGCCCGTGTCGACGCCGGCGGGGATGTTCACCGCGAGCTTCTTCGCCCGCTGCACACGGCCATGGCCGCGGCAAACCGAGCACGGGTTCTTCAAGATCCGGCCGGCGCCGCCGCACGTCGGGCAGGTCGTCCTGGTCACCACCTGGCCGAAGAACGACTGCGCCGCGCGCCGGATCTCGCCCGAGCCGCCGCACCCCGGACACGTCTCCTGCCCGGTGCCCGGCTCGGCGCCGCTTCCCGAGCAGCGTTCGCACGCGGCCAGACGCGCGACCTCGATCTCCTTCTCGACGCCGGTGAAAGACTCCTCGAAGGTGATGGTCAGGTCGAAGCGCAGGTCGTCGCCGCGGTTGGAGCGCTCGCGCCGCGAGCGGGTGCCGAACCCGCCGCCGAAGAAGGTGTCGAAGATGTCGGCGAAAGGCATGTCCGAGAAGTCGACCGCCGGGCCGCCGGCGCCCACCGCCGAATGGCCGAACAGGTCGTAGCTGCGCCGCCGCTGGGGGTCGGAAAGCACGGCGTACGCCTCGCTCGCCTCCTTGAACCGGGCGGCTGCGACGGCGTCGTCGGGGTTGCGGTCGGGATGGGAGTCCATGGCGATCTTGCGGAACGCCCGCTTCAGCTCCTCCGGCGAGGCCAGGCGGCCGACGCCGAGCACCTCGTAGTAGTCGCGCTTGACCGCCACTATCGGTTGGTCAGGATTCTTGCGTTTCTGCCGGCAGCGCGGGACGCCGCGAGACCTTGACCAGCGCCGGCCGCACGACACGGTCGCGAACCCGGTAGCCGCGGCGCAGCTCGGAGACGACGGTGTCCTCGGGATGCTCGGCCGACTCCTCGTGGCCGACCGCCTCGTGGAGCTTGGGATCGAACCGGGCGCCGACCGCGTCTATCGGCTGCAGGCCGTGGGTGCCAAGCGCCTCCTCCAGCTTGCGCACGCTCAGCTCGAGACCTTTGATCCAGGACTCGTCGACGTCGCGAGGCTGATGCTCGAGCACGCTCTGGAGGTCGTCGAGCACGGGGAGCAGGCGGTGGATCAGCTCCGCGGACGCGTGCTGCATCGTGTCGAGCTGCTCCTGGCGCATCCGCTTTTTGTAGTTGTCGAAGTCGGCGGCCAGGCGCAGGTACTTCTCCCTGGTCTCGGCCAGCTGGGATTCGAGCTCGGCGATCTTGCCCTCGTAGAGGCCAAGACGAGCCTCGAACTCCTCGGGCTCGTGCGGATGCTTGCGGGTTGTCATCGGTCTCTAGATACCGCGCGCGTCTGCCCGATCAAACCCCGAGGGCTGCCATGCGGTCGCTGGCCGAGCGCGCCACGGCCTGCAGGCGAGCCACGGTCTGGCTGTAAGCCATGCGCGTCGGCCCGATCACTCCGAGCACGCCCTTCAGCCGGTCGGAGGGACCGTAGGTCGTCAGCACCACCGCGCACCCCTGCAGCTGGCTCGAGGCGTTCTCCGAGCCGATCACGATCTGGAGATCGGAGTTGCCGATCAGCTGGCGGAGCAGCACCGTCAGGTAGCGAGTCTCCTCCAGCACCTCGAGCACCTGGTGGACGCGCGACGACTCCGCGAACTCCGGCTGGCGCAGCAGGTTGCGCACGCCGTCATGGACGACGAGGTTGTCGGAGCCCTTCTCGTAGACGTCGAGGACCGCGATGACGCGGCCGAGCAGCTCCTTCTCGAGGCCAAGCGGCGCCGACTCGTAGCGGCGGCGCGCCTCGTCGCTGGCGCGGCCGCTCAGCGCGGCGTTCAGGCGCGCGGCGAGACGTGTGAGCAGGGCCTGCGTGGCGCCCTCGGAGGTCTCGACCACCTGCTGGCGGAGCAGGTTGCCCTCGAGCAGGAGGATGAGCAGCACCTCCTTCGGCTCCAGGGACACGAGGTCGACGTGCTTGATCCGCGCCAGCGAGCCCTGGGGCGCGCTCGCGACCGATGCGTTCTGGGTCACCGCGGCCAGGGTCATCGCCACCCGCTCGACCATCCCCTGCTCGTCCGCGGGGGCGGTGTTCAGCTCGTCGTGGATGTAGGCCCTGACCCGTTCGGGGATCGGCTCGAGGTCCATCAGGAAGTCGACGAAGTAGCGGTAGCCGGAGTCGGTCGGCACCCGGCCGGCCGAGGTGTGCGGCTGGGTCAGGTAGCCAAGGTCGGCGAGGTCGGCGAGCTCGCTCCGGATCGTGGCCGACGACAGGTTGACGAAGTAGCGGCTCTGCAGCGCCTGGGATCCGACCGGCACCGCGCTGGTCGTGAACTCATGCACGACCGCCCGCAGGATCGCCTGCTTTCTGCTCTCCATCTCCTTGGTCAGCACTCTACCGGGGAGAGTGCTAATCAGAGTCTAGCTGTCGGGATCGTTTCGGCCTTTCGGTCACAGCACGGCCAAAGCGATCTGGTTGTGCAGGTCGAGGCCCCGGCGCGTCGGGACGATGCGGCCGGAGCGCCGCTCGACCAACCCCGCCCGCACCAGGCGCGACAGCTCGGCGTCAAACCCGGCCGGGGCGGTCATGCCGTCGGCGGTCCGGAGTCCGAGCATCAGCGACTCTGCCACGGCCTTGCGCGGCTCCAGCTCCTCCCCGTCGGCCCTCGGAGAGGGTGTGGCGGCGATGTACTCGCGCGGCCGAGCGACGTTCCACCAGCGCCACGCCCCTGTCCCGTCGGTCGCGTAGGAGTGCGCGCCGGCGCCGGCGCCGTAGACCGGCCGGCAGCGCCAGTACGCCTGGTTGTGTCGAGACTCGAACCCAGGCCGCGACCAGTTGGACACCTCGTAGCGACGAAAGCCGGCCGCCTCGAGCTCCACGCAGGCCGCGTCGAGCTGGTCCCACTGCAGGTCGCTGTCGACCTCGGGCACGCGACCTTCGGCGCGACGCCGGTGCAGGAGGGTGCCCTCCTCGAAGGACAGGCAGTACGTGGATACGTGGTCCGGGCCGAGCGCGATCGCGCGGCGCAGAGTCTCGATCCACGCGGCCATGTCCTGGTAGGGGACGGCGTAGATGAGGTCCACGCTGATGTTCGCCATGCCCATCGCCCGGGCGAGACGGAAGGCGCGGGTGGCCTGGGCCGCGTCGGTCTTGCGCTCGAGCACGGCGAGCGCGCGAGGATCGAAACCCTGCACGCCCAGGCTCAGGCGGTTGACGCCGCCTTTCATCCACGCCTCGATTCGCGCCTCGTCGGTGCTCGCCGGGTTGGCCTCGAGAGTCACCTCGGCGTCCGTCGCGACGTTGAGCTCGCGCCGAATGAAGCCGAGCAGTCGCGCGATCAGGTGAGGCGGCAGAAGGCTGGGCGTACCTCCGCCGAGGTAGACGGTCTCCAGCTCCTGGAACGTGTAGCGCTCGCGGGCGAAGCCAAGCTCGCGTTCGAGGGCGTCGACGTAGTCCGGCATCAGGCGGTCCATGCCGGCGTAGGCGTTGAAGTCGCAGTACCCACACTTGTGCTTGCAGAAGGGGATGTGGACGTAGAGGTGGCGGAATGGGTGGAGAGAGAGCTCAGACACCTTTGATCGTGTAGCGCTGCCCGCGCGCCGCCTCCAGCTCACGTCGCAGCTTCTCGATCGCCTCGCGCTCGTTGGGCACGAGCTCGCGGATGCGCATCGCCATCCGGTCCTCGACGCGCGAGATCTGCCGCCCGATCTGCTCCACGTTCGCGTTCTGCGTCCGGTACCGCTCGCGCTTGCGCCAGAGCCGCGCGTGCTCGTCGCGCAGGTCGGCGACGGAGCGCCGCACCTGGCAGTCGAGGCACAGGCCGTTCTTCGTCTGGGAGCTCGCCACCTGCTTGCCGCAGTCGCGGCAGAAGAGCAGAAGCGTGCTCATTTGAGATCGATCACCGTCGCCTTACTCAATTCCCGCAACCGCGCGGGTTCAATCTCGAAGACGGAGTCGGGGCGTCCCGCGGCCGCCCACACCACCGCGTAAGCCAGCAGGTCGCGGTCCATGAACACGGGCACATCTGTGGCGTGGCCGAAGGGCGGGACGCCGCCGATCGAGTAGCCGGTAGCGGTTCGCGCGGTCTCGGCGTCGGCCTTCGCCACCGGCTCCCCCGCGACCGCGCCCAGCCGCCGCTCGTCGAGCCTGTTGGCCCCGCTGACCAGCGCCACCACCGGACCGCCCCCGGCGACGAAGACCAGGGACTTCACGATCTGGCCGAGCTCGCAGCCCACCGCGCGCGCGGCCTCGACGGCGGTCCGGGTGCCGTCCGGAAACGTCCTCACGTGCACGCCCAGATCGGCCGTCGCGAGCCAGTCTTCGAAGCGGTGCATTTCAAGAAACGATAGGTAGTCTGTACGGCCATGCTCGACTCGCCAAGCCGCGTCGTCGTCACCGGCGCGGCCGGGTTCATCGGCTCCCACCTCTGCGAGCGCCTGCTCGCCGACGGTCACCAGGTGGTCGGCATCGACTCGTTCAGCGACTTCTACGCCCGGGCGCGCAAGAAGCAGAACCTCGACGCCGCGCGTGCGCACGAGCGCTTCGCCCTGGTCGAGCTGGACATGGTGGACGGCGATGTCGCCCGCGCCATCCGCGGCGCGAGAGTCGTCTTTCACCTCGCCGGCCAGCCCGGCGTGCAGCCAAGCTGGGGCGACCATTTTGACCGCTACGTCAAGGACAACATCGTCGCCACGCAGCGCCTGCTCGAAGCCCTGCGGGAGGAGCCCGCGCAGCGGCTCGTCTTCGCCTCGAGCTGGTCGGTGTACGGCGAGGCGGAGATGTTTCCCACCAAGGAGACCGCCCTGCCGCGGCCGGTGTCGCCCTACGGCATGACCAAGCTCGCGGCGGAGCACCTGGCGTTCGTCTACCTGCGCAACTACGACATCCCGGTCACCACGCTCCGCTACTTCACCGTCTACGGCCCGCGCCAGCGACCCGACATGGCGTTCCACGTCTTCATGGAGCGGATGGTCGACGACCAGGAGATCGACGTGTTCGGCGACGGCGAGCAGACCCGTGAGTTCACCTACATCTCCGACACCGTCGACGGCACCGTGAAGGCGGCGTCCGCGGACGTGGTCGGCCAGGTAATCAACCTGGGCGGCGGCAGTCGGGGGACGATGAACCGCGTCCTCACCACGCTCGAGGAGATCAGCCACATGAAAGCCCGCCGGCGCTACCTTCCCGCCGCGCCCGGCGACCCGCGCCACACCGGGGCATCCATAAATCTGGCGCGTGAGAAACTCGGGTGGGAGCCGCGCGTCTCCCTGCGCGAAGGCCTGACCCGGCAGTGGGAGTGGTTCCTGGCGAACACGGCCAGCAGGCCGAAGGCGACCCCGACCTAGCTGAGGCTAGCGGAGCCCCTGCAAGGAGAGCTTCCAGGCGAGCGCCACGGTGTGCACAGGGTCCTCGCACTCGCGCGTCGCCGCGCGCCCGTCGACCGCCGCCTTGCAGATCATGAAGCCGCCGTACCGCCCGGAGGAGAAGACGAAGTGGTAGACGCCGGCCGCCGGCGTCCCGCTCGCGGGCAGGTAGTCGAAGGCGATGCCGCTGGCGTCGGGCTTCGCGGGCGAGAAGGTGTCCGCCCACGAGGTGGCGTCCGCCTCCGACGGGAACGGTAGGAGGACGGTCTGAACCTCCATGCTCGTGTCGTTGTTGAGCGCGTAGTCGCCGTACGGGAGGGTGGAGATGCCCGACTGCTTCAGCAGCGCGACGATCTCCTCGGGAAGCGACGTCAGCGTCATCACCGCGAACGCCTCGACCGGCAGCTGCGCCGACCCGAGCAGGGTGATGCTCACCCCGGCGGGGGGCAGCAGGTCCGGGTCGGCCGTCCGCGGCTTGGCCCGAACCTTGCCGATGTCTTTCAGGGGGGCCGAGAACTTCCTCGCGTTCCTGGCCAGCATGTCGACCGTCACGCCGCGGTCCTTGCGCGACCAGGTCAGGGTGAGGACGAACTGGCCGACGCGCACGAACGTCGACGTGACGTAAGGCGCGCCGCCGCTGCTGAACTGGCCGTAGTAGAGGACCTGGTCGCCGACCTTGGGCGTCGACGGCGAGGTGCCGAGGCTCTGCTCGACGGTGCTCATGTACGAGCTTGCCGACGACGTCTTGTCGAACACCGAGTAGCGCGCGAGCAGGTACTCGTCGGTGCCGATGTGCCGATACAGCTGGCTGACCGAGAACCTCTCGGTCGCCGGAGCGGTCTCGGCGTTCAGAGGCTGGACGCCGAACGTGGGAGCGCCCTCCCACCAGGTGTTGTCGCCCATGAGAGAGCGGACGTCGGCCTGGGTCGGGATGATCGAGAAGACGTCGGCGGGCTTGCCGTTGAATCCCGCCCCGCCGATGCCGCACGACGACGCGAGCGCCCCGATGACCAAAAGCGCGACCACTCGCGATCCTCTAATCAAGCTTCAGCACCGCCATGAACGCCTCCTGCGGGATCTCGACAGACCCGACTCGCTTCATCCGTCGCTTGCCTTCCTTCTGCTTCTCCAACAGTTTGCGTTTCCGGGTCACGTCGCCGCCGTAGCACTTGGCGAGCACGTCCTTGCGCATCGCCGGGATGGTCTCGCGGGCGACCACCTTACCGCCAATCGCGGCCTGGATCGGGACCTCGTAGAGCTGCCGCGGGATGATGGCCTTCAGCTTCTCCGCCAGGCGTCTCCCCTGCGCCTGCGCCTTGGAGCGGTGGGTGATGACGGACAGGGCGTCCACCGGCTCGCCCGCGACCAGGATGTCGACCTTGACCAGCTCACCCTCGCGGAAGCCGAGCATCTCGTAGTCCATGGAGGCGTAGCCCTTGGAGCGCGACTTCAGCTGGTCGTAGAAGTCGTGGATGATCTCGCCGAGGGGGATCTCGTACTCGAGGACCACGCGGTCACCCGGCCTGTGCTCGAGGTGCTTGAACTGACCGCGGCGGTCCTGGCAGAGCTCCATCATCGGCCCGACGTACGCGGAGGGGATGATGATCGACAGCTTCACGAAGGGCTCGGAGACGGAGTCGATCGCGGTCGGGTCCGGCAGCAGCGCCGGGTTGTCGACCTCGACGACGCCGCCGCGCTTGAGCTTGACCTCGTACTCCACCGTCGGCGCGGTGGTGATGAGCTCCAGCTCGAACTCGCGCTCGAGCCGCTCCTGCACTATCTCGAGGTGCAGCAGGCCGAGGAAGCCGCAGCGAAAGCCGAAGCCCAGGGCGGCCGAGTTCTCCGGCTCGAAGGAGAGAGCGCCGTCGTTGAGCTGCAGCTTCTCGAGTGCCTCCTTCAGGTCCGCGAACTGGTCCGAGTCGGTCGGAAAGAGGCCGGCGAAGACCATCGGCTTGACGCGCCGGTAGCCGGGCAGCGGCGCGGTCGCGCCGTGCCCGGCGGTCGTGATCGTGTCGCCGACCCGAGCGTCGACCACGTTCTTGATCGCGGCCGTCACGTAACCGACCTCTCCGGCCGTCAGCCTGTCGGCGGGCCGCGGCCGCGGCGCGAACCAGCCGACCTCGTCGACCTCGTGGACCTTGCCCGTGTTCATCATCCGGATGCGCGCCCGGGGCAGGATCTCGCCGTCGACGACGCGCACGTAGGTGATCACTCCGCGGTAGGTGTCGTAGTGAGAGTCGAAGATCAGGGCGCGCAGCGGCTTCGAGGGATCGCCGCGCGGCGGCGGCACCCGGTTGACCACCGCTTCGAGGATCTCGTCCGTGCCCTTGCCGAGCTTGGCGGACGCGAAGATGACCTGCTCGCGCGGGATACCGGTCACGTCCGCGATCTCCTCGGCCACGAGCTCGGGCTGCGCGGCGTCGAGGTCGATCTTGTTGACGACCGGGACGATGGTCAGGCCCGCCTCTACCGCCTGGTAGAGGTTGGCGAGCGTCTGCGCCTCGATGCCCTGCGCGGCGTCGACGACGAGAACCGCGCCCTCGCACGCAGCGAGCGAGCGCGAGACCTCGTAGGCGAAGTCGACGTGGCCGGGCGTGTCGATGAGGTTGAGCTCGTAGGTCTGGCCGTCGCGCGCCGGGTAGGTCATGCGCACGGCCTGGAGCTTGATCGTGATCCCGCGCTCGCGCTCCAGGTCCATGGTGTCGAGGACCTGGTCCTGCATCTCGCGCTGGCTGATGGAGCCCGTGCGCTCGAGCAGCCGGTCGGCCAGCGTCGATTTGCCGTGGTCGATGTGGGCGATGATGCAAAAGTTCCGCACCAAAGCCTGCCTGGTCGTGACCGCCACGGTTCAGAATGCTAAGGATCGTGGCCGCAGTCCTCGTCGTCGGGGCGTTGATCAGCGCGGCGGGAGTCGCGTTGATGGTGGACCTTGCCGGCGCCGCCGGGTTCACGATCCGGCACCTGACCTCGAAGCCGCTGGGCTCGCTGCCGCCTGGTTACGCCGCGACGCCGCGGGGCCTGCAGGTCTACGGGCTCGTCGTCCTCGCCATCGGGCTGCTCTTCATGGGCGTCGCCCTTGCCGCCTCCGCGGTTGTCTCGGGCCTGGCCCTGGTGGGCGTGGGCCTTGTTGCGTTCGGCTTCGGCTCTGTGTTCGCCATCCGGGGAGAGATCGCGACCTCGCGCTCGCTGAAGCGCTAGGAGCGGGCGCCGCCCCCGGCTCCGGAGCGTCTATCGATAGTCGCGACTATCGAGCTTCCTCGTGCTCCAAGACCCACGTTAGTCGCGACTATCGAGCTTCCTCGTGCTCCAAGACCCGCGTTAGTCGCGACTATCGAGCTTCCTCGTGCGCCAAGACCAGCGTTAGTCGCGACTATCCGGGGTCGGGACCGCTCCCGACCGCGATCGCCGTGGCCACGATCGCCGCGGTGTCCGCGCGCAAGTTGCGCGGACCCAGGCCCGCGTGGTCGGCCACCAGCGCCAGCTCCTGCTCCGTCCATCCGCCCTCGGGTCCGATCAACAGCGTCGTCTCCCGCGGTCGCGGCATCGCCGCCAGCGGAGTGGGCGCGCCGCGAACCAGCATCACGGGGTTCGGTCGCTCGGCGACCACCTCGGCAAGCGGCGACGGCCCGGCCACGATGGGCACCCGCAGCCGGCCCGCGAGCATCGCCGCCTCGCGGATGATCGTCTGCCAGCGATCCTGCCTCGCCCCCCTGGCGATGCTGCGGTGGGCCTGGACGATGTGGAACGCCGACGCTCCCACCTCTGTGCAGCGCGAGAGCACGAGCTCGAGCGTGACCGATGGCAGGTGCGCAATCGCGACGACCACGTGCCGGCCAGGCTCTGGCGCGTGCTCGCGCTCCGACGCGACCGTGCCCTCGATCCTCGAGTCGCTGATCGACTCCAGCCGCACGGTCAGCATCCATCCATCGGGGTCGACGACCTCGATCTTCTCGCCCGGTCTCGCGCGGAGCGACCGCGCGAGGTGGCGCGCGTCGGCGCCTTCGATGATCACGCGGTCGCCTTCTCGACGACCGTAAAAGGCAGGCAATGTCAGCGGCCCGCGCTACATCACGTTGAAGGTTTCGTAGACCGCGACCTGGGCCCCGCCCTTGATCACCGGGCAGGTCCTCGCCACCTTCGTGGCCGCCTTCAGCGACGGCGCCTCGATGATGCTGTAGCCGGTGGCGCGCCGGCCGATCGGTCCCCTGGCCACCTCGCCGTCAGCGTCGATCTTGTTGACGTGGCCGGAGAACGGGTTGCCCGGGTCGACGATCGCCGGCCCGAGCTTCGTGAACCACGTCGTCCACTGCTTCATCACGCGCGCCTGCTCCGCGGGCGTCGCCGGCATCCGGCCGCCGTAATAGATGAGGAGATATCTCACCGCGCGAATTTTGCACGCTGCTCGCCGATCAAGGCGAGCGCGGAGGCCAGTCGCTCGCGGTTGGCCGGGGCGTTGAGCCAGCGGTTCTGCCCTGACGGGTGTGGCAGCGGGATCATCACCGGTCGCGCGCCGAAGCTCTTGCCCACCCGCTCCTCCAGCGGCGCCGGGCCGAGAAAGCGCGAGATCGCCATCTGGCCGATGAGGATCAGCGCCCTGGGACGGACGAGCTTCAGCTCCGACTCCAGCCAGTGCGCGCAGTTGGCGATGCCCGCAGGCGGCGGCGGCAGGTCGCCGGTGTTCTGCCTGTTGCGGCCGGGGAAGCAGCGCATCAGCGCGGCGATGTAGGTCATGCGCCGGAACTCGTCGGGGTCGCGGAAGCCCGCGCGCAGCATCCAGCGGTCGAGCTCCCTGCCCGCGCGCCCGGAGAACGGACGTCGCGTCGCTCGCTCGGCGGGGCCGGGCGCCTGGCCGACGATGAAGAACGGCGCGCCCCAGCGACCTTCGAAGGTCGGGTTGGCCTCGGCGATGATCCCCTTGTCCTCGCAGACGCGGCACGCGCGACATGCGGCCTGGAGCTCGAGGAGTTGCGCTTTGCTCAGATCACCCTTGCCAGGCGCTCGTTCGGCTGCGCACCTGGGATGCGGCCGCGCTTGGTCATCGGCTTGCCCGAGATCTCCTTGATGTCGGCCGTGAACGCGATCGGGGGCGCGGCGCTGATCGCCATGCCGACGCCGTAGGAGTGGATCGGACACTCGGCCGCCTCGAACTGGCGGATGCGGTTGGCGTCGAGCCCGCCCGAGACGAAGATCCCGACGTGGTCGAACCCGGCCTGGTCGAGCCGCGCCCGCACCTCCTTCACCAGGTCCACGGTCACGCCGCCGCGCTCGCTCGGCGTGTCGAGGCGCACGCCGCGCAGCCGCTTGCCCAGAGCCTCGGCGACGCGGAGCGCTTCCTCGGCCTCGTCCTTGAACGTGTCCACGAGGACGATCCGGAGCACGTCGTCGCCCATGTGCTCGTCGAAGGCGCGCGCCGCCTTCACCGTGTCGCCGAAGAGAAGGATCATCGCGTGCGGCATCGTTCCCGACGCACCCTGCAGAAGCGCCAGCTGGGCGCCGAGCGGCGTGGCGCAACCGGCGCAGCCGCCGACGACCGCCGAGTACTCCATGGTTGGAGCGACCAGGGGATGCACGTGCCGCGCGCCGAAGCTGATCACGCGCTTGCCGTTGGCCGCCTGCACGATCTCGCGCGCCGCGGTCGCCCAGCCGGAGCAGCTCGACAGCATGCCCAGCAGAGCGGTCTCGTAGACCCCGAAACGCGAGTACGGCGCGCGGACGCGCAGCACCGTCTCCTTGGCGTCCATGTCCGCGCCTTCGGCGACCGCCCACGCCTCGTCGTCCGCCTCGAGGATCTCGCTCAGCAGCCTGACCGCCTCGGCGACGCCGCACAGCACGCCGGCCCTGCTGGAGAAGAAGTCCACGGCCACGACGGCGTCGACGTGCGCGCCGGCCAGCGTCTTCCGCGCCCGCTGGAAGTAAACGTCGGAGGCCGGGCCGCCGTAATACGCGACCAGGTCGGCAGCCGGGCTCGTGGCGGTCACCTGCTTCATTGGGCACTGAACTTAGCAGCCTCGGTAGCATTCGGTGCCTGATGAGCGCTCCCAGTTCGCAGCAGGTGCTGCAAGCCTTGGCGACGATCAAAGACCCCGACCTCGGTCGCGACGTCGTCAGCCTGGGAATGATCAAGGAGCTGGAGGTCAGCGCCCAGGGCAAGGTCAGCTTCACCTTCGAGCTCACCACGCCCGCGTGCCCGGTGCGCGACCGCTTCAAGTCGCAGGCCGAGGACGCGGTCCGCGAGCTGACCGGAGTGACCGCGGTCGAGGTGCGCATGACCGCCAACGTTCGCCCCGCCTTTCTGCGGCCCAAGCCGTCGGAGATCCTCCCCGGGGTCAAGCAGACGATCGCAGTCGCCTCCGGCAAGGGCGGCGTCGGCAAATCGACGGTTGCCGTCAACCTCGCGGCCGCGCTGCGCCTGAGCGGCGCCTCGGTCGGCCTGCTCGACGCCGACATCCTCGGCCCGTCGGTGCCGGTGATGACCGGTTCACGCCAGACGCCGCAGCAGGCCAACGGTCACCTCCTCCCCATCGACGCGCACGGCATGAAGCTCATGTCCTTCGGCCACCTGTATCCGGAGGGCCAGCCGACGATCTACCGCGGCCCGATGGTCGGCAAGGCGATCGAGGCCCTGATGACGCAGGTGGACTGGGGCCGGCTCGACTACCTCGTCATCGACCTGCCCCCTGGCACGGGCGACGCGTCCCTCACGCTCGCGCAGGCGGTGCCGCTGACCGGCGTCGCCATCGTCTGCACGCCGCAGGACGTGGCCACCGACATCGCGGTCAGAGCGCTGCAGATGTTCCGCAAGCTGAACGTCACGCCGCTCGGCTTGATCGAGAACATGAGCTGGTACGTGTGCCCCAGCTGCGGGCACCGGCACGAGATCTTCAGTCATGGTGGGGCCGAGTCGGCGGCGAAGAGGTACGGCGTGCCGTTCCTCGGCGCGATCCCGCTCGAGGAGTCCATCCGCGAGGACGCCGACACCGGGGTGCCCGTGGTGATCTCGCGACCCGAGTCCGCGGGCGCGAAGGCGTTTGTCGCCATCGCCTCGCAGGTCGCGGCGCGGACGTCGATCCAGTCGTTTCGCCAGCTGCCGGTCATCAACGTCCACTAGGCACTCGCACGCAAGACCCAGACGCGTTTCCCACCAACGTCGACGTCGACCGCGCGCGTCAGGTCGTGGAGATCACCTGGGAGGACGGCGCGCGCACGACCTACACGGGCGAGCAGCTGCGGTGGGCGTGCCCGTGCGCGGAGTGTCGGGGCGAGGCAGGCATGCCGGGACGGCTGTCGCGCGTGAAGACCCTCGGCGACGAAGAGCTGCGGGTGAAGGACGTCCAGCTCGTCGGCCAGTACGCGCTGCAGATCGCGTTCGAGAGCGGTCATGCCACCGGGCTCTATACATTTCCTTACCTCAGACGGGGCTTGATGCAATAATTCGGCCGGCCCGTTGTCGATCTCCACGTCGCCGCCCGAAATCCAGCCCACGTCCCTCGGAGCCTTTCCCCTAAGGCAACCTCAACGTCGCCGCCGGCGCCTCGGCCGTCGTGGATGGGCCGCCGCGGGCATGGTGCTGCTGGTCGTGCTGATCGGCGTGGGCGCCTATCTCGCCTACCAGAACACGCTGCCGACGACGGTCGCGACCAACGTCAAGAACGGTCAGAAGGATGTCCCCACCGACGGCTCGTTCGTGCTCACGTTCTCGCGCTCGGTCTCGCGCGACGTCGTGCAGGCGGCGTTTTCGATCACTCCCTCGACCGACGGCGCCATCACCTCCGTTTCGGGGCAGAACCAGTACGCGTGGACCCCGAGCAAGCCGCTCGTCGAGTTGAAGACGTACACAGTGGACCTGAAGCCGATCCTCGACGTCAGCGGCCACCACGTGAACGGCGGCCACTGGACGTTCACCACGATCATCATCCCGCGCGTCGTCGCCATCACCGCCGGTGACGGCACGGCGCTGAAGGACGGGATGGAGATCGATCCCGGCGCGACGCTGAAGCTCGCGTTCAACGACCAGATGGAGCCTGTGACCATCAAGGCGACCATCAACGGCCAGGTCGCGGACCTCAAGTGGGCGACCGACGACCGGAGCGCGACGTTCTCGACCGCCGGCATTGCGTCGGGGCCGCTGACCATCCAGATCTCGCCCGGCGGCCGCGACCAGACCGGCCACTCGGTGGCGGCGGGCTTCACGGTCAAGACGGGCATCTACTGGCACGACCACGAGCACACGATCTCGCTGCGCTACCCCGCGATCATCCAGGTCCCCAACGACGTGGACGCGCGCGATCAGAACGGCCTGCAGGCTGCGGACGTCGTTTTCGAATACCTGGCCGAGGGCGGCATCACGCGCCTCACCGCGATGTACATGAACGCGCCGAACCTGATCGGCCCGATGCGCTCGGCGAGGTTCATCTCCCTCAAGCTGGGCCATCACTACCGCGGCCTGCTGTTCCAGTCGGGGGAGTCTCAGGCGACGCGGGCGCGCGCGGCGTCAGACCCCACCCCGCAGTTCTTCGACACCATCGGCTACCAGTACAGGTCGAGCTCTCGCTACGCGCCGGACAACCTGATGATCAGCGGGGACCGCGTCCAGGCCGCGCAGAACAACTTCTTCGGCGACATGCCCTCTTTCACGATCCCGAAGGCGCGGCCGACGGTGCCCACCGGCTCTGGCGCCCTGACCGTCGGCGTCGACGAGCACAACTCGACGTACACCTACGACCCCGCGACCGGCACCTACCTGAAAACCGAGGAGGGGCACCGCTACTCCGACGCGAGCCTGAGTCAGCCGCTGCGGATCGAGATGCTGATCGTTCTCCACACGCGCGAGTCGTACCTGGTCATCGACGGCCACGGTGTGCACGACTACGACCTCGACTCGAGCGGCGCCATCGGCGTGTTCTACAAGGGGCAGGGCTACAGCGGGACCTGGAAGTCAGTCGACAGGAACCAGCCGCTCGTGTTCACGCTCGACAGCGGCCAGGTGCTGACACTGCCGCCGGGTCTGGTCTGGATCGACGTGACCGCCTAGCGTCGCCGGGGTTTCGGCACAGTGCGCTGAGAGGCGATCGTCTCCGCACGCTGTGCCGTCGCGAAGAAAGCCGGCTACATCAAGCCGACGACGTGTCCCTCCGGGTCGGCGAACAGCGCGATGGTGGTCTCAGGGGCTACCTCGGTGAGCGGCATCAGGACGCGGCCGCCGAGCTTCTCGATCCTGGCGAGCGTGGCCTTGGGGTCGTCGGTGTGGACGTAGAACGTCACCCCGCCCGCCGTCCCCTGCGGCGCGTCGCCGATGCCTCCGGTCAGGCCGTCGCCGCGGACCATTCCGTAACCGCCCGGGTTGTTGGTGTCGAGCTGCCAACCGAACACGTCGCTGTAGAACTTCTGCAGCGACTTTCCGTCCTTGCCGGTGACCTCGAAGTGCACCACCTTGCTGCCCATGATCTGGACCTCCTCTGAAGACTTCCGCTTCACCCCTGACGACGATCGGCGGGCGCCGAAATCGACCCCGGCTGGATGCCAGCGCGGGCGCGGAACGGAACCTCGAGCCAGCCGGGAATGCGCCGCCCCCAGCCGGCGTTTCCTCGTTCATGAGCACTGAGAAGCGCTACCAGGCCGTCTGGAACGGCCACGTGATCGCCACCAGCGGGGACACCGTGGTCGTGGAGGGAAACCACTACTTCCCGCTTGCCGACGTTCGGGCGGACTACCTGCAGCCGAGCGACACCCACACCACCTGCCACTGGAAGGGCGTCGCGAGCTACTACGACGTGGTCGTCGACGGCAGCGTGAACAAGGACGCCGCCTGGTACTACCCCACGCCCAGCGAGGCCGCGGCGCGGATCAAGGACCACGTCGCTTTCTGGCGCGGGGTCGAAGTGGAGACCGCCTAGCTCCCGACCTGCGAATTCCAAGCATCGCGTAGGGCGCCCTGGCGGCGCGTTGACCGATCGGTGGAGCGCGCCGGGTAAAGGCTCGCAAAGCCAGTCGAGGGATGAGTTCACCAACGCGTCGCTGGATCCGGGGCGCGATCGCCGCCCTCGCCCTGGTCTCCGCCGCCTGCGGGCCGGGCGGAAGCCTCTCCAACTCCGAGACGTACAAGCCACCGCCACCCCTCGCTCTGGTCGTTCTCGTCGACCCGTCGACGCCGCAGATGGCCGACGAGCTGCGCCAGCTTCAGGACGTGATCCGGACGACGTCGACCCCGGGCGAATCGGTGGTGGTGATGGCCCTGCAGCCGTCGTTCGGCCAGGCCTTCACCGTGCGCAAGGGCGACAACCTGAGCGCCATCGCCGCCGCCCACGGCGTCAGCCTTGCTGCCCTGGAGGCCGCCAACCCGCAGCTCGGCCCGCTCTCGGGCCGCGACTGGAAGCTGATCTACTCGGGCGAGCGCGTGATGATCCCGAACGGGGCGTCCGGCGCAGCGCTTCTGCTCGTCAGCAAGGCTCCCGCCGGCCCGCCGCCGCCGCAGCTCATCCGCCTGCCCCAGCTCTCCAGCAACCCGACCGAGTACCAGCGCGCGCAGTACGAGCGCAAATCGGCAGCGGACAGGGCGACCAACGACGCCCGCATCGCGGCGTGGCGCGCCGGCGCCGACAAGGCCATCGAGCCGTGGAGGCAGCAGGTCCTCGCCGAGCTCGAGCGGCGGACGGGGTCGCCGGTACTCGGCGCCCGCGCGCCGGACGCGGCCATGCTGTCCGCCACGCTGACGGCCGGCCTCACCACGCTGTCAGGACTGCCAGGCCGGCGCCTGCTCCTCGTCATGGGCGGCGGCGAGATGGGCCCGGGGGCGCTGGCGCCGCGCAGCCTGGTCGACGTCAACCTCGTGGTCGCGAACCTGGCCGACGCAAACGCCGCGGCCGCCTGGACCACGGCCGCCACGAACGCCGGAGCGAAATCGGTCAGCGCCCTGGACCCGGCACTCACGCGGCTCGAGCTCGCGCAGGTCATCAACCGGTAGAAGCAAGGAGGGAGCAGTGCAATCCATCGAGAGAATCGACGCGCCGGCTCACCGCGAAGCGGCGCTGTCGAACGGCCACATCGTCACCATGCGCGAGTTCCTGGCCAAGCCGCGCGTGGCGAGGGACTTCCAGGACCTCAAGGCCGACGCCCAGCGACTTCGCGCCCTCGGGCACGAGCGCGAAATGCTGATCGACCGCGCAGGGGAGGCTGAGCTGGAGGCCGGCCGTAGGGCGAGGCTCAACGACGAGCACCGCCACCACCGGCTTGGCTTCGGCCTGGGCGTCGCACTGGCCACGTTGTTCGTCGCCCTCGACGCGCTTCCCGCCAACCTCGCGGCCCAGACCTTCGGACTCGACCAGCTCCCGACCTGGGGAATCACCGCGGTCATCGTCGGCGCGCTCGGCGCGGGGATGTGGGCGGTCACGCACTACAAGGCCGGCTGGCGGCGCGGAGTCACGATCGCCGCGCTCGCGTTGGGCCTGCTCGCCATCGGCGCGCTGCGCTTCTGGTTTCTGTGGGTGACCGCGGGAGACGCCCTCTCGGCGGTGCTGGAGGCGGCGGCGCTCACGGTCTTCACGACCATGATGGTCTGGCTCGGCGTGCTCGTCCTCAGCTTCACCAAATCGCGCCAGGTCTCCGTCGCCGAGCGTGAGGCGCGCATGTTCAGGCGCCGCGCTGAGCGCAAGGCCGGACAGGAGAAGACGTTGGCGCAGCGGCTGGACGCGGCGCGGACCGAGTTTTTCGCCGACGCGCAGCTCTTCTCGTTCCGGCAATTCCAGAACGACGCCGCGCGCAACCAGTTCCTGGAGTACGTGCAGGCGGAGCTCGACCGCTAGATCTCGGGGCGACCGAGTACAAACAGGGCCGCCTGGGCCGGGTCCTCCTTCCGGCTACGTAGCGTTCGGAGCGCGGACGAGAGCCGCACGGGCGGCCTGGCGCCGTTTCGTCGCCGTCATCGCGATCCTGGCGACCACGATCGCCCACACCGCCAGCAGCGAAGGCAGCACGAGGAGGATCAGCCACTCGAGGCCGTCACCAGGCAATGCCGACCGGCCGGAGGTGTTGCTCTGCGGGGGTAGCGATACCCGCAGGTCAGGAGGCGACGAGGCGCCGCTGCCGTCGGTGAGTCCGGGAGCGGACGCCTGGGCGACCCCCAGCGGCGTGCTGTCCGGGACCGTCGAATTGGTGACGGGCTGCGGCGAAGGCACCGCCACCGGCTGCGGAGGCGCGTGCTTCAGCTGGCCGAAGTGATTGCCGGGGTTGTATAGCTGCCCGTAGTGATGGCCCGGATTGTTCTCCTTGCCGAAGTGGTTGCCCGGGTTTTCCTTCGCGAGAACAACGGCGGTGGAGAACACGAGACCGATCGTCACGAGAACAAAGGCTGCTGCGACGTGGGCTGAGACGCGTTTCATTTATTCCTCCCTCTTGGTTACGCAACTCTAGACGGCTCGCGGCAGAGGGAAATGGGACATTCGTCCCCACAAGCGATCGCTTAGCGGCTGCTAAACGCGTTAGCAGCCACACGTCATTGGCCGGACCTAGGCGCGCGCGGCGTCCTTCAGGGCCGTGATGTACATCGCCGCGGCCACGGCCGCCGTCGTGCCGTCGCCCACCGCGGTCGCGATCTGCTTTGTGAGCTGGGCGCGCACGTCGCCGACCGCCCAGATGCCTTCGATCGATGTCTGCATGTTGCGATCGGTGAGGATGTAGCCGCCCGCGTCGTGGTCCACGTGGACCTTGAAAAGCGTCGAGTTGGGGACGAAGCCGACGAAGATGAAAACGCCGCCGACGCGCAGCTCCTTGGTCTCGCCGTGCTGCTCATAACGCACCACCTGCACCTTCTCGTCGCCGCCGATCTCCTTGACGTGCGCGTCGAGGATGAACTCGATCTTCGAGTTGGCGCGCGCGCGGTCGACGAGGATCGGCTGAGCGCGCAGCTCGTTGCGCCGGTGGATGACGTAGACCTTTGACGCGTAGCGGGTAAGGAAGTCGCCCTCCTCGACCGCCGCGTCGCCGCCGCCCACGACCGCCAGCTCC
>VBEK01000119.1 GCA_005889135.1 Chloroflexota bacterium
ACATAGCGACCAGTCACCAGGTGAGGCTTCAGCCGCGCCATCGCTGCCCGACCCCACGCGATCCGGGATTCGTCGTCCGCAGGGTCCGTCCAGGTGAGCTCGGCCGAAACGTTGTAGGCCCCGCCGCGTCCGGTGTACGCCATGGCGTCGTCCGACACCATGCCGACTGCACCGCCCAACGCCCACACCGACAGCTCGCCGTCCGGCGGCGCGGTCTCCGTCAGCCGGCAGCACTGCTCGATCACCTCGTCGCTCAGCTCGGCCACGAATCCCGACTTCGTGTACACGCGGTTCCCCCAGTCCATCACGTCGTCGAACATCGACTGCACCTGCAGGTAACGCATGGAGACAAAGGTGTCCATCAGCGGACCTGACTCCCTGAACACGCGCAGGTCGCGCTCTGCCTGCTCGACCCCGCCCGCGTGGGTCGATCCGACGCTGAACATCGGGCCGCGCTCGGGGTCCTTGCCGAACGAGAGCGCCAGGTGGACGTCGTCATGCGCGGCGACGAACTGGCGCACTCGCTCGCCGACCTCGAGGCCCCGATCGGTAGGGAACGCGACGGCGCCGACGTAGACGTCTTTATCCAGCGGGTGGAGGCGAAACTCGAACGAGGTGACGACCCCGAAGTTTGCGCCCGCCCCGCGCATGCCCCAGAACAGGTCGGGGTTCTCGTCCTCGCTCGCGTGTATCCGCTCCCCGTCGCAATTGACGAGGTCAACCCCCAAGAGGTTGTCGACGGTGAGCCCGAACCTGCGCATCAGTCGTCCCATGCCGCCGCCGAGCGTCAGGCCGCCGACGCCCGTGTGCCCGACGACTCCGACGGGGCAGACCAGGCCGTGCGCCTGGGCGGCCGCATCGAGCTGCGAGAGGTGGGCGCCTCCCTGCACGAGCGCGCGCCGGCGGGCCGGATCGACCTCCACCTCTCGCATCCGCGAGAGGTCGATGACCATCCCGCCATCGCACGTCGAGAAACCGGCGACGCTGTGCCCGCCGCCCCGCACCGCGACCGTCAGGCCGCGCTCGCGTGCGTGCCGGATCGCCGCCACGACGTCGTCAACGGACGTGCAGCGGGCGATCACCGCAGGGCGGCGGTCGGCGATCGCGTTCCACACCGCGCGCGCCTGGTCGTACTCCGGGTCGTCCGGGCCGATGACCTGGCCCGCGAAGCTTGGGCCGAGCTCAGGGATCACCACAGCGAGCCAGCTTAGCGACGCGATTCACGCGAATGCCGGCAGCCGCGGGTTTGAAAGGCCTGCGAAAGACGCGAGCGCCGGCACTCGCGGTAATCCCGAAGTGTTACTTCGTCCCCGTGCCTTCTCCGATCGCCGCCTGGGCGGCGGCGAGACGAGCCACCGGCACCCGGAACGGGCTGCACGACACGTAGTTCAACCCGAGCTTGTGGCAGAGGTGGATCGAGTCCGGGTCGCCCCCATGCTCGCCGCAGATCCCGACCTCCAGGTCGCGCCGCGTCTTCCGCCCTTCCTTGACGGCGATCTCCATCAGCCGTCCCACGCCCTTCTCGTCGATCGTCTCGAACGGGTTGCGGGGCAGGATCTTCTGTTCGAGGTAGCGAACGATGAACGCCCGCTCGGCGTCGTCGCGCGAGAAACCGAACGTGGTCTGTGTCAGGTCGTTGGTGCCGAAGGAGAAGAACTCGGCCTCCTCCGCGATCTCGCCGGCAGTCAGCGCCGCGCGTGGGATCTCGATCATGGTCCCGAACTTGTACGGGACCCGGATCCCCGCCTCCTTCTGCACCTGCTCCGCAACCGGCTTCAGCTCGGCGTGCACCGCGCGCAGCTCGGCCACGGTGCCCGCGAGCGGGATCATGACCTCCGGCCGCGCGTCGACCTTGCGCTTGCGCAGGTTGCAGGCCGCCTCCATGATCGCCCGCACCTGCATCCTCGGGATCTCGGGGTAAAGGATCGAAAGCCGCACGCCGCGCAGCCCCAGCATGGGATTCGCCTCGTGCAGCTCCTCGACGCGAGCGAGCACCTTCTCCCGCTCCGCCAGCAAGACGGGGTTCTCGCCCGTGTCCTTCAGGTGGGTCGTCTCGCGGATGAGCTCCTCGAGCGAGGGCAGGAACTCGTGCAGGGGCGGGTCGATGAGCCTGATGATCACCGGCAGCCCCGCCATCTCCTTGAAGATGCCCTCGAAGTCTCCGCGCTGGATGGGCAGGAGCTTGGCCAGATGCCTCTCGCGCTCCTCGGTCGTGCCGGCCATGATCATCGCCTGCACGATCGGCAGCCGGTCCTGCTCCATGAACATGTGCTCCGTGCGGCACAGTCCCACGCCCTGGGCGCCGTTCTCGCGCGCCTTGCTGGCGTCGCGTGGGTAGTCCGCGTTCGCCCACACCTCCAACCGCCGCAGCTCGTCGGCCCACTTGAGGATCGAGCTCGCCGCCGGATGCTGGTTCAGCGAGCGCGCCTCGAGGGTCGGCACGTTGCCGACATACACCTCGCCGGTCGTGCCATCGATCGTGATCTGGTCGCCCTCGTTGATCGTCGTCCCGTTGGCGGAGAACTTCCGCTGCCGGACGTCGACGTCGATCGACGAAGCGCCCACCACGCACGGGCGGCCCATGCCGCGCGCGACCAGCGCCGCGTGCGAGGCCGTGCCGCCGGTCTGGGTCAGGATGCCCTTCGCCTCGACCATACCGTGCACGTCGTTGGGGTTCGTCTCGACCCGGACGAGGATCACGGCCTTGCCCTGCTTGCCCCACGCGACCGCGGTGTCGGCGTCGAACACGGCGCCACCTGAGGCCGCCCCCGGCGACGCGGGCACGCCCCTGGCCAGCGGTGAGACTTTCGCGGCAGGGTCCACGCGCGGAAACAGGAGCTGCTCCAGCTGCCGCGGCTCGATGCGCGCCACGGCGTCCTTCCTGGTGATCAGGCGCTCCTTGACCATGTCGACGGCGATGTTCACCGCCGCCTCGCCGGTCCGCTTGGCCGAGCGCGTCTGCAGCATGTAGAGCTTGCCTCGCTCGATCGTGAACTCGAGGTCCTGCACGTCCTTGTAGTGCTTCTCGAGCTGCCGCGCGTAGCGCTCGAACTGCGCGTAGACCTTCGGCAGCCGCTTCTTCAACGCGGCGATCGGCTCGGTGTCGCGCACGCCGGCGACGACGTCCTCGCCCTGCGCGTTGGCGAGGTAGTCACCGTACAGCTCCCTGGTCCCGATGATCGGATCGCGCGTAAACGCGACGCCGGTGCCCGACGTCGCGCCCATGTTCCCGAACACCATCATCTGCACGTTGACCGCGGTGCCGAGGTCGTCGGGGATGCGCTCCATGCGCCGGTAGGTCTTGGCGCGGTCGGTGTTCCAGGACTTGAAGACGGCGTCGATCGCGTCGCGCAGCTGCTCGACAGGGTCGCTGGGGAAGTCGTGCCTGGTCTCTTCCTTATATATGCGCAGGAACTGGGCGACCAGCGGCCGCAGGTGCTCCGGCTTCAGCTCGGGGTCGGTCTTGACCCCGGCCTTGCGCTTGGCCTCCTGCAGCGCGTGCTCGAACTTCTCGCCGTCGATGCCCTTG
>VBEK01000001.1 GCA_005889135.1 Chloroflexota bacterium
CTCTACCGGCTGGTGATGGCGGTCCGCGACGGCGTGTTCCCGAGCGCGATCAAGGCCGCGCTCCACCTGCTGGGCATCTGCGAACCCTGGACCGCGCCTCCCGTGTCGCGACTCGATCCGCACCTCGAAGCCCGGCTCCGCGAGCAGCTCGCGGAGCTGGACCTCCTCACGCCACAGACGTCAAGGCACTGAGACCTTCGCCAGCGTCGTAGAGACTGCTTGGAAACCACGAGCCACGCGCCCTCATCGAGAGCGCGTGGCTCAACCCCCAACAGCCGCCGGGAACCCAACTTCCCGGCTACGTCGAATCATCGCGGGCCTCGGGCGCCGAGGGCCAACCACCAATAGAGGATTTCCTGCTACCCCAATTGCAGTAGCCGAAGTCTCGTTATCCTCGACGAGTCTTGATCGTCTCTATCGGCGACCTGCTGCTCGACATCGCGATCGCCCTCGAAGCACCACTGCAGGCGGACGACGACGCCCCGGCGCAGATCACCCTCGCCGGCGGCGGCCAGGCCGCGAACTTCTGCGCCTGGACGGCCGCGTTCGGTGACGACGCGCGGCTGGTCACCCGCGTCGGCGACGACGAGACGGGGCGCCGCCTGGTGGCGGACCTCGAGGCGCGGGGTGTCGACGTGCGCGCGGTCTGGGCCGCGGAGCCGACCGGGGCGATCGCGGTCATGATCGACCGAGAAGGGCGGCGGACGATGGCGACCCAGCGCGGCGCGAGCGTCGGGCTGCGCCCCGACGACCTCGAGGAGTCGTGGTTTCGCGACGCTCGCCTGCTCCACGTGCCCGCGTATTCCCTCTTCCTGGAGCCGATCGCAAGCGCGACCCGGGCGGCGATCCACGTTGTGCGCGACTCCAAAGGAATGCTGGCGGTCGACCTGTCGTCGGCGGCAGGGCTGCGCGCGTATGGGCCGTCCCGCATGGCGTACGTGCTGGCGCGGCTGAGTCCGGAGGTCCTGTTCGCGACAGAGACCGAGGCGGAGACGCTTGCCGTGCCCCTCGAGAGCCTCGCCCAGGTGCCGGTGCTCAAGCTCGGCCCCGCCGGGTGCCGCGTGTTCGGCAAGACGATTACCGCGCCGCCGGTGCAACCCGTCGACCCGACCGGCGCCGGCGATGCGTTCGCCGCGGCGTTCTGCAGCGCGTGGCTGGGAGGCGCAGCCCCGCTCGACGCCGCCGAGCAGGCGGTGCAGGCAGCGACCAGATCGGTCCTGTTCGCTGGGGCGCGCCCGAGCTGAGCGACCTGCTCGTCGTCGCGGCCGAGGTCGCCGCCGCGCTCGACGCGAAGCGTCCGGTGGTGGCGCTCGAGACCTCGATCGTCGGCCAGGGCCTTCCCGCCCCGCACAACCTGCGCGCGGCCAGGGGTTGCGAAGAGGCGATCCGCGCCGAGGGCGGCGTACCGGCCACCGTCGCCGTGCTCGACGGCCGCCTGCGCGTCGGACTCGCCGCCGAGGAGATCGAACGCGTCGCCGCCGCCTCGAGAAAGGTCAGCACGCGCGACCTCGGGCCGGCGCTCGCCGGCAACGAAGCGGGTGCGACGACCGTCGCGGCCACGATCCACGTCGCGGCGATGGCCGGGATCAGGTTCATGGCCACCGGTGGGATCGGCGGCGTGCACCGCGGGCATCCCGAGGACCAGTCCGCGGACCTCGAGGAGCTGGCGCGCTCGCCGGTCGCGGTGTTCTGCGCCGGCGCCAAGATCATCCTCGACATCTCCCAG
>VBEK01000002.1 GCA_005889135.1 Chloroflexota bacterium
CGGCACCGACGAGTTCCCCGCCTTCTACTCGCGCCGGAGCGGCTGCCCGGTGAGCGCGCGCGTGGACGGCCCGGACGGCGCGGCTCAGACGTTGCGTGCGACCTGGGATGCGGGCGGCCGCGGCGTCGTGGTTGCGGTGCCGCCTCCCGCCGAGCTCGACGGCGCCGAGGAGATGGCGCGCAGGGCGGCTGCCGAGCTTCGCGATATGGCCGGCGCAGGCGCCACGCCGCGGCTGCTGGCGCGCGTGGCGGAGCTGTCAGGCGGTCGGTCGCTCGACCTCAACGTCGAGCTGGTGATCAACAACGCGCGCGTCGCCGCGCTAGTGGCGACGGCCTACTTCAGGCGGTAGGGTCAGAGGATGGAGGCAGCGTGAGCGCGCAGTCCCGCTACGCCGACCTCGTGCGAGCGTTCGCGACTGAGCGTGGGGTCAGCCACGTCACCGAGGGCAAGGGATTCGGCTCCAGCGGCCAGCTCAAGGTGGACGGACGCATCTTCGCCATGCTCGTGCGCGACGAGCTCGTGCTCAAGCTGCCGCGGGCACGCGTCGACGAGCTGGTGGGCGCGAGTGAGGGCCGGCACTTCGACGCCGGCAAGGGCAGGCCGATGCGCGAGTGGTTCGTGCTGGACCCCGCCTCGAGCAAGCGGTGGGCGCCACTCGCGCGCGAGGCGTTCGAATTCGTCAAGGGGAAGAGTTGATGACAGATCCTGGAGCCGCGCGCGCGGTGGCCGACCTCGGGGAGGGATTCGTGCTGGCGACCGTGGAGGTGTCCGCGCCTCCCGACCACGTCTTCGACGTCCTCGCTTCAGAGGAGGTAACGCGCTGGTGGGTCAGGCCGGGCGTCTTCGACACCAGGGAGTGGTCGGGCGAGTTGCGTCCTGGAGGCCGATGGCGCGCCTCGGGCATGGCGCGCGGCAACCCGTACATGCTCGAGGGAAAGTTCGTCGAGGTCGACGCGCCGCGGCGGCTCGCGCACACCTGGCATCCGGGCGGGCAGCCGGGCGACGCGACGACGGTGACCTACGTCCTGGAGCCGGCGGAGCGGGGCACGCGCGTGACGTTGCGCCAGGAGAAGTTCGCCTCCCGCGGCACCTGCCTGGCCACCTGCATCGGGTGGGAGACCAGCTTCGAGGAACTGGCGAGGTTGCTCGCCTAACGGGCGGCCCGGCCGATCCGCTTGGCCCGCCTCGCGGCCCGCAGCGAGCGCACGGAGTCGGGCTTGGGAGGGCGTCCCCGCCCGCGGCGCTCAGGGGTGGCG
>VBEK01000096.1 GCA_005889135.1 Chloroflexota bacterium
GAAAAGCTGGGTCATCCCTCGTCGCGGACGGCTTCGTCGACGGCGATCTCTCGCTCTGCAGCCCAGGAGCGCGGAACACGCTTTCGCGGCGGAATCGAGCCGGCCATTGCGATGAAGTCGGGTGCACGACGAACTCTGGCGACTGGGTCGGCGCCGTCCTCGAGAATCTCGAAAAGCACCTGGTCGCCTTCGTGAAGACCGAGGCTCTTCCGTATTTCGACGGGGATCGTGATCTGGCCCTTCGAAGTAACCGTCGCGCTTTGTCTCATGCCTTAACTCTATCACGAAGTAAGGCGCTTACGCATATGTAAGGTAATGGTCGGAAGCTCAGGATTTGAACCCGGGGCCTCGCGGTCCCGAACCTGCGTACGTCGTGTCCTCCAGCGTCCTCCTGTACTCAATCACGACCGTCGTCGTGTCTGTGTGTCCTCCTGTGTCCTTGTGTTTCGCGACTGCGCACAAGTCTGTGACGCGATCCGGAAACTCCCAGGCACACAGCGCCAGACGCCGGGTTCGCCAAGCCAGTGAACTCGGCACGAGCGGCGCTCCCTCCTCAGCTCGCCGCTCTCTTGACCAGCTCGCCGATCTTTTCCTCGACGTCAGCAGTGAGCCTCTTCAGGGCAAAAGAGGTTGGCCAGATGTCTCCGTCGTCGAGGTTTGCAGCGTCTTGGAAACCGAACGTTGCGTATCTCGACTTGAACTTCTGCCCGCTCTGGAAAAAGCAGACAACCTTGCCGTCCTTGGCGTACGCGGGCATCCCGTACCAGGTTTTCGGTGAGAGTATCGGCGCGCTGGCTTTGATGACAGCATGGAGCCGGTTGGCAATGCCGCGATCCGGTTCCGGCATCTCGGCAATCTTCGTGAGTACGTCGGCTTCCCCGTCCGCCTCACCCGAGAGCGCGCGCCTTCGCTCTTTGAAGGTCTCCTTCATCGCGGCTCGTTCTTCGTCCGACAGTAATTTGGACAGCCTCGGGCTGGTGCTCCGGGCGGACTTCTTCTTGTCGCTCATGGCAATTCCTCCAAGTCCATGCACCGTCCCATTGGACGGGCCTCATGCTAGGACCGACCCCGTGGCCAGACTTCTCGATTCCTGATCGGCCCGATCAGCTCTCCCGCCGGCCGGACGGAGATAAATGTCAGGCGAGACGATGGCCCTTATAGGGCCGGCTTCACCTGGGTCTTGAGGCCCTTCCCGCCGAGGAACGCCTCGATCGCCTTGGGGTAGTCGTCAAGCCCGAACTGCTGGGTGATCATGGCCTTGCAGTCGATAACACCTCGCACCAGCAGGGCCAGCGCGCGCTCGAAGCTGTGCAGGACGGCCATCGAGCCGACGATCTTGATCTCGTCGTTGTAGACACGGAAAGGCGAGAAGGTGGCCTTGGCATCGGCGTTGGCGACCCCGAACATGAGGAACGTCCCGCCTCGCGCGACGCGTTGCAGGCCGTCTTCGATCGCCGGCACCACCCCGGTGGCGTCGATGACCACGTCCCAGCCCCCCTGGTGTCGCAGCTCGTCGGCCGTCACGGCGACGGAGTCCGCGGCCAGCTTCTTCGCCAGCTCGTGCCGGGCGGGGTTGCGCTCGACGACGTCGATCTGGCTTGCGCCGGCGTGCCGGATGAGCTGCCCGAGCATCAGTCCCATCGTGCCTGCGCCGTAGATCAGGTACGAGTCGGCGACACGGCCCTCGATCATGTCCAGGCCGTGCACTGCGCACGACAGCGGCTCGACCAGGGCGCCCCAGTCACGGGGAATGTCGGTGGGAAGGCGGAACGCATTCGCGGCCGGGACCGCAACGAACTCGGCGCACGCGCCGTTGGCCGAACCGACGCCGATCGCGTTCCAGTTCTCGCACAGGTTGAAGTGGCCGGCGCGGCACTGGCGGCACGAACCGTCGAAAAGCGATGGGTCGACGGCGACGAAGTCGCCGGTCTTCAGGTTGCGGACGCCACGGCCGGCGCCGACCACCTCGCCGCAGAACTCATGGCCTGGCACGATCGGGTAGCGGGTGGGCTCGAACTCGCCCCGCAGGACGTGGATGTCCGTGCCGCAGATCCCGCACGCGTCGACCTTGACGACCACCTCGTCGGCCTTCGGCGTGGGATCGGCGATCTTCTTGATGGTGAGCTCATTGGGGGAATCGATGACGACGGCCTTCATGTGACCTTTCCTATTTGACAGCACCCATGGTCAGGCCGCGGATCAGCTGCTTCTGGGCGATCCAGCCGGCGAGCAGCACGGGCAGGCTGGCGAGCGTCGCCGCGGCGGCCAGCTTGGCGTAGAACAGGCCCCGGCCGCTGATGAAGCTGACGAGGAAGATCGGCGCCGTCGCCGCGACCGAGGACGTGAAGTTCACCGCGTAGAAGAACTCGTTCCAGCTGAAGATGAGGCAGATCAAGGACGTGGCCGCGAGCCCGGGCGCGATCAGCGGCACCACGATCTGCAGGATCTCGTGGCGGAATCCGGCGCCGTCGACGCGCGCCGCCTCGAACAGGTCGTGCGGAATCTCGAGCAGGAAGGAGCGCAGGAGCCAGACGCCCAGTGGCAGGTTGATGGTGGTGTAGATGAGGATCAGGGCGAGGATGTTGTCCAGGAGCTGCAGGTCGCGCGCCAGCAGGTACAGCGGAACCAGGCTGGCCGCAAAGGGCAGGAAGCGCGTCGAGATGAAGAAGAACAGCGCGTCCTGAGCCCTCTTCACCGGCCGGATCGCGAGCGCGTAGGCGGCCGGCAGCCCAAGCGCCAGGACGAGGAAAGTCGAGACCACGCTGGCGATCGCCGAGTTGATGAAGAACGGCGGAAAGTCGCCCGAGAGGACCTCCTGAAATTCCTCGAGCGTCGGCGCAAAGAAGATGGTGGGCGGGGTGCTCGCCGCCTGCGGCTCCGTCTTGAAGGCTTCGAGCCACATCCACAGGACCGGGAAGAAAAAGACGAACACGATCAGCCAGCCCACGATCGACCACGTCAGCTTCGAGCGAAGGCTGGTCGTCGCCTCTTTCATCGCCGCGCCTCGATCTGAAAGATGGAGAAGAGCGTGCGCAGGGCGAAGGTGGCGACGATGGTCGTCATGATCACGGCGACGACGCCGATCGCCGATGCCTGTCCGATGTTGTAACCCTGGAACGCGACTAGGTACAGCAGGAAGGGAATGTTGGTCGTGTCTTCTCCGGGGCCGCCGTAGGTCAGCATGAAGATCGAGTCGTAGGTCTGGACGACGAACAGCGATCCCAGGAGAGCCCCGAGCTCGATGAAAGGTCTGGCCAGCGGCAGCGTGATGCGGCGGAACGCCTGGAAGGCGCTCGCGCCGTCGACCCGCGCGGCCTCGAGCACCTCAGGGTTCTGCGACTGCAGGCCGGCCAGGATGATCAGCATCATGAACGGCGTCCAGCGCCAGACTTCGACGGCCACCACCGTGACCATCGGGAACTGGTTGACCCAGTCGACGCGGCTCAGGCCGAAAGGGGTGAGCAGATAAGGAAGCAGCCCGAACAGCGGGTTGAGCAAGGTGTCCTTCCAGACCAGGGCTCCGGCCGTCGGCATGATGAGGAACGGCGCGATCATCAGGGTCCTCATGAACCCCTTGCCGAAGACGTCCGAGTTGAGGAGCATGGCCACCGCGAGCCCAAGCACGACCGAGATCCCGATCACGCACAGAGTCAGGAGAACCGTGTTCCAGATCGCTACTCGGATGCTCGAGTTGGTGATGAGCGCCGCGTAGTTCTCGAGCCACGCGAACTTGAAGCTTCCCGGCTTGAGCAGGTTCCACTCGAAGAAGCTGTAGTAGACGGTGAGCACGAAGGGGATCTGCGTGACCAGGAAGATGTAGATGAACGCCGGGAGCAGCGGCAGGCGGCGCGCCCACCCCTCCCGGCGGGAAACGGAGGGCGCGGTCGGGCCCGCGCCTCCGTTCCTGGTCGCCGGCCGGAGGAGAGTCGCTATGTCTTGTACTTCTTGCCGACCGCATCGGCCAGCGCCTGCGCCTTGACGAGCGCCTGGTCGACGGTCTGGCCTCCGGCTATGACCTTGGCAAATTCCTGCGAGACCTGGTCGCCGAGCTGCTGGAACTCATCGATGTCGACGTACTGGATCCCGACGTAGGGCACCGGGTCGACGGTGGCGTGGGTCACGTCCGCGTGCGCGATCGATTCCATGGTGACCTGCGCGAATCCACTGGCCGCCTGCTGGTACTCAGACAGTGCGTAGGTGGAGGTGCGTGTGCCTGGAGGCACGTGCGCCCAGCCGAGCTTGGTGCCGACGAGCTTGATGTAGGCCTTGGAGGTGGCCCAGTCGGCGAAGGTCCACGCGGCGTCCTTCTTCTTGCTGCTGGAGGGCATGCCCAAGGACCAGGCCCACAGCCAGCCCGACCAGTCCTTGACCTTGGTCGGCGCATAGGCGTAACCCGAGTTCTTGGCTGCGTCGCCGGTGAAGTTGCTGGCGCCGACGGTGGCGTCGTACCACATGGCGACCTTGCCGTTGTTGTACGCGTTTAGGCACTCGACGAACCCGGCGTTGCCGGCCCCCGGCTCGCCGGCCTGCTTGATCAGGTTGATGTAGAAGGTGACGGCGTCCTTCCACTGCTGGGTGTTCAACTGCGCATTCCACTGCTGGTCGAACCAGCGTCCGCCGAACGTGTTGACCACGGTGTCCAGCGGGGCCAGCTGCTCGCCCCAGCCGGGCAGGCCGCGCAAGCAGATGCCCGAGGTGCTCGAGCTGTGGACCGCCTTGGCGGCGGCCGCGACCTGGTCCCACGTGGGGTGGTCGGGCATGGTGATGCCCTTCGCCGCCAGCATGTCCTTGCGGTACATGAGCATCGAGGACTCGCCGTAGAACGGCACCGCGTAAAGGTTGTTCTGGTAGCTGAGCGCAGTCTTGATCCCGGGGATCAGGTCGTTGACGTCGTAGTCGGAGCTCTTGGAGATGTACGGGCTGAGATTCTCGATCCAACCCTTCTTCGCCCACAGTGGGACCTCGTAGGTGCCGATCGTGAAGAGGTCGTACCGTCCGCTGTTGGCGGCAACGTCCTGGGTGACCTGCTGGCGCAGCTGGTCCTCCGGCAGGGTCACGATCTTGACGTCGATGTCCGAGTGCGCGCTGTGAAAGTCGGAAAGCAGCTTCTTCAGGTCCGCCATCTGCGGGTTGTCGACCGCGGCGACGGTGAGGGTCTTGCTGCTGCCGCCTCCACCGCCGGCCCCGGAACAGGCGGCCCCCACCAGGGCCACGACCAGGCCGATGGCCGTCATGGCGACCAGCCGCCATCTATGCTGCCGATCCGGAAACCCAAACTTGCTGTCGCTCATAGAGAGTTCTCCCCCTTTTGAACTGCCGCCGGGACCTCTGGGGCTTAAGGGATGACAACGTTGTCAAATAGACAACGTTGTCATTGATAGCACATATCGGCTTAGACTTCAACAAGAGATTTTTTGGGCCCCTTCCGGGGGTCGTTTCGCCTGAGTTCAGGAGGCGCAGGTGACGAAAGAAACCGCCCCGCGTGGCCGGGCTACCATGCGCGACGTCGCAGCCCTGGCCAAGGTCAGCCTGAAGACGGTGTCGCGCGTGGTGAACGGCGAGGCTGGCGTGTCACCTCGGCTGGCCAAGCGTGTGACGGCCGCCGGCGAACGGCTGGACTACCGCCACAACTTCACGGCCAGCAGCCTCCGGCGCTCCGATGGCCGAAGCCGGACCATCGGCGTCGTGCTCGAGGACGTCGCCAACCCCTTCGCCTCGGCGCTGCATCGCGCGATCGAGGATGTGGCCGTGGAGCGGGCGGTCCTCGTGCTTGCCGGCAGCTCGGACGAGGACGAAAGGCGCGAGCGGCGTCTGGTCGCGGCCTTCGCCTCGCGCCGCGTCGATGGGCTGATCATCCAGCCGTCGAGCCACGACCACAGCTACCTGCTCCGCGAACGCCGGGCCGGCACACCGGTGGTCTTCGTCGACCGCCCCCCCTCCTCGCTGGACGCCGACGCGGTCGTGACCGACAACGCCGCCGGGATCCGGCGCGCAGTGCATCACCTCGTCAAGCTCGGCCACCGGCGAATCGGATATCTGGGCGATCTACGCTCGATCGCCACCGCGAAGGAGCGTCACCTCGGCTTTGTCGAGGGCCTGCGGGAGCACGGGATAGAGGTCGACGAGTCGCTCGTGCAGCTCGACGTGCGGGGAATCGAGAAGGCCGATGTCGCGGCGCGGCAGCTGCTCACGTCATCGCGCCCGCCCACAGCCCTGATCACCGGGCAGAACCTGGTCACGATCGGAGCGTTTCGCGCGCTTCGCCGGCAGCGGCTGCACAGGAAGATCGCTCTGGTCGGATTTGACGACTTTCCCCTCGCCGACCTCCTGGACCCAGGGGTCACGGTGATCGCCCAGGACCCCGCCGCGATCGGCAGGACCGCTGCCGGCATCGTATTCCGGCGTCTCGACGGGGATACGGCTCCCTTTCAGACGCATATCGTGCGGACCTTGATGATCAAGCGCGGCTCGGGCGAGATCCAACCTTGATCGTCGTTTGCGGCGAGGCGTTGATGGACATGATCCGAAACGCCGACGGTACGCAGCAAGCGATGCCGGGGGGCGGGCCGTTCAACACGGCGCGAGCGCTCGCGAGGCTCGGGGTGCCGACGGCGTTTCTAGGCCGACTCTCGACGGACACGTCCGGCCAGGAGCTCGCCGCACTCCTGGCCGCCGACGGCGTGAGCCTCGAGCTCGCATCGACTGGCCCTGAGCCGACGACGATCGCCGTGGCGGACCTCGACCGCGACGGGCTCGCGGAGTATGACTTCCTCGTCGACGGAACCTCCGCCCCGAACCTCGCACCGTCGGCGGTGCCCGAGCACCTGGCCGCCGACGTCGACGCAATTCACATCGGAACGCTCGGGCTCATCCTCGAGCCCATGGCGTCAACCCTGGCGGAATTTGCCTTGCGAGAGCGCGCCGGCCGTCTCCTGATGATCGACCCGAATGTACGGCCAGGCCTCGTCGATGAGTCTTACCGCGATCGCCTCAACTCCCTGATCCGGGCCAGCACCGTCGTCAAGGCGAGCGATCGAGACCTGACCTGGCTCTATCCAGATCGTGACTACGCCGCCGCCGCCGCCGATCTGCTTGGGCAAGGCGTGAGTGTGGTCGTGGTCACGCTCGGCGCCGACGGCGCGTTCGGCGCCCATCGCGACCTCCGGGTGCGAGTCGCGGCCCCTCCGGTGGAGGTCGTGGACACGATCGGCGCCGGCGACGCTTTCGGGGCCGGCATCCTCGCGTGGCTTCATGACCACCACCTCATCGGGGCCTCGCTGGTCCTGTCCCGAGACCAGCTGCGATCCGCCCTCGATTACGCCTGCCTTGTCGCGTCGCTCACGGTCGCACGCGCAGGCGCCGACCCGCCCTGGAAGCGCGAGCTCATTCCGGCGTAGCGCCGGGATCTCGCGCCGCCAGCCCGTTCAGCTCGTGCATCGACGCCCTCGTCGCAGGATAAAGACGCGTGTAGGCGGAGTAGTAGTCGTCGTAGAGACGGGCGCGGCCGGCGTCGGGGTCGCACTGGTCGGGACCGAGCTGCACGACGGCGCATGCCTCGTCCACATTGCGGAACACTCCGGCCGCGACCCCCGCGAGCAGAGCCGCCCCATAGGCGGGACCTTCGTCCGCGACCGTGCGCGCGATCGGCCGCCCGAAGACGTCGGCCAGGAGCTGGCGCCAGAACGGGCTGCGGGCGCCTCCGCCCGTGATCCTGATCTGCGCCACATCTAGACCGAACTCCTTCATGATCTCGAATGAATCGCGAAGGCTGAAGGCCACTCCTTCGAACACCGCCCGCGTCATGTGCGCCAGGCCGTGGCGGGAGCTGAGCCCGACAAACATCGCCCGGGCGCGCGGATCCAGGTGTGGCGTGCGCTCGCCGGTGAGGTACGGAAGGAAGAGAAGCCCCTCGGAGCCGGGCCGCGCCGACTCCGCGAGCTCGGTCAGCTCGTCGTAATCGCTTCGCCCGACGACGTCGCGCCACCAGCGCAACGCGCCTCCTGCCGACAGGGTCACCCCCATCTGGTGGTAGCGATCGGGCACCGCGTGACAGAAGGTGTGGAGGCGGCCCGACGGATCAGGCCTGAGGGTCTCCGCGTGGGCGAAGAGGACGCCGCTGGTGCCGATGGAACAGCTGGCCAGTCCTGGTCTGACCACGCCGTTGCCCACCGCGGCGGCGGCGTTGTCACCGCCTCCGGCTGCGACCGCTATGCGTGACCTGAGCCCGAGTTCCGACGCTATGCCCTCTGAAACCTCGCCTGCCTGCAAGGGGCTCTCGTAAACCGGCGGCAGCCACCGCCTGTCGATTTCGAGCGCGTCGAGGATCTCGGGCGACCATGACCTCGTCTTGAGATCCAGCAGGAGGGTCCCCGAGGCGTCGGAGACGTCGGTGGCGTGCTCGCCGGACAGGCGCAGGCGAATGAAGTCCTTCGGCAGGAGAACGGTCGCGAGCGCGGCGTACGCCTCTGGTTCTTCGTCGCGGAGCCAGAGGATCTTCGGTGCCTGGAAACCAGTCAGGGCTGGATTGCCGGTGATCTGATAGAGGCGCTCAGTTCCGACACGGTCGGTGATCGCCTGGCATTGAGCTGCGGTGCGCTGGTCGTTCCAGAGGAGAGCCGGCCGGATGACATGGTCGCGCTCATCGAGGAACACCGCGCCGTGCATCTGACCGGCAAGGCCGATGCCCTGCACGTCGCGTCCGACCTCTTGCGCCACTTTCGCGACGACCGCGCGGCTGGCTGTCCACCAGTCTTCCGGATGCTGTTCCGACCAGCCCGGATGCGGCGCGTGCAGCGGGTAGGCAGCCGTCGCGGTGGCGGTAACGCGGCCGTTCTCATCGATCGCGAGACAACGCGCACCGCTGGTTCCGACGTCAAGGCCGAGAAGTTGGGTCAATCGAGCAGCCCCATCCTTCCTATGTTCCGCTACGAGCTGCTTTCACCCGAGACCACGAGTGTGGCTGTCCTGACACTCGCCAGCCGTGCCGTTCGGTGAATACTTTGATCAGCCATGCCCACGTCTACGTCGACCGGCAATCGTGGTCGACCAAACGGCTCGATGACCGCAGCGGTCCTGTACGCTCCGCGCGATCTCCGAATTGAGCAGCGTCCGGTTCCAACTCCGTCGGAAGGCGAGGTCCTGGTCCGGATCCTGTCGGTCGGAGTTTGCGGATCCGACGTCCACTATTACGAGCACGGCCGCATCGCCGATTTCGTGGTTCGCAGCCCGCTGGTCCTGGGACACGAATCGTCCGGTCAAATCGTTGAGGTCGGCAAGGGAGTCTCCCGGGCGCGAGTGGGCGAACGTGTGGCCATCGAACCGGGCGTGCCTTGCGGTCATTGCGGTCAGTGTCGGGCGGGTAGATACAACCTGTGTCCCAACATCCGCTTCCACGGCACGCCTCCGGTCGATGGCACTCTGTCGGAATTCGTCGCAGTGAGGTCGGAGCTCGCCTACTCCGTGCCCGATGAAATCAGTGACAACGCAGCTGCTCTGCTGGAACCGCTTTCTGTCGGCATTTGGGCAAACCATAAAGCCGGCACGCGGACCGGGACTTCACTGCTCATCGCCGGGGCAGGGCCGATCGGTCTGGTAACGGTCATGGTTGCCCGCGCCGCCGGGGCGACGCGCATCGCCGTGAGTGACGTCAACCGCAACCGATTGTCGGCGGCCGTGGCGAGCGGCGCCACCGAGACGGCGGTCCCGGGCTCTGATGATCTCGCCGGCGAGTTCGATGCCTTCATCGACTGCTCCGGCTCAGCAGCCGCCATTGATGCCGGCGTACGTCTGGTTCGACCGGCGGGGTCAGTCGTCCTGGTTGGGATGGGCGCAGATGAATTACGGCTGCCTTTCGGGTTGGTCCAACAACGCGAGCTGGTGATTACCGGCACATTCCGCTACGCCAATACGTGGCCGACCGCAATTGCTCTGGCTGCCTCTGGACGAGTAAGTCTTGACGATCTGGTCACTGGCGAATATGGCCTTGCCGACACGGAGAAGGCCCTGACGGCCGGCCGCGATCAGCGCAGCGTCAAGGCTGTTGTTCGCCCAACGCTCAGGGATCCCCATCGGGCCAAAGGCCATAAGAGCAAGATCACTGTTGAGTAGTTAGGCGGGCAAAAGATCGAGCTGCGAAAAGCCCGCTTCGGATCGGGTCTCGCCCAGTTTCCAGCTCACCCGGTGCGCGAACAGCGGGCCTTGAAACGCGAAAGAGTGGTACTCACCGTTCTCACCGCAAGGGTCGGCTTGAGTGGAGGCTATCTCCTCAACGAAGACCTCGTCGATGATCCGGCCCAGCCAGGAGGAGTCGAGTCGGCTCGAGTCCACACACGTGATGACTGCCCGGCCGCCGGCATGAACGAACTCGCCAACCAGGTGAAGCGGTTCTTCGCCCCAGATCGGCTCTATGTGCTCAAGGCCAGCAGCCTTCACCCGCGCCTCAAACCAGGCGCGAACGTCGGCCAGGTGGATGTCGCCAAACACGACGCCCGCAAAGCCTTCCGACCGTAACGCCGCGAACTCCGCAGCAAGCCGCGCTTCCAGATCCGGCCAACTACAGGCGATCGCCCGCAGCTCAATCCCAGCGGCTTGCGCTTGGGCCTGAATCATTTCCACGCGGGTGGCATGGAACCGCACTCGATGCGTCGCAGCATCGTGAATGTTGATTAGTCGAGCTACCTGCATGCCCGCACCAGTCGCGCGCTGAAGCGCAAGCGCACTGTCTTTGCCACCGGACCACATCAGGGCGTATCTGGAGCTCACCTCCGGACAAAGATCCTATGCGTGCGCGGAAAGCGCTTTCGGGCGACCGTGAAACGTCCCTCAAGACAATCGCGGCAAACGGGGTCAGGGGCAAAGCCCTGACCCCATTTGCAGTTAGGTAGTTGCCACGCCTCCGAGTCAGACTTTCGACAAGGCGACGAGGGAGGCCCCTTCTTCCTTGTCCACCAGGCGGCCGTTCAAGCCGCCGAAAGCGTGCAGGTCGCCGCCGACCTCGATACGCAAGGAATCTCGCACTCCGCCTGCTTTCACGGCGTCGAATCCCGCGATCCGGATCAGTCGCTCCACCTCGCCCGCGGCCGCGACGTCGTCGGTGGTGTAAAAGAGGACGGCCGGCTTCGGCTCGCGATGGGCGCTGGCTGCAAGCAGTGGCGCAGGCAGGGTTCCGAAAGCCTTGGCGTACTTCGTTCCGCGCGGAAGCAGGCCCGACACGACCTCACCAGCCGACTGGCCGTCGGGAAGCGTTCGCGACACCTTGCCGTCACCCCCGACCGAGATGGGATTGGAGGTGTCGATCACGAGCTTGCCGCCCAAAAGGTCGGCCACCTCTGGTATCACGACCTTCATCACGTCGAGCCAGAGCGCGACCACCACATTGTCCGCGCGCTCGACCGCGTCACGATTGTTCTCCGCTGCCGTCGCCAATGACCCGATCTCTGCCGCCAGCTTCTTCACGTCATCGACGTTGCCGGCCGAGAGCACCACGTGCTCACCCCCCGCAGCCAGATCACGCGCCACAGTCCCGCCGATGTTTCCTATTCCGATGACTGCCGTTGTCATTTCATTCCTCCGGTTTCTTCCTTCAGCAAGCGTTCCTTCATGACGATGTCGAGTGAGGTTCTAGAAACCGATCGCCTCATCGACCAGGACGACCGTGATGCGGCCGGGATTCACCTCGCGGTTGATGATCAGAATCTTGTTGACCCCGCTGTGGATGCCGTAGGCAGCCTGAGCTCGTGCGTCCTCGAGGAGCAACGCATACTCGTTGATGCGACGAAGGCCCTCATCAACGTCGGCCACGACCTTCTGCGCGCCGACGACGAGAATGACCCGCCCCGCACCAGACACGTAGGGCCCGAGTTGACTGCCGCTCATCGACGCAGCCATCAGGGATCCGGTCTCCGTGACTGCGTGGACGCTTCCAAGCATCACGTCCGGAGCCGCTGACAACCGGCGTATCTCATCCGACTGGGTCTGACGGTCCATGGCCCAGATGCGTGGTCGCAACGGCTTGAACCGACCTGACCGTTCGAGCGCTTCGGCGATGCCGGTCAGCTCCAGCGTGCGCGAGGCCCCGTGATGCACCTCGGAGCCGTCGGGAATCAGGCCTAACACCGCCTCATACGCCTTGGCGGCGTTACTCGCTCTGATGACCGCGAAGCCGTTTGCCGTCAGTGCATCCGCCGCCCGCTTCAAACGCTCCTGGCCTTTCGGCCGTCCATACCGGAGACTGAGGGCCGGTTCCAGCTCAACCGAGATCTGATCAACCACTTGCGAACTCCTTGGTCGTGTCGCCATCCTTGCAAGTGCAAGTACCTCAGGGAGAGTAGGTTTATTGCATATGCAAGTAGTGCCCGACCCCAAGATCGCCGGATTGATCGACCGGCTGGTTTCCGAGGTCGTCCCAGGCGGGCGCGGAATCGCCGCGTGGATGGCTCTGCTCCGAGCCCACGCAACGCTCGTGCGTCAGCTGGCGGTCGACCTCGTCGAGGAGACCGGCCTGACCCTCGGCGACTACGACGTGCTCTCGCAGCTGGCTCTAGCGGGTGGCGTCTCGCGGATGACCGACCTGGCCAACCGCGCCTTCAGCTCACGATCCGGAATGACCAGGCGAGTCGACCGGCTGGTCGATGAGGGGCTCGTCCGCCGGACAGGCAGTGACGCCGACGGACGCGGAGTCGTGGTGGGGCTGACCAAGGCCGGTGTGGCCCGCCTCAGCGCGACGGCGCCGGCTCACATCCGTCGCGTCGCCGAGCTTTTCGTGGCCCCGCTGGACGACGAGGAGCTGGCGGTGATGGAGCGTGCCCTCAAGAAGGTGACGCTGAACTGCACGTTTGGCTAGACCGCTCCATGTGAGCGTGCCTTGGATCCACCTGGCCGGCGATTCCGCCTCGGTGGATACGAAGATGCGGGATCGACCCGGGTCAGCCGCCTCCCTGGGGACGCCGAAGCGGAATCGGCCACATCGCTTGTCGCGCTCTAGCTCGTCGGCCTAACTCTTCGCGGGCTGCCTCATGGCCTCATGAATGACGTGGCCGTCGTGCCATTCGGGTTCGGCCTGCATGTGCTCGAGCATCCGCCGGTATTCCTTGTCCATCTGCGGGCTATC
>VBEK01000087.1 GCA_005889135.1 Chloroflexota bacterium
CGAAAGCGCCTGACGACGGGAGCTGGAGCGGCTGTGACCTGGATGGATCGGTTCGTTGAGAAGGAGCCGGCGGGCGGATTCCGCGCGGTCGTCCAGCTTCAGCTGAATCGCCATGATCGCGACGGTTCGTAGCTGATCTGATCGGGCTGTTGTCGGCGCCGCCTCGGCAACAGCCCGTCCGGCGTTGGATGTTGCGGAAGCGCTTCGTGGGCGGACGGCTGTTCGGAGTTAAACTCCGGCCGTGCCGTGTCCGCGGTGCGGTCAGGAGAACCCGACTGGAGCTCGGTACTGCCTGGCGTGCGGCGCGCCGCTAAAAGAAGAGGCGGCGAAGCAAGAACGCAAGTTGGTCTCGGTGCTTTTCGTGGACCTCGTCGGTTTTACGGGCCGGTCTGATCGAGCGGATCCCGAAGACGTCAGAGACACCCTGCACGCGTACCATGCGGCCGCGCAAGAAAAGATCCAGGACTTCGGCGGAACCATGGAGAAGTTCATCGGGGACGCCATCATGGCCGTTTTCGGCGCACGCGTTTCTCACGGCGATGATGCAGAGCGTGCTGTGAGAGCCGGTCTCGCAGTGCTCCAGGCTGTCGGCGGGCTGAGCCTTCAGGCCCGCGGCGCGGTGAACACGGGCGAGGCGGTTGTGTCTGTCGCGTCGGGTCCCGCCACCGGCGAGGCGCTGGCAATGGGCGACGTCGTCAACACTGCGTCGAGGCTGCAGACATCAGCGCCTGCGGGCGGCCTGGTCGTGGGCGAGGAGACATATCGGCTGGCGCGAAACGCAATCGATTTCCAACCTCTGCCGTCCGTTGACGCCAAAGGGAAAGCTGAGCCCGTCCGCGCGTGGCTTGCGGTGGCACCTGTCGCCGCGGGTCCGTCGCGACCCGACTCCCCGATGGTCGGCCGCGAGCGCGAGCTCACGCTGCTGACCTCGATCTGGGATGGCGCAATTGGCGACCGGCATCCTCACCTCGTGACGGTGGTTGGCCCTGCCGGCATTGGTAAGTCGAGGCTGCAGCGTGAGTTCTCGCGGCGCGTGCATGGACTCGGCGCCGCAGTCGCCCGCGGTCGCTGCCTGCCGTATGGCGAGCGCGCGGCCTACGGTGCATTCACGCAGCTGGTGCGTGGTATCGCTGACATTTACGAGAACGACCCACCGGATTCGGCCAGGACGAAGCTGTCAGCGGCGGTCGAGAAGGTGCTGCCGCAGACGGAAGTCGAAGAGACGACACGCTACATCTCACTGCTCACCGGCCTGGGCGTCGACGAACCGGGCCGTAGTCGCGATTACTTGTTCTTTGCGGCCCGGCGGCTGCTCGAGGGTTTTGCTTCGAACCAACCTCTGCTTGTCATCTTCGAGGACCTGCACTGGGCCGACGTTGCCCTCCTGGATCTCATCGAGTACCTCGCGACTCACATCAAGGATGTGCCGCTGGTGATCGTCGGGCTGACCAGGCCGGAATTCATCGACCGCAGACCAGGCTGGGGCAGCGGTCTGTTCGCTCACACCACGATTGGACTCGAGCCGCTGTCCAGCGCCGAGTCGTTCACCCTCGCGGAACGGCTCGTTGTGAAATCGGCCGGCCTCAAAGAGGCGATCGAGCGATTGGCCGAAGCCTCCGAAGGAAACCCTCTTTTCGTGGAGGAGCTGACTTCGGCCATGACCGAGGGGCACGAGCTCGGTTCCGACCTACCGACCACGGTCAGAGCCGCGATCGCAGCTCGTCTGGATGCGCTGCCAAACACTGCTCGTGCGGTACTCCTGGATGCATCCGTGGTCGGCCGGACCTTCTGGCGCGGCGTCCTTTCCGCCCTTCGCGGCCAGCGAGAGCTGGATGAGGCTCTGGCTGCGCTGGAAGTCCGTGACTTCATCCGTCGGGTGCCATCGAGCAGAGTGCGCGGCGATATCGAGTATCTCTTCAAGCACATACTCATCCGAGACGTCGCCTACGCGACGCTTCCCCGGTCACTTCGCCGCGAACGCCACGCGGCCGTCGCGAGATACATCGAATCCGCAGTCGGCCAGGCCAAGGATCTGGCCGCATTCCTGGCACATCACTGGCGAGAGGCCGGGGAGCCGAACAAGGCCATCGAATATTTGATGCTCGCCGCCGAGCAGGCGCTCGACGGCTGGGCGCTCGAGGAGGCGGTCTCTCACTACAACGCCGCGCTCGAGCTGGCGCCCGACGACGCCACCCGACGGCGGATTCGGCTGGCGCGCGGGCTCGCCCGGTCAAGGCTCGACGAGTACCAGGCGGCGGTCGACGATCTGGGGGAGCTGCTGCCAGAACTGAGCGGTCGTGAGCGCGTCGAAGGACTGCTGGGATGGATTTGGGGAACCGAGTGGACAGAGCGCAGCGACGAGACCATCACTGGAGCCGAGGAGGCACTCGAGCTCGCGCAGTCGCTAGGCGACCAGGAGCTCGTGACTGTCTCGAGTGCGCGCCTGAGCCAGGGTCTCGCTATGAGGGGTCATCCGGGCGACCTCGATCTGGCGGCGGAACTGGGCCAGAAGGCTCTCGACACCTGGGTCCCAGGCAGCCGGTCCTGGGATCTCATCAACCATCAGCACATGTTTGGCGAACAGCTCTACTGGATGGGACGCCTGACGGAGGCCGGCGATCTGATGGCCACGGTGACTGATTCGGAATCTGATCCGCTGAGTCTCCAGGCGCGCCTCAGGAGCGCGTCCCTCAGGGCCATGGTTCTCACCTCGACAGGGCGCTACGAAGAAGGCCTGGCATTGTTCGATCAGACGCTCGAGCTTGCGCAAAAGCTCGGCCGGTCTACCCGGATCGTCCAGAACTACTCGACGCTCCCGCTGCGCGACTTGTTTCTCCTGGAGGAGGCAAGGCGCCGGACCGAGGACGCGTTGGTCGGTTCCGAGTTGCTGACCGGATTCACCATGCCCAGAGCGAGTGCTATGGCTGACCTCGTCCAGACCGCCCTTTTGCAGGGTGACATCACGACCGCAGAGAAGACATGGCATATCCAGTGG
>VBEK01000088.1 GCA_005889135.1 Chloroflexota bacterium
CGCCGGATCTGTGAGCGTGAAGACGCGCATGCAGGTCGGGCGGCTCAGGCCGAGCCCCCAGGAGACGTAGCCCTCGAAGTCCTGGGTCTGCCGGGCCTCCTTGAGGATCTGGAACTCGGAGTGGATGAGGTCCGTCGAGCCGCTGAACGAGGTCGTGCCGCTGGCGGAGTGAACCGTGACCAGCACCCCCGCGGTGCCGCTGAGGGTCACGCTCTGACCGCTGGCCCCGAGCGGGAAGACGGGCTTGTCCTGGCGCTTGACCGTGTAGCTCGGGACGATGGGGTCGAACTGGAGGACGAAGCGGTCGTACGTGTCCTGCTCGGCGGCGCGGGCGGTGATCGTGTTGGCGACCCCGGTCTTGCCGCCGGAGGCGTCGGAGCAGGCGAAGTCAGGTAGGTTCGTGCCGGGCGGAGTCGGTGGGGTCACGGGCGCCGGCGCGATGCGCGGCGCAGAGGCGTTGGCGACGCCGGTGCCCCCGCCCGGGGAGACGGCCGCCGAAGGATCGATCGAGGGTCCGCAGGCGCCCAGGATCGAGATCACCAGCGCGGCAAACGTCAGGCGCACCGGCCAATGGTATGGTCGTGAACCGTCTGACGAGTAGTCACGGTCGCGCCGAGGTGGCGGAACAGGCAGACGCGTCGGTCTCAAAAACCGATGTCCGCAAGGACGTGCGGGTTCGACTCCCGCTCTCGGCACCACGCCGCGTTTAAACGACCGGGCGCGCTTGGAGGGTTACGGCGAAGGGACGATTCCCGGGATTACGTAGGCCTGGATCATCGCCACCACGCCGACCGCCGTGGTGAGGATCAGGCTGTAGCGGATCACCCGCCGGAAGATCTCGCCCTCCGCGCCCACCCGGTTCACACCGGCCGCGCCGACCGACAGGTTCTGGGGGCTGATCATCTTGCCCATCACGCCGCCCGATGAGTTCGTCGCGGCGGTCAGGATCGGGCTGACGTTGCCGAGCTGCTGCGCCGTCTGCGCCTGCAGCGGCCCGAAGAGCGTGTTCGAGGAGGTGTCGCTGCCGGTCAGGAACACGCCGAGCGATCCCAGGAACGCGGCCACGAACGGGAAGATGAAGCCGGTCTTGGAGAACGCGATCGCGAGGCTCGAGGTCATGCCCGAGTAGTTCATCAGGTAGGCAATGCCCAGGATGAACGCGATCGTCACGATCGGCAGGGCGAGCTGCCTCAACGTCTGGCCATAGACCCGGAAGAAGTTGACGCGGCTGCCGAAAGCCGTCATGACCAGGAACGCGACGAGCCCGGCGATGAGCACCAGCGTGCCCGCGGCGGCGAGAAAGTCCCAGTTGAACGGGTTGTTGTAGGCCGCCTGCTTCTTCACGATCGGCGGCTCGTTGAACACCACTGAGGTCGGCTGGCCCTTGCTGTTCACCTCGTACGTGCCGGGCCAGAAGAAGCTCCAGTACGGGAACTTGAAGGCCTGGCGGTCCTTGGCCGGATCGGGTCCGATCCACGGCTGCGGGCAGAGCTTGAACGCGACGTTGCCGCACTTAAAGTCCGCGGTCACGTTCACCGGAGTGGCCAGCGAAGTCTTGACGTCGCCAACCGGATGGCCCGCCCACCAGGGCAGGTTTCCCATCTGCCCGATGAGGATGACGATGACCAGGATGATGTACATCGAGAAGGCGCGGACGATCCGCCCCGTCGAATCCAGCGCCTCGAGCTGAGTGGCGCTCGCCCTCGCCGCTCGGCCGGGCAGGTCGGCCTCGGCTCCTCCCATGACGCGCCGAGGCGCGCCCGTGGCAGGCGCCTCCGCCGTCTCGTGGGCGAACTGCCAGACCTCGCGTGGTCGCCAGAAGCGAAGCAGTATGGCAAGGCAGGCCATAGAGACGAGCGCCGCGATGATGTCCGTCAGCTCGGGACCGACGAAGTTCGAGATCAGGAACTGCACGACGGCGAACGAGACGCCCGTCACCAGGACCGCGGGCAGGATCTGCGTCATGCGCCTCCAACCCGCCATTACCACGATCAGGTAGGCGGGGATCAGGATCGAGAACAGCGGCAGCTGCCGGCCGACCATTGCCGACAGCGCCAGCGTGGTCGACGTCGGGTCGGTGTGCCCCAGGACGGGCGCCACCAGGCGACCAAGCGTGACCACCGGGATGCCGATCGAGCCGTAAGCGACCGGCGCGGTGTTCGCGAGCAAGGCGAGCACGGCCGCGGTGATCGGCTCGAAGCCGAGGCTCGCCAGGATCGACGCCGAGATTGCCACCGGGGCGCCGAAACCGGCGATGCCTTCGATCAGGGCGCCGAAGCTGAAGGCGACCAGCAGAGCCTGGATCCGGCGGTCGGTCGTCAGGTGCGCGAGCGAACGCTTGATGATGTCGAAATCGCCGCTCGCGACCGTGAGGTTATGGAAGAAGACGGCGTTGAGGACGATCCAGGAGATGGGCCACAGCCCAAAAGCCATGCCCTGGGTGGCGGCCCCAGCCGTGACGGTGAACGGCATGCCCCACACAAGCCAGCCCAGCACGAACGCGGTGAGCATGGCCGCCACGGCGCAGAGCCAGGCCGGCAGCCGCAGGACCGCGAGCATGATGAAGAGGACGTAGAGCGGCAGTCCGGCAACCAGCGCCGAGAGAAGGATGCTCCCCAGCACGGGTTGATACGTCTGGTGGAAAACCAGCAAGACACCCATCGCGCCAATACCCCCCGTTAAGGACGCGTTCCGCTAGAGGAAATTAATTCAACGAGAACTCATCGCCGTTTGCAACTTGGGCCTCACCAGCTGCCCCCGCCGCCACCACCGCCGCCGCCGCCCGAGAAACCGCCGCCGCCGAACCCGCTGCCGCTTCCCGAGCTCGGCGGCGAGGCCGAGATGGCGCTCGCAAGGTTCGAGTTCATCGACTCGAGGCTGCTCGACAGCAGCGCGGCCTGGAAGGGGGCGTTGCCCACGTACCAGCTGTTCGTCGCGCTCGTGTCGATGCCCTCGAAGGCGTGCGCCCAATTCGAGACGCAGCCGAACACGATCGCGTAGGGGAGGAGCTGGGTGAAGATCTCGGCCCTCTCGGCGAACTGCTGGCGATATTTCTCCGCCGTGGTCATGTACAGCCGGAACCCGAGAGTCTTCTGCATGGCCTCGCGCCCGGCGGCCGTCCGGCTGGCCATGGCGCGGTGGACGGCCAGGAGCACCCCGCCGACGAGGATCATGGCGACGCCGATCAAGCCGCCCCCGAATGTGATGCCGAGGAAATACGTCAGCGCACCGCCCAGGACGGCGATCACGATCGCCGCGC
>VBEK01000097.1 GCA_005889135.1 Chloroflexota bacterium
GCGCCCGGCTCGCGCGTGGTCACCGACTACCTGCAGACGGCCAATCTGCTCGAGCCGCTGGAGAAGCTCGGCTTCTTCCTGGTCGGCTACGGCTGCACCACGTGCATCGGCAACTCGGGGCCGCTCGCGAGCCCGGAGGTCGAGGCCGCGGTCACCAAGGAGGACCTCGCCGTGGTGGCGGTGCTCTCGGGCAACCGCAACTTCGAGGCCCGCATCCACCCACTTGTCAAGGCGAGCTACCTGGCGTCGCCGCCGCTGGTGGTCGCGTTCGCCCTCGCCGGCACGGCGCACAAGGACCTGGCCACCGAGCCGGTGGCTGAGACCCCGGACGGCAGGCCGGTGATGCTCTCCGAGCTGTGGCCGTCCCAGGAAGAGGTGAACGCGGTGGTCCAGCAGTGCGTCCAGCAGGACATGTTCAAGCGCGAGTACTCGCGCATCTTCGAGGGCGACGAGCACTGGAAGTCGATGGCCGCGCCGACGGGGCCGATCTTCGCCTGGGACCCTGAGTCGACCTACGTCAAGGAGCCGCCGTACTTCGAAGGCTTCTCGTCGCGCCCGTCACCCCTGACCGACATCGAAGGCGCCCGCGTGCTCGCGGCCGTCGGTGACTCGGTGACCACCGACCACATCTCGCCGGCGGGGTCGATCCCCGCGGATGGCCCGGCGGGCCGGTACCTGATCGAGAAGGGGGTCGACCGCTTCGACTTCAACAGCTTTGGCGCCCGGCGCGGCAACCACGAGGTGATGGAGCGGGGGACGTTTGGCAACATCCGCCTCCGCAACGCGCTGGCGTCGCGCGAGGGCTATTTCACCAGGCACCTGCCCGACGGCGAGGACATGACGATCTTCGACGCCGCGCAGAGATACAAGGCGGAGGGCGTGCCGCTGATCGTGCTGGCGGGCAAGGAGTACGGCACCGGCTCGTCGCGCGACTGGGCGGCCAAGGGGCCGCTGCTGCTCGGGGTGCGGGCGGTGATCGCCGAAAGCTTCGAGCGCATCCACCGCTCGAACCTGATCGGCATGGGCATCCTGCCGCTGCAGTTCGCGCCGGGCGAGAACGCGCAGCAGCTCGGGTTGACCGGCCAGGAGAAGTTCACGATCCGCGGCATGGAATCGCTGAGGCCGGGTCAGCAGGTCGACGTGCACGCGGTCGCGGACGACGGGCGCGAGACCACGTTCAGCGCGCGGGCGCGGGTCGACAACGAGACGGAGCTCGGGTACCTGCACAACGGCGGCATCCTGCCCCTGGTGCTCCGGGAGCTGATCGCAAGGAGCTAGCCGGCCCCCGGACAGTCGCGACTAACGCGGGTCTTGGTGGACGAGATGCCTCGATAGTCGCGACTAACGCGGGTCTTGGCGCACGAGATGCATGGATAGTCGCGACTATCCGAAATATCGGGCTAGGCCGCCGGGATCGACGCCTCGCTTTCCTCGTACGTCGTCTTCATGGGCAGCCAGCGTTCGTGCCCGCACTCCGGACACTCGAAGAGTCCCAACAGGACATCGGGCTTGGTGACGTCGGAGTGCATGGTGCGCAGCTGCATCGACACCGTGGCGTTGTGCCGGTCGCAGGCCGGGGTCTGTTCGGACGTCATGGCGCGACGTTAACGGGCCGTGGCGAACTCGGCCTAGTGGCCCCGGCACAAGGCCCAACCGCAATTGCTTGTCCCCCGCCCACACCCTAAGCTTGCTTCTGAACCCAACCATGGCCACTAGGAACGTCCAGCCCGAGACGGCCGACGAGCCGCGCCCGACCGTGCGCGAAGCGATGCGCTCCGTGCTCAGCTCGGCCAAGCTCGTCGCCGGGGCCGATGGCCTCGACCGCCAGGTCGAGTGGGTGCGCCTCATGGAGACGCCCGAGGTGCAGCCGCGCGCCGGCGACCTCATGTTCACCAGCGGCTTTCCGATCAAGGACGACACCGACGCCCAGATCCGGCTCGTGGCCAGGATCGCCGACAGCGGCGGCGCCGGCCTGGTCGTGCGCCCCCTGCCCTACCTGCGCCGCATCCCGCCGGAGATGGTCTCCGAGGCCGACCGACTCAAGGTCCCCCTCTTCACCATCCCCTCCGACGTCCAGTTCGTCGACCTGATGACCCCGCTCCTGGAGCGGATCATCAACGCCGAGCACTCGCGCCTCAAGCGCTCCATGGACATCCACCGCCGGTTCACCGAGCTCGTCCTCGACGGCAAGGGCGTGAACGAGATCTGCCGCACACTGGCGGAGCTGCTGGAGAGCGCGGTCGTGGTCGAGGACGCGAGCTTCCACCTCCTGGCCCACGCCGGCGGCAGCGCCGACCCACACCGGAAGGAGACGATCCTCCGCCAGGGCACGCCGCATCGCGTCCTCTTCGACCCCCAGATCCAGCGCGTGCTTCGCGAGGTCGAGGCCAAGCGCGGTCCCGTCAAGGTGCCGGCCTTCCCTCACCTCGGCATGTCGCGCGAGCGCCTGATCGCGCCCATCTTCGCCGCCAACCAGGTCCTCGGCTACATCTCGGTCCTGGACCACCCGCCTCACAACGAGGAGCTGGCCTTCATGGCCATCGAGCAGGCGGCCCTCGTGCTCGCGCTGTCGATCGCCAAGGAGCGGGAGCTGTCGGAGGTCGAGGGGCGCGTGCGCGGCGAGTTCCTCGAGGACCTGCTGCATGGGACCTACGGCGACGACGCGGCGGCCCAGCGCCGCGCCCGCCACGTCGGCTACCCGCTCCATGGCAGCCACATCGTCGTCCTGGTCGACATCGACGACTTCCGCGGCTTCGTCCGCGCGCGCCAGATCTCCGAGGACGCGATCCAGGCGCTGAAGCGCGAGTTCTTGCGCCGGGTCACCGCCGTCGTGCGCGCGTCCTACCAGCGCGCGCTGGTGCAGGGCCGCTCGGACCAGGTCGTGGCCTTGCTGCCCCTCGGCACGGAGGTGGCCGACCACCAGGCGCGCAGCCACGCGCTTGGGCTCCAGGTGCAGCAGGCGGTGACCGAGTGGAAGCCCGGCTTCACCGTGTCCGTCGGCTTCAGCGCCGCGATCGAGGCGCCGGCCGGCGTCGAGAGCGCGCTCCGCGAGGTCACCTCGGTGATGGAGTCGCTCGCCCGCTTCAAACGCTGGGGCCAGGTGGTCGCCGTGCCCGAGCTGGGGCTCACCGGCCTGCTTGCCGCCGTCAGCGACGAGCGCCTGGTCGACTACAGCCGCCGCCACCTCGGCCCGCTGACCGAGCACGACGCCGCCCGCAAGGGCGCGCTCGTGGCCACCCTCCGCGCCTACCTGGAGACCGGGGAGCAGCAGCACGCCGCGCAGCGCCTGCGCGTCCACCCGAACACGCTCCGCTACCGCCTCGACCGCATCCGCGAGATCACGGGCCTCGATCTCGAGGACCCGGAGACGCGCCTCAACCTCTCGGTGGCTCTTCGCGTCCAGGCCCTGCTGGGGATGTAGTGCTCGCATAACAAATTCGGCTCGGTTTTTGGTACCTGCGCACTAGCCCAATTCGGCAACCGGCGGTAGCCTTCGCGAACGGTGCCCCCCGCGCTCCCTCGAACGCGCCTTGCCTGGGCCGGGGACCTCCCGGAATCTCGGGCGGCCTGTGGCATGGGCTTCGTCGCCACGCCTGACATGGGCCACGCGGCCGTGTCCCACGGTGTGCGGGCGCTTGCGCGCCTGGCCCACCGCGGCGGCCTCGACGCCGACGGCAAGAGCGGTGACGGCGCGGGACTCCTGATCCAGGTCCCGGATCGGCTGCTCGGCGGCCGCTGCGCCGTGGTCGTCCTGTTCGCGTGGGACGAACGCGCGCAGCGGCTGGTCGAGGAGCACGTCCGCGTGGCCGCCTGGCGCCGCGTCCCGGTGGACGTCGACTCGCTGGGCGAGCGGGCGCGCGCGACGATGCCGGCGATCTGGCACGGCCTCATCGAGGACCCTGGCCTCGACGCCGAGTCGTGGGAGCGTGAGCTCTACCGCGCTCGCCGCCGGATCGAGGTGAGCGCCGCCTCCCAGGGCGTGCGCATGTACGTGCCTTCGTGCTCCAGCCGCACAGTCGTCTACAAGGGCCTGATGGCCGGGACGCGACTGGCCGACTTCTACCTGGACCTGAAGGATGAGCGCTGCGAGAGCAAGCTCGCCGTCTTCCACCAGCGCTACTCGACCAACACGATGCCCGACTGGCGTCTCGCGCAGCCTTTCAGGATGCTCGCGCACAACGGCGAGATCAACACGGTCACGGGCAACCGCGCGTGGATGCGCGCCCGCGAAGCCGAGCTCGAACCGGAGCTGCGCGGCTCGATCTGGCCCGAAGGCTCGGACTCCGCCTCGCTCGACAACGCCCTCGAGCTCCTGGTCGATCGCGGATGGGAGGTCAGCGAGGCGCTGATGAGCCTCGTCCCCGACGCCTGGGAAGGCCGCGGCGACATCGCCGCCCCGGTCCGCGACTTCTATCGCTACCAGTCCATCCGCTTCGAGCCGTGGGACGGTCCCGCGGCGCTGGCTTTCAGCGACGGCGTCGTCGTGGGCGCCGCCCTCGACCGCAACGGCCTGCGCCCGCTCCGCTGGCAGCGCACGCGCGATGGCGTCGTGGCTGCGGCATCCGAGGCGGGCGTCGTGACGATGGCGCCCGAAGAGGTGGTCGAGCGCGGCCGGCTTGGGCCGGGGCAGATGTTGCTGGTCGACACCCGCGACGGCTCGCTGCTGCGCGACTCCGACGCCAAGGAGCGCGCGGCCGCGCGACACGACTACGGCCTGCTCGCGGACCGCGTCCTCGTGCCCGTCGAGCGGCACCACGTCGACCTCGATCCGCTCGATGACCTGCCCGCCCACCACGCGCTGCACGGCTGGGGCACCGAGGACGTGAAGTTCGTGGTCGAGGTCATGGCCGAGACCGGTGCCGAGCCCGTGTACTCGATGGGCGACGACATCCCGATCGCGCCGCTCGGGCGCACGCCTCGCCGCGTGTACGGCTACCTGCGCCAGCGTTTCGCGCAGGTCACCAACCCCGCCATCGACCCACTGCGCGAGAAGGCCGTGATGTCGCTGCGCGTCCTCCTCGGCTCCCGGCGGGGCACGCTCGAGCCGGAGGGCGGCGCCGACCGCGAGCTGCTCCGCCACCACCACCCCGCGATCCCGGCCGGGCGCACACAGGGCACACTTTTGACCGACGCGAAGGTCCTTGAGCTGGAGTCGCCGGTCCTCGGCGCGGCCGAGCTTGCGCGCGTGCTCGAGAGCGCGACCGTCATCGACGCGACCTACTCGCCGCACGAGTCGCTGCGCGAGGCGCTGCACCGCCTGCGCGACGAGGCGTCGCGGGTCGAAGGGGTGGTCGCCCTCAGCGACCGCCGCCAGGAGCCACACCGCATCCCGGTGCCCATGGCCCTCGCGGTCGGCGCGGTGCACTCCCATCTGCTCGAGACCGGTCGCCGCATGGTCACCGACATCGTCGCCATCGCCGGAGACGCCGTCGACGTCCACGACGTCGCCTGCCTGGTCACGATCGGGGCGACCGCGGTGCATCCGTACCTTGCCTTCGCGACCGTCGGCGACGAGGCCGCGCCGCGCTACCGCAAAGCGCTCGAGGCCGGCCTGCTGAAGGTGATGGCCAAGATGGGCATCTCCTGCGTCACGAGCTACCGCGGGGCCGAGGTCCTCGAGGCGCTCGGCCTCGGCGCGGAGGTCATGGAGCTCTGCTTTCCCGCGGTGCCGTCGCGCATCGGCGGCGCGAACCTCGACGACATCGAGCAGTCCGCGCGCACGCGGCCGCCGGCGATGGCGGACCACGGTCGTGTCCGCTTCCGCAAGGCAGGGGAGCACCACGCCTACAACCCGGTCGCGGTGCGGGCGGCGCAGAAGGCGGCGCAGACCGGCGACGCCGCGGCTTACGCCGAGTGGCGCCGCCTGTCCAGCGCGGGCTCAGGCGAGGCGCAGTCGCTGCGCGAGCTGCTGGCCTTCAAGGAATGTACGCAGCCGGTTCCGCTCGAAGACGTGGAACCGGCGACCGAGATCGTCAAGCGTTTCGTCAGCACCGCGATGTCGCTGGGCGCGCTCTCCCCCGAGGCCCACGAGGCGCTCGCCATCGCCATGAACCAGGTGGGCGCGCGCTCCAACTCGGGCGAGGGCGGCGAAGACCCCGACACGTACGACGACGGCCCGGACCTCGATAGTCGCGACTATCAAGGCATTTCCGATACGAGAACCCCGGATAGTCGCGACTATCACGGCATTTCGCAGGCCAGAACGCCGGTTAGACGAGACAACCGCGTCAAGCAGGTCGCCTCCGCCCGGTTCGGCGTCACCCCCCGCTACCTCAAGCGGGCCGACGAGCTGGAGATCAAGATCGCGCAGGGCTCCAAGCCCGGCGAGGGCGGCCAGCTCCCCGGCCTGAAGGTGACGAGCCTCATCGCGCGCCTCCGCCACGCGCAGCCGGGGATGCAGCTGATCTCCCCGCCGCCGCACCACGACATCTACTCCATCGAGGACCTGGCCCAGCTCATCCACGACCTGAAGACGGTGAACCCGCGTGCGCGGGTGGGCGTCAAGCTAGTGTCGGAGGCGGGCGTCGGCACCATCGCCGCCGGCGTCGCCAAGGCCCGGGCCGACTACATCCTCGTGTCCGGCCACGACGGCGGCACCGGCGCATCGCCACTTTCCTCGATCAAGAACGCCGGCTCGCCCTGGGAGCTCGGCCTCGCCGAGACCCAGCAGGTGCTGGTGGCAAACCGCCTGCGCGAGCGCGTCAGCCTGCGCACCGACGGCGGCCTGCGGAACGGCCGCGACATCGTCGTCGCCGCGCTCCTCGGCGCCGAGGAGTTCGGCTTCGGCACCGGCCTCCTGGTCGCACTCGGGTGCGACATGGCGCGGCAGTGCCACCTCAACACATGCCCGACCGGCATCGCTACCCAGCGCGAGGACCTGCGCGCCAAGTTCGAGGGCCGGCCGGAGCACGTGGTCAACCACCTTTTCCTGCTCGCGGGCGAGGTGCGTGAGCACCTGGCTCGGCTGGGGGCGCGCTCCCTCGACGAGGTCGTGGGCCGCGTCGAGCTGCTCGAGCAGGTGGAGGGTGCCAGGCTCGACCTCACGTTTGTCCTCGCGGCGACCGACGCGACCCTTCCCCGGCGTCGGGCGTGGCCCCGCAACGGTGATGTTCCCGCGCCGGCGCCCGTCGAGGGGCCGATCGACAACTCCCACCGCACGGTCGGCGCCGCCTTCGCACCCGGCGAGCGGCGCCACTACGTCGGCAGCGCCGGCCAGAGCTTTGGCGCGTTTCTCGACCACGATGTCGAGCTCTCGCTCGAGGGCCAGGCGCAGGATTACGTCGGCAAGGGCATGGGAGGCGGCGTGATCGCGATCCGGCCGTTCGCGGCGGGCGCCGCGGAAGACGACGCCGCCGTCCTGGCCGGCAACACCATCGCCTACGGCGCCACCGGCGGCCGACTCTTCATCGCCGGACGCGTGGGCGAGCGCTTCTGCGTCCGCAACTCGGGCGCGGTCGCGGTGGTCGAGGGCGCGGGCGACCACTTCTGCGAGTACATGACCGGCGGCGTGGCGGTGGCGCTCGGCCCCGTGGGCTGGAACGCCGGCGCCGGCATGACCGGAGGCGTGGCCTATGCAGTCGAATGGAGGCAGTTGAACCCCGACAGCGTGGTCGCGCGCGAGGTGCCACCGGAAGACGCGGACGAGCTGCGCGCGCTGGTCGAGGAGCACCACCGGCGCACCGGCAGCGCCCGGGCGGCTGCCATGCTGGCGAGCTGGGAGCAGGCGTTGAGGACGTTCCGCCAGATCGTGCCGATCGCAGTGGCGCAGCCGCCGGAGCCCGCGCCCACGCCCGCCGAGGAGGGCTCCAGAGAGCCGCGCCTGGCGTAGTCTGGGTCGCATGAAGCGACTCGCTTTAGTGGCGGTCTCGGTCTTTGTCCTCGCCGGCTGCGGCGCGTTCGGCACGGCCAGCGCGCACACGCTGTCTCTCGCCTACAAGGCGGGCGACACCTACAAGTACAAGCTGCACGCGTCGTCGAAGCAGACCGTGACCACAAGCGAGATCTCGTTTCCGCTCAACTTCGACATCAGCGCCGATGAGTCGATCAAGGTCAAGTCGGTCGACTCCTCGGGCACAGCCGACCTGGCGATCACGTTGAGCAACCTGACCATGAAGTCGGCGATGGGAGGAGTCAGCAACACCACCACCGGCGTCCCTGCACAGACGATCAACGTCCAGGTCGGAGCCGACGGGCGCTTGGTCAGCGTGGAGGGGAACCAGCTCCCGGGCGGCACGCCGATGCAGGCGTTCTCAGGGCTTGGCGGCGGTTTCTTCATCACCGCGGTGCTGCCCGCCAAGGCGGTCAAACCGGGCGACACGTGGACGAAGGATTACGACCAGGCCAACCCGAACGGCACCGGCGGCGCGCACGTGACGAGCAAGAGCACGTACCTGCGCGACGAGTCACTGAACGGTATCACCGCGGCCGTGGTCGAGACCAAGAGCACGATGACCATCGACATGACGTTCGGCGACTCATCGCCATCCTCCGAGATGGGCATGTCGGGGCTGACGATGAAGGGCACCGTGACCACCGACGTCACGACGTGGATCGACCCCGACGGCCACCGCGTCATGAAGACGCACTCGACCGCGGCGGACGACGCGACCATCGATCTCAAGCTCCCCCCGACCCGGCTTTCCCCTCCGGCGACGGCGGGGCCCGGCTTCAGCGGTCCCATGAGCGCCAAGGGCGAGGCGACCACGGACCTGACCCCTGTCTGAGCCGAGCGCCGTCCGCGAGGCGCTCGAGAAAGAGCGCAAGGTCGAGCAGGAGTTCGTCGAGCGCGCGCGGCAGTCGGAGAAGGCGCCCAAGGGGTGGCCCGCCGCGCTGTTGATGTTCCACCTCGGCATGTGGCGCGAGCGCATGCGCAACGCGCTGACGGAGATCGCCGAGGGCGGCGAGCAGACGACGGTCCCGCCCGCCGTGGACGAGGTCAACCAGGTCAACGACGCCGAGCTGGCCAACGGCATCGGCACGCCTCTGGCCGACGCGGCGGCGCGCTGCGATCACCTCTTGTCCGAGATCGCCGAGCTCTACGCCAAGCTCGGCGAGCGGCCCATCCGCTGGAACGAGTCGAAGACGACCACGGTCGCGGTGCTGCGCAACAGCTACACGCACCCCCGCCTGCACATCTACCAGTACCTGGTGGAGAACGGCGAGACGGAGAGGGCGCGCAAGCTCTTCGAGGAGGCGGTCGCCGACATGAAGGCCGCGCAGGCGCCCGACTTCGTCATGGGCGTGGTGCTCTACAACCTTGCGACCGTGCGCGCCCAGGAGGGACGCAAGGACGACGCTCTCGATCTGCTGCGGGAGGCGATCGCCCACCGGCCCGACGCCCGGGCCAACGCGGCGGGGGACTCGGACTTCGGCGACCTGCGCGAGGACGCGCGGTTCGTGGAGCTGACTAAGGCCTAGCCGCCTCCGCGATGCGGTCGAGGACGCGCATGTTCGCGATCGACTCGCTCAGCGGGATCGCCACCGGCCGGTCGTGCAGGACGCTGTCTCCGAAGGACTCGACCATCAGGCGGTAGGGATCGTGCGGATCGCGGTAGGCGCTGAAGGGCTTCACCCTGGTGAGCACGCCCGCTCGCGTCACGACCTTCAGCGCCTGCTCCTCGGGCGACTCGAGGCTGGCCCAGACCGACGACGTGGTGGCGCCGGGAAAGGTGAGTAGGCTTGCGATGCTCACGTCCACGTCCTGCTCGAAACGACCGCGGGCCGCGACCTCCACCGGCTCGCCGAGGATCCACCTCGAGACGCTGACCGTGTAGCACCCGACGTCGAGCAGCGCACCGCCGCCGAGGTTGGGCTGCAGGCGGATGTCGCCGTCGTGTTTGGCCGTGAATCCGAAGGTCGCCTGAACGTGGATCGGGTCGCGAACGCCCTCCACGAACTCCCTCATCGCGGGATGGAATCGATACATGAACGCCTCCATCAGGTGCCTGCCGGCGCGCTCCGCCGCGGCCGCCATCTCCTCTGCCTCGGCGGCGTTGAGCCCGATCGGCTTCTCGCACAGAACGTGCTTCCCCGCCTCGAGCGCGCGGACCGTCCACTCCCTGTGCAGGCTGTTCGGCAGCGGGTTGTAGACCGCGTCGACCTCGGGGTCGGCGAGCAGGGCGTCGTAGGAGTCGACGATCCGCACGCCGGGGTGCGGCTCCAGCATCTGCCGCGCGCGCTCCGCGCTCCGGCTGGCCATGGCTACGAGCCGGCCGTTGTCAGACTCGGCGATGGCGGCGAGCACGGCGCGGCGCGCGATGTTCGCCGCCCCGAGGATGCCCCAGCCGAGGCGGCGGGTCGCTATATGTCCACCATCAGCTGCGCGCCGTCGCGCTTCAGCGATTGCGTCGCCGCCTCCATGATGGCCACGTTCCGCCTCGCCTCCTCGGGCGGGACCGCGAGCGGCTCTCCCCACGCGAGGTGGTCGGCCAGGTTGCGGTAGAAGCCATGCTCGTCGCGCGCGGGCAGGGACAGGCGCTCCTCCCCCGCGCGCGTGAACACGGTTACCCGCGCCGGCAGATCGGCCGGCACGTCCGCGTCTGCCCAGTCGCCGACGATCGCGCCCCGCGTGCCGAGCAGGTACCACTTGGGCTTGCGCGCCGCGGCGATGCCCGACTGCAGGAACGTCGCCTGCTGCCCGCCGGCGAACGTGAGGTCGACGCGAACCTGGTCGTCGTTGGTCACGTCGTGCCACACCCGCTTGTGCGCGTTCGCGGTCACGGATCGCACGCGCTCGTCGAAGAGCTGGAGGATCCAGTCGAAGTAGTGCGACCCCCAGTCGTATACCGTGCCCCCAGACACCGGTTCGTGGCTGTGCCAGAAGTCGCATGGATGGTCGTAGCCGCCGATGAAGGACTCCATGTAGAAAGGCTCGCCGGCACGGCCGGACCGCGCGGCGTCGCGCAGCGCGACGTAGTCGGGGTCCCAGCGCCGGCTCTGGTAGACCGTGAGGACGCGACGCTGTGACGCGGCCGCGTCCATCATCCGGTCCGCGTCCTCGACCCTCACGGCGAATGGCTTCTCGCAGACGACGTGCCTGCCCGCGTTCAGGGCCGCGAGCACAGGGCTAGCGTGGTCGCTGGGAGGCGTGCCGACGACCACCAGCCCGACGTCGGTGTCCTCGAGCAGCTCGTCCTGGCCGGCAAACGTGCGCAAACCCCAGTCGTGCGCGGCCGCCTCTCGCCTCTGAGGGTTGAGGTCGCAGACGGCGGCCAGGCGCAGACCGCTCGTGGCCGCGACCGAGGCTGCGTGCTCGCGCCCGATGGCGCCGTAACCGATGAGGCCGACGCCGACCGCCGGCGCGGCGGTGCGCCCGGCGGCGAACAGAAGTAGGCGGGCGAGCAGCTTCGCGTAGGTACTACTGCCGTCGTCGCGCAGGCCGAGATAGACGAACCGGCCCTTGCCGAACGGTCGCTCGTAGGCGACGACCTGCTCGGTGAAGCGCCAGCTGGCGCGCGCGAGGACGGTCGCCCCCGCAGGCGGCCCCTCCGAGACGTAGAGCCTGTCGCGAATCCTCCACTCCGGGTCCAGTCGCTGCGTGACGGGGTGCTCGCGGTCGGGCCGGACGATCAGCTCGGTCTCGGGTCCCGGCAGGGCCGGAACCCAACCCGCCAGCTCGCGGATGGCCTCGTCCCCCGACCAGGCCGCGAGCGTTCTGCCGGCGAGGACGAGGCCTCCTCCTCGACGGACGAAGCTGCGGAGGGCAGAGGCCTGGCGCTCGCTCGGGCGGCGTTCGGTCGCTGCGAGCAGAACTTGCTCGCCGGCGGCGACGATCGCGAACCGGCGGGGGTCGAGCGAGGTCCTCTCGTCGGCGAGGATGCGGACGGAGACCATCTACGCGGCCTTGCCCTGTGGCTTCCTGGCCGCGCGCCCCAGCACCTCATGGACCTGCTCGGCGGCGCTCGCCCATGTGTAACCCTTCGCCCGGCGGCGACCCTCCTCGCCGAGCTTCCTGCGCAAGCCCTCGTCGGCGAGCAGCCTCTCCAGGCTGGTGGCGATCATCTCGGTGTCCTCGGCGTCGACGATGATCGCCGCGCCGAGGCCGAGCTCCGGAAGCGCACCCGTCGAGCCGACGACCGCCGGCACCCCATGCGCCATGGCCTCGAGCAGCGGCAGGCCGAAACCCTCGTACAGGCTGGGGAACGCAAGCACCGACGCCGACTCGTACAGGGCGGTAAGCGTCGGCTCGTCGACATGCCCGAGGTAGCGCACTCCGGGCTCGGCGGCGATGCGCTTGAGGGTGTCGCCGTAGGCCCAACCGCGCCGCCCCGCGATCACGAGCTGGGGCACGCCGGGACGGCCGTTGATGATGAACGGGACCGCGCCGCGACCGCGGAGCTGCCGGTACGCGGCCAGGAGCCGCGGATAGTTCTTGCGCGGCTCGACGCTGCCCACCGCGAGGATGAATCCGGGCTCGACGCCGTCGGGGAGCGGAGCGGCCGGCGCAGAAGAAGGCACTCCCTCGGGAATCACCTTCGTCTTCTCCTCGAGTTCACGCGCGGGGTAGTAGCGCGACAGATCCTTGCGCGTGGTCTCGGATGGGACGATCACCGCCCCGGCCTGGCGCAGCGCTCGCGGCAGCACCGCGCGAAAGTACACACGCTGCTGCCACGGCACCTCGGAGGGCCGCACACGGAACGCGAGGTCGTGGACGTAGATGGCCGCGGGCGGCGCGCCCGGGCGGCGGAAGGGCGGGCTGGGCCAGTACGGGTAGAGGATGGCGTCAGCCTCGAGCAAGGGCTCGATCGCCGGCAGCCATCGCGACTTCACGGCGAGCTCGTGGCGATGCGGCGAGAAGACCGCCTCGCAGTCGAGGTCGCGCAGCGAATCCGGGCGGTCGCGACTGCAGATGAGGACGAACTCGTCAGTCCCGCGGCCGTTGACGAGGGCGCGCGTCAGCTCGACCGCGACGGTGAGCATGCCGACCCGCAGCGGTCGCCAGCACGCGGTGACGTCGATCGCGAAACGGGCCACCCCATGACTGTAGGAGAGGCGAAAAGTCGGGTGCACGCTTTCCCCAAGGCGGGGGTAACATGGATTCCAGCGTCAATCTCACCCTCCCTCCTTTCTGAAGGTCCTCTGCCCCCCGGTGGAGGGCCTTCCCCTTTCAGGGCAGCTGCACGCCGTTTTGCGCAAAACTCGGCTCATCACGCGGGCGCGACGGCGCATTTTGCGCAAAACGCGTCACGAAGCGGTGCTGCGCCGGGTTAGCTCGTCTCCGACGCCCTGATCGCGAACGCGCAGTCGAACGTCCCCGTCACCGAGCCGCACTCGACCTCTTCCACGTACCAGTCGTTCGCGAGCCCAGCCCACCGGAGGATGGTCTCGATCTGGGCCGTCCACACATGGCACGACTTCACAGTCTTGATCCGCCCGAGGGCGAACATGTTCGAGAAGTGCACCAGCCAGAACTGGTGCTCGTCAACCTGCAACCACGCGTGCGTGTGCTCACCTCGCACGTTGTCCATCGCTTCGGTGAAGTTCTTCACCAGACTGGCGAGCCTGCGCTGGCGTCCGGGCACAAACCTGCGCGCGCTGCCCAGACCGTGCCGGCCTTCCGCCAGCCACCGCTCCGTCGCGCGCCGGCCCCACGCCCGGATCATGTCCTCCGACTCGGGTCCGTAGATCGTCTCGAATGCCTCGTTGAGGCGGGACAGCGACTCGACCGGAGACGCCAGCTGGTCGTCGTGCGGCGCGTCCTGCTCGATGTACTGCACCAACCCAGCGGCGTACGCGACCTCTGGCCATCGATCCCCGGTCACGTCGCGCGAGACGTGGACGAAGTTGCTGAAGTGCGAGTTGAGGATGAAGCGCCCGCGCGCTCGGGCGGGGCGCACGCCCATCAGCTCGAGCGTGCGGATGGTCGAGCCGCCCGCGGACGTGGGCGTCGGCGGAGGCGATCCGTGCAGCAGCGGAGGTGGAGGCGCGGCCTTCACCACGCGCATCGAGGTCGTGTCGGGGCCGTTCGCCGAGGTCGCGGGCTTGGGGAGCACCGCCACGCCACCCGCCGCGGCGGCGGCAGGCGCGGAAGTCGCGGCCGGCGCGGTGGACGCGGCCACACCTGGCGGCGACGTGCGTCGCTGCGGCAGCCGCGCCATCTGGGCGAGGAGCTCCTTCACCGACTGCGGGCGCTGGGTTGGATCCTTGGCCAGCACCTTCGCCAGCAGCACGTCGAGCTCGTCCGGCAGGTTGGCGTTGATCTTCACCGCCGACGGGATGGGTGTGTTCACGGTCGCGTACGCGACCTCCATCCGGTTGGAGCCGATGTAGGGCAGCCGGCCGGTGAGCATCTCGAAGCACAGCACGCCCATGGCGTAGATGTCGGCGCGCTTGTCGACGTCGTGGCCCATCACCTGCTCGGGCGCCATGTACCCCGGCGTGCCGATGGCCAGGCCGATCGTGGTCAGGTGCGTCGGCTGGCCCGCGCCGCGCGCGAGGCCGAAGTCCGCCAGCATCGCGCGGCCGTCGGCGTGGATGAGGACGTTGGTCGGCTTCAGGTCGCGATGGACGATGCCCGCGTCGTGCGCGTGCTGCAGGCCGTCGCCGATCTCGCGCAGGTAGCGCCACGCGCTCAGCGTGTCCATCGCCCCCCGGTTGAGGACGTCGCGCAGCGTCCCGCCTCGGATCAGCGGCATGGTCAGGAACGCGTTGCCGTCGATCACCTCGAAGTCGTAGATCGGGAGGATGTTGGGGTGGTCGAGCTTGGCCAGCGTCTTGGCCTCGGTCTCGAACCGCTTCACGAAGCCGTCGTCCTGGAACAGCTCCGAAGAGAGCGCCTTCAGCGCCACCTCGCGGCCCAGCGGCTGCTGCACGGCGCGGTAGACGACGGCCATGCCGCCGCCGCCGAGGCGCTCGACGATCTCGTACTGCCCCAGGCGCGTGCCGGTGAGATCTTTCACGCCGTCCTCGCCCTGGCCAGGCTCTCCACGATCGCGATGAGGTCGGTGAGCCGGAAAGGCTTGCTGAGGACGTCGTCCGCGCCGGCGGCGAGGAAGCGCTCGCGGTCGCTCGACATCGAGTGTGCGCTCGCGATCACGATCGGCATGCTCGGGACGTCGGCCTTGATCCGGCGCATCGCCTCCAGGCCGTCGATCCCCGGCATGGCGACGTCCATGAGGATCATCGTCGGCCGCTGCGACAGCGCGATGTCCACCGCCTGCAGGCCGTCGGCCGCGATCAGCACCGAGTAGCCCGCCTTCTCGAGCACGCGCTTGCAGAGCCGCTGCGCGACCTCGTTGTCGTCGGCCACCAGCACGGTGTAGGCATCAGCCATGGCGGAGCTGCAACGCGTTCGCGCTTTCAGGGGCGAGCGGGATCGTGAAGTGGAACGACGAGCCGTGACCGACCGCGCTCTCGACCCAGATCTTGCCCCCGTGCATCTCCACGATCTGCTTAACGATCGTGAGGCCCAGGCCAGTCCCGGGAATGGACTGCGCGGCGCCGCTGCGAACGCGCCGGAAACGCTCGAACACGTGGCCGATCTCGTCCTGCGGGATGCCGATGCCGGTATCGGTGACGCTGATCAGCGCGAAACGCCCGTCGACGCGGCTGGCGAGCGTCACCGTGCCGCCGTCGGGCGAGTACTTGACCGCGTTGTTGACAAGGTTGCTCAGGACCTGGATGAGGCGGTCGCGGTCGCCGGCGACGATCGGCAGCCGCGGGTCGAGGTCGGACTTGAACTCGACCGCTCCCGCCGCGGGCGCCGCGCGCGAGATCGCCTCCATGACGATGTCGTTGATGTCGACGTCGGCGGTCCGCATGGACATCCGACCCGACTCCATGCGGTCGAGGTCGAGCATGTCGCCGATCAGGCGGTTCACGCGGTCCGCGTCGTTGAATATGTAGCCGCCGTACGCGCGCAGCTCGTCGGCCTCGAGGCCGCCGTCGCGGATGAGCTCGCTGAAGCCCTGGATCCCGGTCAGCGCGGTCCGGAACTCATGGCTGACGATGCTCAGGAACTCGCTCTTGGTCTGGTCGAGCTTCTCCAGGTTGGCGTTAGCGTCCCGCGTCGCCTGCAGGGCCTCGGCCAGGCGGTCGGAAGTCTCGCGCACGACGGTCACGTCCTCGACCATCACCAGCACGTGTTCGGGCGCCCCGCTCGCGTCCGGGATGCTGGTGGCCGACAGCTGCAGCCACAGCCAGTTGCCTGCGCCGGTGGCGGCGCGAAGCTGAACCGGGCTCCCGTCCCCGAGCCCGGCCAGGAAGGGCGCCTTGCGGACCTTCGCAGCGGCCTTGTCGTAGGCGTGCATGAGCTCGGGCCAGGCGGTGGCGCGCATCGTCTCGGGGTCGTGCTCGAGCATGTGCAGCAGGGACGGGTTGGCCTCGAGGAGGTCGCCCCCGTTGCCGATGCGGGCGATCCCGATCGGCGAGCGCTCGAAGATCGCCCGATGGTCTGCCTCGCTGCGGCGGAGCGCGTGCGACGTCTCGGCGCGGAGCATGAACTGGCCGATCTCAACTCCCGCGTTGGCCAGGACCGCGACCTCGTCCTCTCGCGGGCTGTGCGCGTCTCGCGACACCAGCTCGATCACGCCGGCGACGTCGCCGGCCTGGACGACCGGGAAGGCGAAAGCGGAGCGCAGCCCGGCCGAGCGCGCAGCGGTCGCGGGCTGGTAATCGGCCGCGCGGGTCAGGTCCTCCTCCGCCGCCGGGACGCCGGATCGCCACACTCTGCCCACCAGGCCCGCGCCCTCGGTGACCACGACGGCGCGGCTGGCGTGGAGGAATCCTTCGAGCGTGGCGTCGGACGAGTTCCACGAGTGCTTCGACCGCATCGCGGCCTGATCTCGCTCGAGCGCCCAGTGCTGGGCGGCGCTCCAGCCCAGGTGCTCGCAGAACGCGCGCAGGGCCTGCGGCATCGCCTGCTCGACGGTCGTCGTGGTGACGATGACCTGGCGCACGGCGGCCGTGGAGTCCCGCAGCGCCTCGCCACGGCGGCGCGCGGCGTTGTCGGCGACCTGGACCAGCAGCAGCGGCTCGTCCGCGGCGGCGCTCGGAAGCCGCACCAGGAGCACGCCGGCCGCGCCGTTGATCTCGCCCTCCCACCTGGTCAGGTCGCCGTTCTCGAGCAAGGCGAGCGCCTCGACGACGGAGGCGCGGTCCTCGCCCGTGGTGAGGTCGGCCAGGGTGGTCTGCAGGAGCTCCTCGCGACCGCACCCGAGGATCGCGGCGAGCCGGTCGGTGACCTGGAGGAACCTGCCCTGGAGGTCGGCCGTGCCCAGCCCGACGCCCGCCGACTCGACGGTCGCCCTCAGCCTCCTCTCCACGCCGGCGAGCTGCTCGACCCGGCGCTCCGCGAGGGCCGCGGCGGATCGCGACTCGCGCATCAGCTCGCTGGTCGCGACGGCCACGCCGGCGAGCACCGCCGCCAAGACGACCAGGGCGATGAAGATCGGAAAGGCGTAGTCCGGCTGGCCGGCGGCGGCGGTGATCACGCCCAGGATCGCGGCCAGCACGGCGGCG
>VBEK01000062.1 GCA_005889135.1 Chloroflexota bacterium
CCTGCGCGAACGTGATGACCGGGCCGGTCGTGTCCACCGTGATGTTCGCCGTCGCCACCGCTGACGAATTTCCAACCGCATCTCGGTACTGAGCGCAGACCGTCTTGGCCCCATCGCCCGCGGTGAGCGTCCACGAGCCGATGGTGAGATCGAAGGTCGGCGTCGGCGTCACCGCTTGGAAGGTGGCACCCGTACAGTCGGAACCGTTCGCGACGCGGTAAGCAGTCACTCCGACGTTGTCGGTCGCGTGCAGATGGAGGCTGACGTTGTTGCCGTTGGTCACAGTGGCGCCTCCGTTGATGGAGACGGTGCCGGACGGTGCCTGAACGTCGGCGGAGACCGTGAGGCTCATCCCGGCGCTATCGGAGTTGAAGTAGTTGCCGTCCGTGTCGGCGAAGTGGACGTGCAGCGTGTACGCGCCGTTCGCGCTCGCCGAGCACGTGAACTGCTGACTCGAGCTCGCGACGACTGAGAAACCGGAGTTGGTCTGCGGTGTGTTCACCGCGACCGACGCGGGGGTGCACGAAAGCGTACCCGGCCCTGTGTCCTTGACCACTGTCGTTCCCCCGGTGACTGCGAACCCGCTCACGCCGGCCGCCGACGACACGGACCAACTCACCGATGTGGTCCCGCTGGTCGGGATTGTTGTGGGTGACAGCGACGCCGTCGTGGATGTGCTCGCGCGGTTGACGGTGACGCTCGTGCATTGAGACTTGGCCTGGTGAACCTGCGGCTCGCCGGCATACGCTGCTCCCACGAAAGGCGTGCCAGCCGGCGGATTTATCGATGCACTGAAGGTGCCGTTGGCGGCCGTAACGGCCGATCCAAGCGACGCTTGCGCGCTGTTGCAGTTGACGTTGGGATACGTCCCCAGAGTGACCGTGGCGCCCGCGATCGGCGCCTTCGTGTCGTCGTCGGTAAGGGTGCCGCTGGCCGTCATCGCGGTCCCCCACGTCGCCGTGGAAGGCGCCACCACGAGCGTGATCACCGTCTTGTCTTGCGGGTCGAACTGGGTGCTGGCCGATACCGCCGAGGTCTCCCCGCGGGCGGTGACCGTATAGAGCCCGCCGAAGGTCGTGTTCAGCACGAACTGGTAGCTGAAGTTCCCGGCGGCGTCGCTGGCGGCGGTCCCCTGGTCGACCACGGCACCCACCGGGTCGACGGTGACCAGGTCGACCGTCTCCGACGGCCCGAACCCGTCGCCCGTCATCGTTACCGTGTCCCCGTTCTGGTAGACGAACAGGTCCGTCTGGATGGTCGCCGCCAGCCCCGCCACGGGGGCAAGGGCCGGCTGGGCGAGGAGCAGGGCGGACGTGACGGCGGTCAATAGACGCCGCCACACCCTCCTCCCCTTGTTCCCAGCCGTGTCTGGACACGCTCCGCGAGGCTGCCGGTCCATCGCTTTGTGTGGTCGGACCTTACCGCTCCGTTAAGCGGCGGGCTATAGGGTCTTTCGTCCCATGGTCCGTTGCGCCCAGCGCGCGCGTTGACGCGGCACGCAACCGGTGATAGGTTCCCGCACCAGGTAGCCGTCGGTTTCACCCAGGGGAGGGGAAGCATTGGAAACCGCACACGAAGCTGATGTCCGCGACCTGGAGAAATTCGGCTACAAGCAGGAGCTTCGCCGGGCGCTGGGCGTCTACTCCAGCTTTGCCGTGGCCTTCTCGTACATCTCGCCGAGCACCGGCATCTTCACTCTGTTCATCCTCGGCCTGTTTCTCGCCGGGCCCTTCTTTTACTGGAGCTGGCCCATCGTCGTCGTCGGCCAGCTGATCATCGCCTTCAACTTCGCCGAGGTCAGCTCCCACTTCCCCGTGGCCGGGTCTGTCTACCAGTGGACCAAGTACCTGGCCGGAAGGACCTACTCCTGGTTCACGGGCTGGATCTACCTCTTCGCTGGGATCCTGACCGTGGCCGCGGTTGTCGCCACCGTGCCCCTCGTCCTGATTCCGCTGCTCAACAACCTGGGCATGAACATCGGCACCGATCCCGACACCCTCCGCAACGTCGCGGCCCTGGTGCTGCTGAGCACCACGCTGTTGAGCATCTTCGGCGTCCGCCTGGTCGCGATCGTCAACAACACGGGTGTCGTGTTCGAGATCCTGGGCATGGTCGTCTTCGCCCTGGTCCTCATCCTCTTCTATCACCACCACTCGCCGGCCGTGTTCACGGACACCAGCTACCTCGGGACCAGCAATCAGGCAGGCACGTTCCTGGCCGCCATGTTCATGTCCCTGTTCGTGATCTACGGATTCGGCGATCATCGGCGCCATCTTCCTTTTCGCGGTCATCATCGCCATCCCCGGCGACATGTCGAAATTCGTCGCCGACACCGCCGCCGGCAAGTACCCCTTCCCTCTCGTGACCATCATCGAGCAGAACTTCCCGGGCTGGGCCGCCAACCTCTACCTCTTCGTCGTCTTCGCGGCCATCTATGTGTGCTGCCTCGCCATCCAGACCTCGACCATCCGTCTCGCGTTCGGCATGGCGCGGGATGGCAAGCTGCCGTTCGGCCGCCAGTTCAACAAGGTCAACCCGACCCTGCACACCCCGGTGGGCACGTGCATCGTGGTCGGCGTCCTGGCCGGACTTCCCCTGCTCTACTACTCCGGCGCGGGACTGATCGCGATCGGCGCGACGGGCATGATCTACCTGTCCTACATCCTCGCCAACGTCGCCATCCTTCGCGCCCGGCTGAGCGGCTGGCCGAAAGAGCAGGCTCCGTTCAAGCTCGGGCAGTGGGGACTCTGGGTCAACATCCTCGGCCTCATCTACGGCGTCTCGATGGAGATCAACTTCTTGTGGCCTCGGGACATCAACGTCGGCAACCAGAACCCGGCGGTCAAGGTGCTGCCGAACATCCCCAACCTGGGCCCGATCGGCGAGATCCCGCTGTTCGAGTTCACGCTCGCGATCATCATCATCGTCGGCTTCGCGTACTGGTGGTTCGCACAGCGCAGGGCGCCGGCGACCGAACCCGTGACGGCTAAAGCCCCGGCGTAAACACCACCTCGTGAGGAGTCACGCGCGCGCCGTCGTCATCGGCGGGGGTGTCGGCGGCGCGTCCATCCTTTACTGGCTGACGCGCCTCGGCTGGACCGACACGGTCCTCGTCGAGCGCGCGCGCGTGACCAGCGGCTCGACCTTCCACTCCGCAGGCCTGGTCGGCCAGCTGCGCGGCTCGCTGAGCCTGAGCCAGATGATGATGAACTCGGTCGACCTCTACCGGACTCTGAGGGATGAGGTCGGGCTCGAGACCGGGTGGCACGAGGTCGGCTCACTGCGCCTCGCCTCCAGCCAGGAGCGGATGGAGGAACTGACGCGCCAGGCGGCATGGGCGAAGACCTTCGCCCTGCCGCTCGAGCTCATCTCCGCGCAGGACGCGCAGAAGATGTTCCCGCCGATGGCCACCGAAGGGGTGCTCGGCGCCGCGTTTCTCCCGACCGACGGCTACATCGACCCAAGCCAGCTCACGTTCGCGCTCCTCGAGGGTGCGAAGCGGCGTGGCGCGGAGGTGTGCGAGGACACGCGCGTGAGCAGCATCGAGGTGCGGGACGGCCGCGTGCGCAAGGCCGTCACCGACAAGGGGGATGTCGAGACGGAGCTCATCGTCGACGCCGGCGGCATGTTCGCGCCCGAGATCGCACGCATGGTGGGCGTGAACGTGCCGCTGATCCCGTTCGCCCACGAGTACCTGATCACGCGCCCGTCCGGCCTGCCGCGCGACATGCCCACGATGCGCGACCCCTCCCTGCTCGTCTACTACCGGCCGGAGTCGGGCGGGCTGGTCATGGGGGGCTACGAGCGCAACCCGAAACCGTGGGGCCTGGACGGCATCCCGAGCGACTTCAACGGCCGCCTCCTCGAGCCGGACTGGGAGCGGTTCGAGCCGCTGATGGACAACGCCATCGTCCGCACCCCCTCGTTGAAGGATGCCGAGGTGGTCCGCCTCGTCAACGGCCCCGAGGCCTTCACCCCCGACAACGAGTTCATCCTCGGGCCCAGCGAGGTGCGCGGGTTCTGGGTCGCCGCCGGCTTCTGCGCGCACGGGCTGGCCGGCGCGGGCGGGATGGGCCGGCTCGTGGCCGAGTGGATCGCCGAGGGCAAGCCCAGCCTCGACGTCTGGGAGATGGACTCCCGGCGCTTCGGCCGCGCCTACTTCAGCCGCGACTACACCCTAGCCCGCACGTACGAGGTCTACTCGACCTACTACGACGTCAAGTACCCCGGCCACGAGCGCACGGCCGGCCGGCCGCTGCGCGTCTCCCCGCTCTACTCCCGGCTGAAGGACCTGGGCGCGGCGTTTGGGGAGAAGTCGGGCTGGGAGCGTGCCAACTGGTTCGAGCCCAATGGCACGCACGGCGACGTGTCGCTGCGCCCACACGGCTGGGCGGGACGCCTGTGGTCGCCGGCGATCGGCGTGGAGCACCAGGCCTGCCGCGACTCAGCGGCCATCTTCGACTTCACGTCATTCGCCAAGATCGAGGTCCGCGGCCGCGGCGCCGCGGAGTTCCTCGAGAGCCTCGCCGACAACCGAGTCGCGCGCGCGGTCGGCGCCCTGACCTACACGCAGATGCTCAACGAGGACGGCGGCATCGAGTGCGACTTCACCGTCACGCGCCTGGGGGAGGACCGGTTCCGGATCATCACCGGCACCGCGTTCGGCATGCACGACTACTCGTGGATCCGAGACCACGCACCGGACGGCGGATCGGTCGAGGTGGAGGACGTGACCTCCGCGTACGCGTGCGTCGGGCTGTGGGGCCCCGATGCGCGCGACATCCTGGAGAAGACGACCCCGGCCGACATCAGCAACGCCGCCTTCCCGTTCATGACCGCGCGCGAGATCGCGATCGGCACGGTGCCCTGCCTGGCTCTTCGAGTGACGTACGTGGGCGAGCTCGGCTGGGAGCTGTACTGCCCCAGCGAGTACGGGCTGCGGCTGTGGGACACCATCCGCGAGGCCGGCCACGGCCGCGGGCTCAGGCCCGGTGGCTACAAGGCGGTCGACTCCCTGCGTCTCGAGAAGGGCTACCGCGTGTGGGGTGCGGACATCACGCCCGACACGGACCCGTACCAGGCCGGCCTCGGGTTCTGCGTCAAGCTCGACAAGGGCGAGTTCATCGGCCGCGCGGCGCTGCTGCGCAAGCGCGAGTCGCCGGCGGATACCCGTCTTGTGTGCCTCGTGCTCGACGAGCCGCGCCGCGTGGTGCTCGGGTCAGAGCCCGTGCGCATCGAGGGCGAGGTGGTCGGCCGCGTGACCAGTGGAGGCTACGGCTACACGTTGGGGCAGTCGATCGCGTACGCATACATCCCGTCCACGTGCCCGATCGACACTCCGGTCGATGTCGACATCTTCGGCACGTGGGTCCGCGGCCGGGTCGCGAAGGAGCCGCTGTACGACCCCGCCGGCGCCCGGGTCCGAAGCTGAGCGGATAGGGAGTAAGCTCGGCTCGGTCTCTAGGCCAGGGGGTCAGAAATGAGTCTCATATGGGGCGGCCTGGTGGTCTTCCTGGGCGGAGTGCTCAT
>VBEK01000063.1 GCA_005889135.1 Chloroflexota bacterium
CTTGCCCAGACCGAGCGTGGATGGCTCAAGGTCGACCCGCAGACGCTGGAGGCGCGCGACGGCATCTACGGCGCGGGCGACATCACCGGCATCGCCGGCTTCACCCACCTCGCCTACTACCACGGCCAGATCGTGGCCCGCCGCATCCGCGGCGAGAATGCGCGGGCCGACCACGTCGCCGTCCCTCGCGTCACCTTCACCGATCCCGAGGTCGCGTCAGTCGGCATCTCCGAGCAGGCCGCGCGAGACCACGGCGTCGACGTCGCCGTGGCGACGACTGACCCGGGCGAGGCGGCCCGCGGCTACATCCACGATTTCCACGGCGGCACCCTCAAGCTCGTCGCCGACCGCTCGCGCGGCGTGCTGGTCGGCGCCACTCTCGTCACGCCGCGTGCGGGCGAGGTCCTCGGCGAGCTCGTGCTCGCGCTCAAGACGGCGACGCCGGTGCTCACGTTGGCCGACGTCATCCACCCCTACCCCGCCTTCAATCGCGTCCTCGGCGCGGCCTTTGGCGAGCTCGCGGCCAAGGTGAGCCGGTAGCCCCAGGCGTTCTACCGGTGCCCGCGTTTCAAGTTTTGTAAAGGGGGCCTGATCCTATGGTCATCTCGGTCAACGGTTCGCCGATCACCCTGGATCTGGACACGATCCTGCTCTGGGTCCTGGTCGGACTGGTGGCCGGCTTTCTCGCCAGCCACATCGCGCTGGGTCACGGGCTCGGTCTGTTCTGGGACATCATCGTCGGCATCCTCGGGGCGCTGTTCGGCGGCATCGTACTCGCCGGCATGCTGCACTTCTCGATCGCGATCGCGGGCCACCCGATCATCAGCTCGATCATCATGGCCTTCATCGGGGCCGGGATCCTGCTGTTGATCCTCCGCCTCTTCGGGGGCCGCGGCTACCGCCGGCGAGCGTACTAGCGGACACCAGGCGCCTGGGGGCGGTGCGCTCCCAGGCGTTCCTCACCAGCCTCTCCGACCAGACCCGCCTGGTCGTCGAGCGATGCCTTCAGCGAGACGGCGCGACCTTCTGCCGACCCCATGGCAAAGATCTTGCCGCGCACGCGAAACGTGTCTTCGCCCCAGGTCTCAACGTGCTCGGCCTCGGGCTGAGAGAGGCAGAGGCGGCGAAACTCCGCGTACTTCACGGCGCTAGCATCGATGCTCCGTGATGGCGCACGCAATTCCGCCGCTCGACCTCGAGGCGATGCGCGACGCGACCGAACGCCAGCAACGCCTCACCAAGCCGGCCGGCAGCCTGGGGCGCCTGGAGGAGCTCTCGATTCGCCTGGCCGGCATGACCGGCCGGCTCGATCCACCGCTCGACCACGCGGTCGTGTTCACCCTCGCCGCCGACCATGGGGTCGCGGCCGAAGGCGTGAGCGCCTACCCGCGCGAGGTCACGGCGCAGATGGTGCTCAACTTCCTGCGCGGTGGGGCGGCGATCAACGTCCTCGCGCGCCACCTCGGCGCCCGTGTCGTCATAGCGGACATCGGCGTCGACGCCGACATCGCGTCCCATCCGAACCTCCGCGCGGTCAAGGTCCGGCGTGGGACCGGCAACATCGCGGTTGGTCCGGCGATGACGGTCGAGCAGGCGCGCGAGGCCATCGAGATCGGGCGTCAGCTCGTGCGGGGGGAGGTCGCTGCGGGGCTCGACGTCGCGCTGACGGGCGACATGGGGATCGGCAACACCAGCGCGTCCGCGGCCGTGATCTGCGCGCTGACAAGCCTCGACCCCGATCACGTCGCCGGCCGAGGCACCGGCGTAGACGATGAGGGCCTAGCGCGCAAGCGGGAGGCGGTGCGCCGGGCACTGCGTGCCAACGCGGAGGCGATCGCGGGGGATCCGGTGGTCACGCTCGCCGCGGTGGGCGGCCTGGAGATCGCGGGCCTGGTCGGCGTGATCCTCGAAGCGGCCGGCGCGCGCAAGCCCGTGCTCATCGACGGCTTCGTCTCCGGCGCGGCGGCGCTGGTTGCGACCGCGATCGAGCCCGCTGTCGCGGGCTACCTGATCGCCTCGCATCGCTCGCAAGAGCTGGGGCATGGCGCGGTGCTCTCGCGCCTGGGCCTGGTCCCCCTCTTCGACCTCGAGCTGCGCCTCGGTGAAGGCACCGGCGCGGTGCTTGCGCTGCCCCTGCTGCGCGGGGCCTCGCGACTGCTCAACGAGATGGCCACCTTCGACGAGGCCGGCGTCTCGGACCGCGCCATAATGGTGCGCACAACCGAATAGCCCACGCGACCAGGGAAGCCGGTGCGAAACCGGCGCTGTCGCGCAACTGTGAGTGGGGAGCGCACGGCCAGCGGCCACTGAGACGATCGTCTTGGGAAGGCGGCCGAGCGCAGAGATCCACAAGCCAGGAGACCTCTCGTGTGGGCAGACAATCCCGCCGCGCGGATCGGTGGGGATGCCTCTTGCGGCGAGGCTTCCCCTGCGAGGCGGGGTAAACGCCGCCGGAGGATCCCAGGATGCGCACGCATCATCCGCGGGCCAGCGCGAAACTGCCCGCTCGATTCCGCCTCGGTCTCGTCGCTCTCGTCTTGCTCGCCGCAGCGTGCGGCGGCTCCCAACCCGCCGCCACGTCCACCACCCAAGCCGCCCACTTCCCGCTGACGATCACGCGTCCAGACGGCGTGGCCGTGACGATCACGCATCAGCCCCACCGCATCGTCTCCCTGTCTCCCACCGCCACGGAGATGCTGTTCGCCATCGGCGCCGGCGCGCAGGTCACGGCGGTCGATGACCAATCCAACTATCCGGCCAATGCGCCGATGACCAAGCTGTCCGGCTTTCAGCCCAACATCGAGGCGATCGCCGCCTACACCCCCGACCTCGTTGTCGCTTCGGAAGACCTCGGCGGCCTCGTCCACGGCGTGCAGGCGCTGAACATCCCGCTTCTTCTGGAGCCGGCCGCGAAGACGCTGGACGATTCATACCGGCAGCTCAACGAGCTCGGCACGGCGACGGGTCACGTGGCGGAGGCGGGATCAGTCGTCAGCAAGATGCAGTCGCAGGTCCGCACTCTGATCGCGCTCGTGGCGAAGCCGTCGCGCCCGCTGCGCGTCTACCACGAGCTCGACAACACCTTCTTCTCGGCCACTTCGGCCACGTTCATCGGCCAGGTGTACAAGCTCTACGGCGTCGCCAACATCGCGGACGGCGCACCGGCAGGCGCATCCGACTATCCGCAGCTGTCGGCGGAGTACATCGTCAGCTCGAACCCCGACCTCATCGTTCTCGCCGACACGAAGTGCTGCAACCAGAACCTCGACACGGTGGCCGCACGGCCGGGTTGGAGCGCCATCAAGGCCGTGAGATCGGGGCAGGTCGTGGGCGTCGACGACGACATCGCCTCGCGGTGGGGACCACGGGTCATCGACTTCATGCAGGCCGTGGCCGGGCGCTTGCAGCTGATCGAGACACAGGCGGCCTGAGTGCTGGGCGCCAGGGCCGGTGCCCGCCCGGCCGTTCTCGGGGGCCTGCCCCGGCTGCCCAGGCTGTGGGCCGCCGGCGGCGTGGCGGCCGTCGTGCTGGCCTGCGGGATCGGAGTCCTGGTCGGACCGGTGCACATCGCGCCGGGCACCGTCCTGCAGGCGCTGTTCGGCGGCGCCGTCGAGCCCGGACAGGCCAACATCCTGTGGTCGCTGCGGTTCCCACGCGTGGTCCTGGGCGCGATCGTCGGGGGCACGCTGGCCATCGCGGGCGCCGCCTACCAGGGTGTCTTCCGCAACCCGCTGGCCGACCCCTATCTCCTCGGCGCCGCCGCCGGAGCCAACCTTGGCGCGACGGTGGCCATCGTGCTCGCGCCCGGGGCCTCGGTGATCGGGATCAACCTGGTGCCCATGGCCGCGTTCGTGGGCGCCGGCACCGCCGTCGCGGGCGCCTACGTCCTCGGCCGGACGGTCAGCGGCCTCCGCTCGGCCACCGGGCTCATCCTGGCCGGGATCGCGATCGCCGCCTTCTTCAACTCGATCGAGACCTACGTGCAGCAGACGCACTCGGAGTCGATCCGGCAGGCGTACTCGTGGATCCTGGGCCGGCTCGTCACGGCCGGGTGGGACGGCGTCCTGCTCATCCTCCCCTACGTCGTGCTGAGCGCGGTCGTGATCTTCCTGCACCGCCGCCTGCTCGACGCGCTGATGGTCGGGGAGGACGAGGTGACGAGCCTGGGCATCTCGGTGCGCCGGGTCCGGCTCGTCATCGTCGTCGCGGCCACGCTCGGGACGGCGGCCGCGGTCGCGGTCGGAGGCACGATCGCCTTCGTCGGCATCATCGTCCCGCACACGGTC
>VBEK01000098.1 GCA_005889135.1 Chloroflexota bacterium
CGGGACGTGGGTCGCCGTCACGCGGACCGTCTCGCCGCGCGCCGCCCGCGTCGGGCTCACCGTCAGCGTGGTCGCCTGGGCGACCACCGCACAAACGCCGAGCAGCAGCAGCAGGATCAGGAGCGCGGCGACGCCGATGGCCACCCTGCGGCGGGTGTGTTTCGGGTGGGCCTGCACTGCGGATGCCAGCTCTGGGAATGCGGCGGCCGGGGGCGACGGGTAGGCGCCCGCGACGGTCGCGGGCGGTTCCGGCTCGATCACGGCGGTCCGGGCCACGGGCTTGGTGCGGGTGACCGGCTTGGTGCGCGCGACCGGCGGCGCCATGACCATCGTCGGCGCTGCCAAATGCGCCGGCTCGCCAGCCAGCGCGGCTGCGAGCGCTTCGACGAAGGCGCCGCACGAGGGCCAGCGTTCGGTGGGGTTCTTGGCCAGGCCCCGCATGATCACCGCGTCGACGGCCGGTCCCAAGGCCGAGTGCCGCGCGCTTGGCGGCGACGGGTAGCGGTGGACCTGAGCGTACAGGAGCTCCATCAACGCCTCGCCGTCGAACGGGATGACGCCCGTGAGCATCTCGTAGGCGATCGTGGCCAGCGAGTACCGGTCCGACGCAGGCCCGACCTGGCCCCCCGTGACCTGCTCGGGCGCCATGTAGGCGGGAGTCCCCGTCGTCACGCCCGTCATCGACTTCAGCGAGGAGCCCTGCATCAGCTTGGCGAGGCCGAAGTCGGCAAGCACGGGTGAGTCGTCGGCGGTGAGCAGCACGTTGGCCGGCTTGACGTCGCGGTGGACGACCCCGTGGCCGTGGGCATAGTCGAGTCCGGCCGCGATGCCGCGCAGGTAGCGCAGCGCGGTCGGCTGGTCGAGATGGCCCTCGCTCATCCTGTCCGCCAGGCTGCCGCCGGGTACGTACTCGACGATCATGTACGGGGTGCCCTGGAACTCGCCGAAGTCGTAGACGTCGACGATGTTCGGATGGCGGAGCCTGGCGATCGCCTGGGCCTCGTGCCGGAAGCGCGCGACGGTGTCCGGATCGGGGGTGATCGCCTGCATGACCTTGACCGCGCCCGTCCGCTCGAGCTCCGAGTGGTAGGCGCGGTACACCACGCCCATCGCGCCCTGGCCTAAGAAGTCCTGGACCTCGTACTGGCCTAAACGGGTCCCTGTGGCTATCGCCATGGGCCAGTGATTATCCGGCGCGCTCGTGCCATCTCATGCCGCCTTAAGGAACGTGGCTTGGAGGCTGCCCTTGCGGCCGCCGTCGCCTAGGTCGTGCCGATCACGTTGACGCCGGCGTACGCGCAGGCCACCGGGTCGCAGGCGACGATGTAGGCCGGGCCCGGCCGGGCCGTGTTCGGGATCTGGAAGTTGATGTAGAAGACGCCGGTCGAGCCGACGACGATGGCGCCGAGCTCGGCGTTGGTGCCAGTCGCTTGCTGCACGAAGGTCACGGTGGCCGCCTTCCCAGGGCTGAAAGACGACCCCTTGGCCGTCAGTGTCCCGGTCCCGACCTTGATCGTCGCCGCGGACAGCGCCAGCGTGCGCGGGTTCGGGCTGACCGACGGCGAGCTCACCGCCGATGGCGCCGAGGACGGTCGGGGCGACGGCGAGGCAGCCGGGGAGGGTGTCGGAGTGGCGACCGCGGGCGCTAGGACGTGGAGCGTCTGCTGCTCGCGGCACGAGCCGTTCCAGCAGAGCTTGAGCAGGTGGTCGCCGGGCTCGATGTCGACCGGGACGACGAAGGACAGCTCGACCCGCCCGTTGGCCTCGGCGCGGAACGGGAAGGTGTACCGGGCGCTCCAGAGCTCGACGCGGCCGGCCTGGTTCGGCGGCAGGTGGTCGGCGGAGACCGCGACCCTGTCGCCGCCTGTCACGGTCGTGGTCGACAGGGAGAACGTGACGGGACGGTGGGTCGCCGCCCAACCGACGACGCCGGCGGCGAGAAGCGCGACGATCACGGCGGCCGCGACGAGCCCGATCGTCCGTCTCCGCAGCCTGCGCTGAACACGCGTAGGGGGCGGGGACGGGTACGCCAGGGTGAAGATCTGCGGCTCGGCAGGCGCCTCGACGCGTTCGAGCAACGCCGTTTCCGAGGCCGCTGTGGTCGTGGCCGTTGGAACCGCCATCACGACGGTGGCCTCGACCGAGCGCGCGGCCTCGGGGGCGAGCGCACCCTCGAGCGCTTCGACGAACGCACCCGCCGACTCCCACCTCGCCTCCGGAGCCTTGGCCAGCCCTCGCAGAATCACCGTGTCGACGCCGGGACCGAGGGAAGAGTCGCGCGAGCTGGGCGGTGGCGGGTCGCGGTGGACCTGGGCGTACAGGATCTCCATCAGCCCCTCGCCGTCGAACGGGATGACGCCGGTCAGCATCTCGTACGCGATCGTGGCCAGCGAGTAGCGGTCGGACGCCGGCCCCACCCGACCGCCCGTAACCTGCTCCGGGGCCATGTAGGCCGGCGTGCCGGTGGTCACCCCGGTCATCGATTTCAGCGACGAGCCCTGCATGAGCTTGGCGAGCCCGAAATCGGCGAGAACAGGGGTGTCCTCGGCGGTCAGGAGCACGTTGGCCGGCTTCACGTCGCGATGCACCACGCCTCTGCTGTGGGCGTAGTCGAGGCCGGCCGCGATGCCTCGCAGGTACCTGAGGGCGCTGCGGCGGTCGACGCCGCCGGCCTCCATCTTGCCGGCCAGGCTGCCGCCTGGCACGTACTCGACGATCATGTACGGCGTCCCCTGGAACTGGCCGTAGTCGTAGACGTCGACGATGTTGGGATGGCGCAGCTTCGCGATCGCCTGCGCCTCGTGGCGGAAGCGGGCGACCGTGTCCGGGTCGGGTGTCATCGCCTGCATCACCTTGACCGCGCCAGTGCGCTCCAGGTCGGAGTGGTAGGCGCGGAAGACGCGTCCCATCGCGCCCTGGCCGACGAACTCCTGGACCTCGTACTGGCCTAGCCTCGTTCCGGGGCCGATCGACACGGCTCGTGATTATGCGGTCGGGTCGGGCGAGTTCAGTTCCGGTTAACCGTTACTTGATTTCCACCCCGCGCCACCGCCGCGGCGGACCGCGACCAGGCCGGCCAGGATCGACAGCGCGATCTCCTCCGCCGTGCGGGCGCCGATGTCGAGCCCGACCGGGCTCTGGATGCGGGCGATCACGTCCTCGCCCACGCCCTTGGCGCGCAGGGCCTCGAGGTGGTGGCCGGTGTGGCGGCGGCTCCCGACCAGGCCGATGAACCTGGGGTTGCGTGGCAGCACCGCCTCGAGAGCGTCGACCAGGTCGGGGGCGTCGTGGTTGGTGTGGACGACGAAGAGCTCGCCGCCCGCATCGGGCGGGAGCTGCGAGGCGGTCTCGGCCAGGACAGCTCGGAAGCCGACCTCGGGCGCCCAGCGCGCCAGCGCGCGCCCCACCGGGGTCGAGGCGAACACCACCAGCGTCGGCGCGGAGGCGTAGGGCTCGAGGTACACCTCGATGGAGCCGAGGTCGTGGCGGTAGGTCCGCAGCTGCGGCGAAGCGCTCGTCGCGATGGCGTCCGAATCGGACAGGGCCGCTGAGTCGAACTCGCTGCAACCGAGCGTGCCCGCGAGCGCCGCGTCGCGCGACATCAGGAGCTTGGCCCCAGGCTGGGAAGGTGGCTCCCCGTCGAGCTTGACAACGGTCGCCAGCACGACCTCCTCGCCGCGGGCGAGCCGGCGCGCGAGCTCCTCCTCGACGCTAGGCATGCACGCCGCGGCGACTCAGCACGGAGTAGAGGATCTCGCCCGCCCGCACCACCTCAGCCGCCGTGGTGGAGTAACCGGTCGACAGGCGCAGGCTGCCGAGCGCCTCCTCGAGGCTCATCCCGGTCGCGAGCAGGACGTGCGAAGGGTCGAGCGACCCCGATGCGCAAGCCGAACCGCTGGAGGCGGCAACGCCGGCGAGGTCGAGCGCCAGCAGCATGTCCTCGCCGCGCCGGCCGGCAAACGCGCAGGACGCGACGTTCGGCAGCCGGTCTTCGGCCCCGGTCGTGCGTCCGCCCAGGTCGCGGAGGACGAGCATGAGCGCGAGGCTCTGGCTGTACGCGACCGAAGAGCGCACGTGCCGCTCTCGCGCGCAAACGGAGAGGGCGACCGCCATCGCCAACGCGGACGCCACGTCCTCGAAGCCAGCGCGCTTGCCCCACTCCTGCGGTCCTCCGTACAGGAGTGGCTCGAGGCGCACCCCGTCGCGGACGTAGAGCATCCCTCCGCGACCCGCGCCGAGCTTGTGTCCGCTGTAGGAGACGAGGTCCGCGCCCTCCGGGACGTCGATCCACCGGGGCCCCGCACATGCGTCCACGTGGACCAGGGCGCCGATGTCATGCGCGCGGGCGATGACCTCGCGGACCGGCTGGATAGTGCCGATCTCGTTGTTGGCGAGGCCGACGGAAACGACCGCAATCCCCGCCTTGATCGCGTCGACGTCGACCCTGGCCGCCGCGTCCACTTCGGCGACCGTCACGCCGCGACCCAGGGCCTGCATGCGCCGCACGGCGCCGAGCACGGATTGGTGCTCGGCCGCCCACGTGAGCAGCGGTCCGCGCGTGCCGAAGAGCGCGAGGTTCACGCTCTCCGTGCCCGACGACGTGAAGACGACTTCCGTCCGCTGGACCCCGATCGCGGCGGCGGCGAGGTCGCGCGCCCGGTCGAGCACGGTGCGCACAGCGCGCCCCTCCGCGTGGGGGCTGGAGGGATTGCCCGGCGGCACCGTCCGCAGCGCCTCGAGGACTTCGGGGAGGACCGGCGCCGAGCCGGCGTCGTCGAGGTAGATCCGACTCAAGTCTTGAGTGCGCCCCGTGCGCGCCCGGCGATTCTCAGCCGCGGCTGTGGTCGTGCTGGTGGATCAGCTCCGTGAGCGTGCCCTGGAAGCTCTTGAGGTAGAGGTGAAGGTCGAGGATCTCGTCCACGCTGATGGGCTCCGCCGCCGGCAGCTCCTCGACCGCCTCCGGGACCGCGGTCTCGATCTCGTCCACCGCGCCGCCCGCGATCGCCAGCACGACGATGAAGGTGACCTGGCACTGGGCACACGTCACCTGCAGGTGGAATCGCTCGTCCTCGTGGCTGAGGACCTGGACGTCGCAACCTTTCAAGCTGCGTCCGCACACCGGACAGTTGTAGAACCTGGCGCGGTCGCGGATGAACTCGATGATGCTCATCGCAGCGACCCATATTACGCCCGGAGGCTGGGTGAGTCCGGCGACCTAGCGATGGCCCTCGATGCATGTGCATCCGGACGATGCGACGATCGCCGAGTGCACGGTGCCGGCGGGCAGGACCATGCGGTCACCCGGCTTCAGCTCGAGCCGTCGACCTTCGTTTTCGAGCACGAAAGTGATCGCGCCGTCGACGCAGTACAGCACCTTCTCGTACGAGTGGGAGTGGGCGGCGTAACGGTCGCCCGGTCCGTTCGACCACGAGTAGCAGCCGCTCGCCTCGCTTTTGAGCTTCGACATCAACTCCTCGAATCCCGGCGCGGCCATGGGTCGATTCTAAGATTGCTTCGGTGAGGCCCCGTTTCCTGGCCGACTGCAACGTCGGACGCCTGGCGCGCTGGCTGCGTGCGCTCGGCTACGACGCGTCCTACCACGCGCGCATCGACGACTCCGAGCTCGTGCGCGAGGCGGCGGCCGAGAACCGCGTCCTCCTCACGCGCGACCGCGACCTAACCAGGCGCCGCGTCATCCAGACCGGGGTGGTGCGCGCGATCCTCATCCGCGACGACGACGTCATCAAGCAGCTGCGCCAGGTGTTTGGGGAGCTCGGTCTCGAGCTGAAGGAGGCGCTCACGCGCTGCATTGAGTGCAACTCCGAGCTCGAGTCGCGGGTGCCGGCGACGGTGGTCGAGCGCGTGCCGCCCTACGTTCGCAGCACGCAGTCGCGCTACTCCGAGTGCCCCGATTGCGGCCGCATCTACTGGGCCGGCACTCACTGGCAGCGGATGCGCGAGGTCCTGCTCGGCCTTTGAGAGATATCCTGCGCCGGCTCGTCGCGGGCGAGCTGAGCGAGGACGAGGCGCTCGCGGAGCTGCGCCGGGTGCAGCTGGACGAGCTCGGCGGCCGGGCGAGGCTCGACCTCGGCCGCTTCCTGCGACGCGGCATCCCGGAGGTGGTGCTTGCCGCCGGCAAGTCGCCGGCCGACGCCGCCCGCCTCGTGGTGCGCATGGCGGAGCAGCATGGCCAGGGTCTGGTCAGCCGGATGACGGACGCGCACCGCGCGGCGCTCGAGGACGCCGCTGTTGATATGCGAGTGATCGACTACCACCTGTCCGCGCGCGTCCTGCGCGGGGGTTTTGCGCCGGATCGCGTGGAGGGCAAGGTCGCCATCCTGACGGCCGGCACGTCTGATGTGCCGGCGGCGGATGAGGCGCGCATGGTGGTCGAGGCGTGCGGCCTGGAGGCGCGGCTGGAGGCGGACCTCGGCGTCGCCGGCCTGCACCGCTTCGTCGCCCCTCTGGCGGCGATGCTCGAGTGGGGAGCGGACGTGATCGTCGTCGCGGCGGGCATGGACGGCGTCCTGCCGGGCCTGGTCGCCGGTCTCGTCGACGTGCCGGTCATCGGCCTGCCGGTCTCCACGGGCTACGGCCGCGGTGGCGCGGGCGAAGCGGCGCTGACGACGATGCTCCAGTCGTGCTCGACCGGCCTTGTCGTGGTCAACATCGACAATGGCGTCGGGGCGGGTGCGGCCGCGGTGCTGGTGGCCGCGCGCGCGGCTCAGGGTCGGCGGCGAGGCCGGAGCACGGCGACGACGGCGAGCGCGATCGCGCCCAAGAGCACGAGGCCGAAGACCGCCGCCGCAAAGACGCGTGACGCGTCGGCGCCGCCCGGTAGGGCGAAGATCGCGCCGAGAGCGACGATGGCGGCGACGACCACGAAGAGCAGCCACGGGAAGCCGCGTCGGCGGCGGCCGTAGAACAAGAGCCACCAGAAGCTCGGACGCTTCTTCGGCCGGCTCATGCGAGCAGCGACGGGAGCTCGGCCAGGGACGCGATCGTAGGCACGCCGTCCGGCGCCGGCTCGTCGGCGTGCGCGGTCACCACCACCGCGCGCATGCCGAGCGCCATCGGGCCCTCGTAGTCCTCGCGCACCCGGTCGCCCGCGAAAAGCGTGCGGTCGGGCGAGGTTCCGATCGCGTCCAGAGCCGCGTGGTACATCTCGGGCGCCGGCTTCCGGCGGCCGACATCGCTCGAGAAGACGACGGCGTCGACCAGCGCGGTGATCCCGTTCGTCTCCACCTGGCGTCGCATCATCTCCGGCGGGAAGGGCGCGTTCGAGCAGATGCCGCGCCGGATGCCGCGATCCCCGAGCCACGAGAGAACGTCGCGGGCGTCGGCGTCGAGCTCGACGGCGCGGTCCCAGCACCGCTGCTCGGCGTCGAGGATCTCGTGCAGGAGGTCGTCGGGCAGGCGCAGGCCGGCGTGACGCCAGGCCTCGCGGTAGACGGTCATGTAATCGACCTCGTCCTCGCTCATGCTGCCGATGTACTCCTCCAGCGGCAGCAGAACGTCGTGCAGGATCGTCTCGGCCTCGGGCGCCGGTACTCCGAGAGCAGCCACGATCCGCGGACGGAACTCGTTCAGCACGCGCAGCAGGTCGTCGGTCGGGTACGCCCAGGTGACGAGCGTGCGTCCGTAGTCGAACAGCACCCCGTCCACGCCGGCCATGGTCATATCCTGATGCCCGTGGCGCGGACCTCGCGGCGACTGACGCACCTTGACGACAGGGGCGCGGCCCGCATGGTCGACGTGGCTGACAAGCTCGCCACCGTGCGCGAGGCGACGGCGGAGTGTCTCGTCCGCATGTCGGCCGACACCATCAAGGCGGTGCGGGAGGGCACGGCGAAGGGCGACGCCCTGCAGGTCGCGCGGGTCGCCGGCATCATGGCGGCCAAGCGCACGCCCGACCTCATCCCGCTGTGCCACCCGCTTCCGCTCTCGAGCGTGAGCGTGGACTTCGACTTCGTCGACGGCGGCATACGCGTCAGCGCGCGCGTCCGCGTCGTCGGCCAGACCGGCGTCGAGATGGAGGCGCTCACCTCGGCCGCGGTCGCGGGCCTGACGCTGATCGACATGGTCAAGGGCGTCGAGCGGGGGGTGTACCTGGAGAACGTGCGCCTGCTGGAGAAGTCGGGCGGCCGTTCGGGAACCTGGAAGCGGGCGTGACCGGCAAGGCGCACGTGATCACCGTCAGCGACGGTGTCTCCGCCGGCACCCGCGAGGACGTCAGCGGCCCCGCGCTCCAGCACATCCTTCGCCAGGCGGGCCTGCAGGTCTCCGACCCAGAGGTCGTTCCCGACACGCATGAGCGCATCACCGACGCGATCGTGGCCGCCGTCGTCGCCGGCGCCGACCTGGTCGTGACCACCGGAGGCACGGGCCTGGGTCCACGCGACGTCACGCCGCAGGCGACATCGATGCTCATCGACTACGAGGTGCCCGGCCTCTCCGAGCTGATGCGCAGCGCCGGTGCGACAAAGACGCCGATGGCAGTCCTGTCGCGCGGCGTCGCCGGCGTGCGCAGCCACACGCTGATCCTCAACGTGCCGGGCAGCATGAAGGGGGCGACCGAATCGCTCGAGGCGGTGATGCCCGTGCTCGGCCATGCGATCCAGCTCCTTCACGGCAACACCCGGCACCGATGACCCGGCCCACCGCTCCGCGCCGTTGAACCTCAACTCCGACATCGGAGAGGGCGCCGGCGAAGACGAGGCGATCCTCGCCTGCATCGACAGCGCAAACGTGGCCTGCGGCGTGCACGCCGGCTCGGCCTCGATCACGATCGCGACCGCGCGCCGGTGCGTCGAGCTCGGAGTCGAGCTGGGCGCGCACCCCGGGTACGACGACCGCGGCGGCTTCGGCCGGGTGGAGAGGTCGCTGAACGCGCGGGAGATCGAAGCCCTCATCGCCTTCCAGGTCGCGGCGCTGGCGGCGGTGGCGCCTCTCGCTTACATCAAGCCCCACGGCGCGCTGTACCACCGCTGCCAGCGTGACCCCGAAGCCGCCGACGCGCTCGCGCGCGTGGCGAAAAAGCACGGTGTCGGACTGATGGGGCAGCCCGGCTTCGAGATCGTGGCCGCGGCCGCGCGGGCGGGCCTGCCCGCCTACCGCGAGGGCTTTGCCGATCGCCTGATGCTCCCCGACGGGAGCCTCGCGCCGCGCGATCAGGCCGGCGCGGTCCTGAACCCCAGGGTCGCGGCGGAGCAGGCGGTGGCGCTCGCGCGCTCGGGCCGCTACGACACGGTCTGCGTCCACGGCGACACGAAAGGCGCCGGGCAGATCGCGACCGTGGTCCGCGTGGCCCTGCGCGAAGCGGGCATCGAGACGGCGCCTCTCGCGCCGCGTTGAATCCCGCCGGCGCGCTGGCCCTGAAGCTCGTGCTCACGCCCGTGCTCGTCGGGGCGGCGAGCCTGGCCGGACGGCGATGGGGCCCCGCCGTCGGCGGCTGGCTGATCGGGATCCCGTTTACGTCGGCGCCGGTCGCGTTCTTTCTCGCCCTCGACCCCGGTCCGCGCTTCGCCCAGGAGGCCGCGCTCGGGATCATGACGGGCGCCATCTCCCAGGCCGGGTTCTGCCTCAGCTATGCCTGGGTGGCGCAGCGCCTGGGCTGGGCCGGCTCGCTGCTCGCGGCGAGTGCCGCGTTCGCGGTCGCGACGCTGCTGCTGGCGATGCTCGTGCTCCCGGCCCTGGCGTCCTTTGTCGTCATCATCGTGGTCATCGTGGTCACGCTGTTCCTGATGCCAGCGCGATCGACACGGCCTGCCGGGCGCATCGACTTCCCGCGCTGGGACCTTCCGGCACGAATGGTCGTGGCGACGACGTTCGTCGTGGTCCTGACGTCAGCCGCGCCGCTCCTCGGTCCGCGGCTGGCCGGCCTGCTCGCACCTTTCCCGCTCTACGGATCGGTGCTGGCGGCGTTCGCCCACCGCGTCGAGGGCCGCGACCCGGCGGTCGGCGTGGTGCGCGGGCTGCTGCTCGGGCTCTTCGCCTTCGCGTCCTTCTTTCTCGCGCTGGCCCTGCTGCTGCCCGCCGGCATCGGCGTCGCCTTCGCTATCGCGATCGTCGCGACATTTGCGGTGCAGGCGGCAGCTCTCGTCGCCGGCCGCAGATTCGGGCTCGCATGACCGCGGAGATTCGCGAGCTTGACGAGCTCGCCGACATCCTCGCGCTGGCCGACCTCTTCGCCGAGATCTGGGGCCGGACGGGCGAGCCCCCGGTCGGCTCCGACACCCTCCGAGCGTTGGCGCACTCCGGTAACTACGTGGCGGGGGCGTTCATCGAGGGAAGGTTGATCGGGGGCCTCGTCGGCTGGCTCGGCGGCACCCCCCCGCACGAGCTCCACATGCACTCGCACATCCTTGGCGTGCTTCCCGGCAACGAGACCCGCGGACTGGGCTTCGAGCTGAAGCAGCACCAACGCCGGTGGTGCCTTGACCGGGGGGTGAACGTGGTGGAGTGGACGACCGACCCGCTCGTTCGCCGCAACGCCTACTTCAACCTGGCCAAGCTCGGAGCCGAGGCGCCGGAGTACCTCGTCAACTTTTACGGGGAAATGCGCGACGGCATCAACGCCGGTGAGGAGTCGGACCGGCTGCTGATCCGCTGGCGACTCGACTCGGCTCGGGCTGACGCGGCCGCCGCGGGAAGGCTGGCGGAGCTCGACGTGGAGAAGCTGCGCTCGTGGGGAAGCGCCGCGATCGTCTCGGTCGGCGTCGAGGGCGAGCCGGTGGAGGCGGCGTCGGAGGCTCGCGTCCTTATATGTCAGGTTCCCGACGACATCGTCGCGGTGCGTCGCGCCGACCCCGCGCTGGCGCGGCGCTGGCGGCTCGCCGTGCGTACAGCGCTCGGCGGCGCGCTGCGGCGGGGCTACGCGATCAGCGGCGCCACCAGGTCGGGCTGGTACGTTCTCGAATCAGGCAGCGAATAGACTTTTCAGCACTCGATGCTGCAGGTGGGGGAGAAGGCGCCTGACTTCAAGCTGCCGACGACGGGCGGCCAGGAGATCTCACTAGGTGACGCGCTGCAGAAGTTTCGCGCCCTGGTTCTGCTCTTCTACGTCCTCGATTTCACCGGCGGTTGACGAACCGAGCTGACCGAGTTTCGGTCCAGGAACGACGATGCCGTCGCCAATGGAGTCGGCATCTTTGGCATCAGCGTGGACTCCGTCTTCTCGCACCAGGCGTTTGCCAAGGAGCTCGGTGGCCTGCCGTTCGACCTGATCGGCGATTTCGAGCGCAAGATGGTCACCGACTATGGAGTGCGACGCGACGACGTGGCCGGCTACTCGGGGATGGCCCGCCGCTCGATCTTCATCGTCGACCGCAACGGCGTGATCCGCTGGACCTGGATCGGGTCGCGCGAGCAGCCGCAGCCGGACTATGACCTCGTCATCGACGAGGCCAAGAAGGTGGCGGCCGAGGCATGACTCGCAATTCGGAGATGGAGCAGATCGAGAGAGGTTGGCGGGAGCTGCAGGGTCTCGTCGAGTCCCTCGGCCCTGCTGGCCTCCAGCTCAAGGGCAGCGGCACGTGGGCGGTCAAGGACCATCTCGTCCATATCGCAGCGTGGGAGCTGTCGCTCCTCGGGCTGCTCAACGGCGAGGACCGGCGCACCGCGATGGGCGTGCCCGGAGTCGCCGAGGACACCGACGCGATCAACGAGGCGGTCTGGTTGAAGCACCGGCACGAGACCGTCGACGAGGCCCTCGCCTTCAGCCGGCGCACGCACGCGGCGCTCGTGGAGCGGCTCGGCGAGATGAGCGACGCGGACCTGAGGCGGTCATACAACCACTACCAGCCCAACGACCCGCGGGACCCGAACGACGACCGGCCGGTGGTGGAGTGGGTCGGCGGCAACACCTACGAGCACTACGCCGAGCACATCGGCTGGATCGATCAGCTGGTGAGAGAGTCGAGAGCCGAGCGCTGAGCGGCGCGCATCGCCAGCGCCTTCTCGACGGTGGTCTCTACGAAGCGGACCTCATCGCCAGGCGCGAGCTGGGCCGCGACCGGCATCGAGGCGCTGGCGACGACCGCGATTACGGGGTAACCGCCGGCGGTCTGGTGGTCGGCCATCAACAGGATCGGTCGCCCTCCGGAGGGAAGCTGGACCGCTCCGGCGACCAGCCCGAATGAGAGCACCTCGTCACCGGAGGCTTCGAGCCGCCGGCCGTCGAGTCGGTAACCCATGCGGTTGGAGTCGGGTGAGACCTGGAACGTCGCGTCGAACAGCGAGTCCCGCGACGTGTGGGGGCCAGCCACTGCATGCAGGGTGCGGTCCGCATACGCCGGTCGCATGGCCTCCGCCAACCCGCGGCCGGGGATCGTCCTTGTCTTCTGCTCGCCGGTGGAGATGACATCTCCCGCGATCAGCGCCCGGCCCTGCATGCCGCCGCGCCCCACCATCAGGTTCGTCGACACCGAGCCCAGCCACCGATCGGCCGCGATCCCGCCGTCCACTGCCACGTAGGCGCGGGCGCCGAGCCGCCGGGCCCCGAAGGCCAGCTCGTCTCCCTCCTCCAGCGCGAACACGCTCCACATCGGGACCGGCCGGCCGCTCACGCGCGGCTCGAGGTCGGCGCCGGTGATGGCGACCAGGCAGGCACGCAAGGCGACCAGGCGCGGTCCGCGCAGCGTGCACTCCAGCGCGGCCGCGCCTCGATCGTTGCCGACGAGCAGGTTCCCGGCCTGATAAGCGAAGCGGTCCATCGCTCCACCCGGCGGCACGCCCGAGGCCATGGCGTGCGGCCGGCCCGCGTCCTGCACCGTCGTCAACAACCCGGGCGCGACCACCCGCAGCGCCGGCGTCATTCCGGGGAAGGGAAGAACTTCACGCGGTCGCCGGCGCGAAAGAGGCTCGGCGGGTCGGAGTCGGGCAGGAACAGCTTCACCGAGGTGCGGCCGATGAGGTGCCAGCCGCCCGGGCTGGCGAGCGGGTAGATGCCGGTCTCCTGGCCCGCGATCGCCACCGAGCCCGCGGGCACGTGGGTGCGCGGGACCGAGCGGCGCGGCAGCACCAACTCGTCGGCGATCGGCCCCATGTACGCCCAGCCCGGCACGAAGCCGACGAGGAACACGCGATAGATGGGCCGCGTGTGGAGGTCGATCACCTGGCGCGGTGAGAGCCCGCGGGCGGTGGCGACCGCGTCGAGGTCGGGCCCGTCGTAGACGACCGGGATGCGGTGCAGGCGGCCAGGCTCATCGACAGGAGGTCGCTTCCTCGCCAGGCGCGCGATCGCGACCGCGAGCGCGTCGAGGGTGATCTGGTCGGGGTCGAACTGAACCGTCACCGTGCCGTGGCCGGCCACCGCGCGGCGCACGTCCCGCCGCCTCTGCAGGGCGGCGGCCAGGGCGATGGCACGCGTGTTCAGCGCCGTGTCCAGACGCGTTCCGAGCTCCGCGAGGAGCGCCGTGTCACCGAGCGGGTGGACGCGGACCCGAACCCCCGAGCGCTGCGGTGGCATGTGCGCTCACAAGGATGGCGTAGAAGACTCCGGGCACGATTCCGACGCACAGCAATCCCGCGCATGCGATGCCGATCGCCCACGCCGTGACGATTGCGGCCACGACCACGTTCCAGGTCGCGAAGTCGCGTCGCACCCCTCGGATCGCCGAGATGACGTCGACGATGTCGCGCAGGTCGCCGCTGGCTGCGAACCGGGCCAGGACGTGCGGAGCCAGCACGAGAGCGACGACCCCCCACGCAAAGAAGAGCACGAGCAGGGCGACGGCGTCGCCGACCAGGTCGCCCGCCGTCTGCTCGAGCAGCCTGGCAAGCGAGCCGTACGCGATCACGAACGGAGCCGCCGACGCCGCCATCACGAGCGCGACGGTGGCGCCGTCGTAGAGCAGGCGGCTCGACCACCTCCACGGCGGCGGCCCGGACGAGGGGTCCAGCTGCGACGCCCGCACCGCCGAGATCGCGTATCCGAACAGCGGTACGAACATCAGGGGAAACAGGGCGACGGCGACGACGCCGACCGCCCACGTCCAGCGCGATCGCGGTCGCAACGGCCACGAGAACGAGTCGGCGATCCGCCGCACGCCGGAATCATGGCGGCACCGCGCGGCTTCTCGACGCCCGCGACCCTCGTTAGTCGCGACTATCGCGCGTTCTCGGCGCCTTAGGGCTTCTTTCTCAGCCGCACCTCGAATCCGTCGTCGGTTGGAGCCAGCTCGACGTCGCCCGCCTTCAGGCGGAGGCCGTCGTCGCCGCGCGTCGCCACCACCTCGCCCTCGAAGACGAGCTCGGCGAAGCGCCACTCCTTTCCGTGCCGCCGCAAACGCACGATCACGCCCTGCGGGCTGCGCCACACGCCCTCTCCCGACGGCTTGAACCCGCGCGTGACGAGCTCGCCGACCTGGTCCGGCACGGTCTCCTGCGGCGCCTTGGCCGCCGGCCACTCCACCGGTTTCTCCTTGGTCGCGGGCGGCGTCGGCAGCACGCGCAAGTTGGGCTTGCGCGTTTTCGCCTGCTCCAGCGAAAGGCGCAGGAGCTCGGAGCCCTCTTCCTGGGCGAAGAACGCGCCGGAGATCCGCGCCTGGTCGTGAGACCGCCGGAGGCAGTTCGCGCAGTCGGGCTCCGCGCCCACCGCCGCGTACGACCCGTCGTCCAGCGTCTGCCCGCACAGCGTGGTGACCGGCCCGACCCTCGGCACCCTGGGCGTGAGATGGATCCGCCCGCCGGACTTGCGGCGGACGGACTCGAGGTGAACCTTCTGCACCCCTAAATCATGGGGTAGCGGCGCTAACGCCTCTTGGCTTTCTGCTTGCTCGCCTGCGCGTTGCTGATGCGCGCCGCCCTCGACTTGCTCATGCCCTTCTTCTTCAGGGCCTCATAAGTCTTCGGCTTCTTGATCGCAGGCCCATGTTTCTTGCCAGGCACGCCAAAACCTCCTGCCGGATTCGTGGGCAAAACACCCACCCGTAAAACGCGCGCCGGGGGGCCGATGACTCGGCGAGTAGCGCCGGCTGGGTGGGCGCTTATCTAGCAGTCCATGAGCCTCCTCATCCTGCCCCCGCGAACCGGCCTTCGCCGCCAGGCGATCCCGCTGGCCGAGGAGCTCCACTTCGACCCACACGCCGTCCGACGGGCGGTCGCGGCGATCGAGCGCCGGGCGAGCCGCGCGCACACCCTCGGCCTTCTGGTGCGCAGCGACGTCCACGGAATCAAGGCGGCAGACGTGCGCCGGGCGCTGGCCGGACTGCCCTCGCCCGGCGACTACCGCGTCGTCATCAAGCCGCTGCGGTACCGCACCCGACCGCACCTTTCGGGCCTTTGCGAGTTCGATGTGGGCCGGATCATCGTCCGCCTGCCGGAGCCCTTCCGGCCGTTCGACGAGCTCGTCTATGTCAGCGCGCGGCGCAAACCCGGGGCGGGGATGAGGTTCGCGTGGGTGTCGGAGAAGGTGCGATTCCGGACGCGGCGCGACGTGCTGCGGTTCGTGTACCTGCACGAGTGGCTGCACTGGTACCTGCGCGAGATGGTGGGCAGGCGCTCAGGGGCGGAAACGGCCTGCGACAGGTTCGCGCTTCGTAACTTCCGCCGCCGTCAGGTCACCCTCGACGACGCGCGGGAGGCGATCCGCGGCCTCAGGATGCTGCCGCTCCCGGACGGGCTTCGGCTGGTCGCCTAGGGTTCGGCAGCCGCCTCAGCCCGGGCTCGATCTGGGCCCGTAGGTGCTCGACCGCCGGCGGCAGCGACAGCTTCTCGCCCAGGTGCTCCTGGGGCTCGTCGGAGGCGAAGCCGGGGCCCACTGTCGCGATCTCGAAGAGAACTCCGCTCGGCTCGCGGAAGTAAATCGAGCGAAAGTAGAAGCGGTCGATCACCGGCGTCGGGTCTCCGCCTGACTCGATGACCCGTCGCCGCCACTCGACGTGGTCCTCCATGGTCGACGACCACGCGATGTGGTGCACCGTGCCCGCGCCGCCGAGGGCCCGAACGTCCGGCGCCTGGTCGTAGGCGTAGAACGATCCGCGCGAGTCGCCGCGTGATTCGTACACGGCGTCGCTCCGATGCATGAAGCCGAGTGCCTCGTGCAGGAAGTCGTCGCTCGCCTGCGGCCGGCGCGTGAACGCGCGCACCCCGGCGAATCCCTGCAGCGCGAGCTGCTCGGGGATCTCCGGGTGCCAGGCGACGAGCGGCTGGTCCACGACCGGCTCGGCGAGGAGCTCGAAGCCGAGGCCCTCGGGGTCCTCGAAGCGGAGGCGGTCCTCCTCCCTGGTCGAATCGATGCCGGCGCCGGCCAGGCGCTTGCCCCAGAAGTCGAGAGCCCGCTCGGACCCGACCCGGAGCGCGATCCGGTGGATCATTCCCCCTCCGGCGCGGCCGCGCGCCAGGCCGGGATACTCGAAGAACGTGAGGTCAGCGCCGGGTGTGCCCTGCTCGTCGGCGTAGAAGAGGTGGTAGACGGTCGGGTTGTCCTGATTGACTGTCTTCTTGACCAGGCGCAGTCCCATCACGCCCGTGTAGAACGCGAGGTTGTCGGCAGCGTCGGCCGTGATGGCGCTGATGTGGTGGATTCCGTTCAGGGCTTTCATCTCTCTGGAGCTTTTACCCGGGGTCTCAGATCTTTTGTTCCACAGCCGGTTGACGGCGTCGGGGCCGCCTGCGGATACTCGGGCCGTGGCCGCCTACGGGCTGCGGCTGGCGATCGTCGCGCTCGCGTACTACCTGACCGCCCAGCTCGGGCTCCGGCTGGCGCTGGTCCACGGTCAGGTCACACCGGTGTGGCCGCCGACCGGGATCGCAGTCGTCGCCTTCCTGGTCCTGGGCTACCGGATGTGGCCTGCTGTCGCCGCCGGCGCGCTCGCCACCAACCTGCCGTTGGGGCCGAGCCCGGCGGGGGCGGTGATCATCGCGGCGGGCAACACCCTCGCGCCGCTCGCGGCGGCGGCGCTGATGAGGTTCGCCGGCCTCCAGCTCGATCTGGAGCGGGTGCGGGACGCGGGCGCGATCGTGCTCGGCGCGCTCGCCGGCATGGCGATCAGCGCCACCGCGGGCAGCCTCGTCCTTGTCCTTCTCGGGCCGGTGCCGGCGGACAGCTTCGTGGCGACCTGGGCGGTGTGGTGGACGGGCGACGCGATGGGGGTACTCCTGGTGGCGCCGTTTCTTCTCAGCTTCCGGCCGAGCCCGAACCGTCCGGCGCTGGGGTGGCGCCAACAGCTGGAGCTGGCGGCCCTCCTTGCCGCCGTGGCTCTGGTCACGTTCGTCGTCTTTGAGAACCGCTTCCGGCTCGAGTACGTCGTCTATCCGCTGATCATGTTGGCCGCGCTGCGGTTCCGACTCCGGGGCGCGGCACCCGCTGCCCTGATCGCGTCCGGCGTCGCGGTGTGGGCGGCCGTGAACGACAATGGGCCGTTCGCCGGAGAGACCCTGCTCCAGAAGATGGTCACCCTGCAGGTCTTCAACATCTTCGTCGCCCTTGCCTCGTTCGTGCTCGTCGCCTACGTCGAGACTCGGCAGCGAGCGGAGCAGGCGCGGACATCGAGCGAGGCGAAGAGCGAGTTCCTGCGCGTCGCGTCGCACGAGCTGCGTGGGCCGCTCAGCGTCCTGGGCGGCTACCTGAGCCTTCTCTCGAGCGGCGACCTCGGGAAGCCACCTGTCCGTTGGCGCGCCCCTCTGCAGGTCCTCAGCGCCAAGACCACGGAGCTGAACGCGATCATGGACCAGCTGCTCGAGGTTTCCCGTCTGGACGGCGACGTGATGATGCGGGAGCGCACGCTGTTCGACTTGCGTGATGCGGTGGACGCCGCCGTCAAAAGGGCCGAGCCGCGCGCCAGGCTCGGCGGCGGGGGGGTGACCGTCGAACGGGGTGGGGATCATCTAGGGGTGGTCGGCGACGAGGGCCAGGTAGGCAACATCCTCGACAACCTGCTCAACAACGCGCTGGCCTACACACGGGGACCGGCGCGGGTCGCGGTCCGCTGCTCCGCCGAAGGAGGCAGGGCCGTGGTGCGCATCAGCGACCACGGCGTCGGCGTCCCGGACGAGCTGCGCCGATCGCTCTTCGGGCCGTTCCGACGCGGGCGGCAGCAGGGTGTGGAAGAAGTGGCGGGCACGGGCCTCGGCCTCTACATCAGCCGTGAGCTTGCCCTGGCGCACGGCGGCACGCTGATCCTCGAGCAGTCCACGCCCGGCGACGGCTCGACCTTCACGCTGGCCATCCCCCTGGCTCGCTCTGGCGTAACCGAAGGCACCCGGCCCGCATCGATCCATCGACGCCGGCAGCAACCCGGATAATCCTTCGTCGCGATGACGCTCCGGGCGGTGGGATTCGACGGCGACGACACGCTCTGGCACAGCGAGACGCGTTTCCACGTCACCCAGGGCGAGTTCCGCGACCTCCTCCAGCGCCACGCGCCCGAGGCCGACGTCGACAAACGACTGGCCCAGATGGAGATGGCGAACCTCGCCATCTACGGCTACGGCGTCAAGTCCTTCACGCTCTCGATGCTCGAGACCGCGATCGAGCTCACGCAGGGCCGCATCCCGGCGTCGGACCTCGAGGTGATCCTCGGCTGGGGGAAGCGAATGCTCACCCAGCCCACCGAGCTACTGCCGGGAGTCGAGGAGGCCTTGCGGCTGGTCGCCCCGGACCTCGACCTCTACCTGATCACCAAGGGCGATCTCTTCGACCAGGAGAGCAAGCTCGCGCGCTCTGGCCTGGGCGACCTCTTCCTGGGCGTCGAGATCCTGAGCGAGAAGAACGAGGAAACCTATCGCGGAGTCTTCAGCCGGCGCGCGATCAAGCCCGAGGAGTTCGTGATGGTGGGCAACTCGCTGCGCTCCGACATCGTGCCCGTGGTCCAGCTAGGCGGGCGCGCGGTGCACATCCCCTACGTTGTTACCTGGGAGCACGAGCACGTGCCGGAGGACGAGCTACCGCGCCAGGGTTGGCGGCGGATCACGTCCATCGCCGAGCTCCCGGAGGTGTTGAAGGACCTCTAGGGCTAGGCCGCCCCCTCTCGCGCTTTGCCGCCGCCGGTCATCAGCAGTCCGAGCCGCTCCTCGGGCGTGTCCGGGCTCTCGATGCTCACGATCCTGCCCTCGTACATGACCGCGATCCGGTCCGACAGCGAGCGCACCTCGTCGAGCTCGGCGGAGACGAGCAGCACGGCGGTGCCCTCGTCGCGCTCCTGGACGATGCGCCGGTGGATGAACTCGATGGCGCCGATGTCCACGCCGCGAGTCGGCTGGGCCGCCAGCAGCACCTTGGGCTTGCTGCCCATCTCCCGGGCGACGATCACCTTCTGCTGGTTGCCGCCGGAGAGGTTGCGCGCGGCCACGTCGATGCTCGGCGTGCGGACGTCGAACTCCTTCACCAGCCGCCGGGCCCACTCCCGGATGGCGACGAGCTTCAGCAGGAGCTGGTTCCAGGAGAACCTCGACGAGCGCTCGCGGCCGAGGATCGAGTTCTCGGCGATGGAGAACGACAGGACCAGCCCCGTGCCGCGCCGGTCCTCCGGGATGAAGGCCACTCCGGCGTCGCGCTCCGTGCGCGCGTCGTAGGTCGTAATGTCTCGGTCGCCGAGCAGGACGTGGCCGCCAGTCGTCTTGCGGGTGCCGGCCAGCACCTCCATCAACTCGCTCTGGCCGTTGCCCTCGACGCCGGCGATGCCCAGGATCTCGCCCTGGCGCAGCTCGAACGAGACCCCCTTCAGCGCGGGCACGCCGCGGTCGGAGCTGGCGGTCACGTTCTCGACGCGCATCACCACGGCGCCCGGCCTGGCCGGCTTCTTGTCCACGCGCAGCAGGACCTCGCGCCCGACCATCATGGTCGCGATCTCCTCCTCGCTCGTTTCCCTGGTGGTCAGGTGGCCGACGACCTTGCCCCGGCGCATGACTGTGATCCGGTCGGAGATCTCGAGCACCTCTTTCAGCTTGTGGCTGATGAAGATGATCGTCTTGCCGCCCTTGACCAGGTCGCGCAGGACGACGAACAGCTCCTTGGTCTCCTGAGGCGTGAGCACGCCGGTGGGCTCGTCGAGGATCAGGATCTCGGCGCCGCGGTAGAGCACCTTCACGATCTCCGCGCGCTGCTGCAGCCCGACCGGGAGGTCGGCCATGCGCGTGTCGGGGTCGAGGGCGAGGCCGTACTTCTTGGTGAGGTCGTTGATCAGCTTCCGCGCCCTCGCCCGGTTGTACAGGCGCATCCCGTCGACCGGCTCGCGCCCGAGCATGATGTTCTCCCCGACCGAGAAAACCGGGATCAGCATGAAGTGCTGGTGCACCATGCCGATGCCGAGAGCGATCGCGTCGCGCGGCCCCGTCAGGTGCGTCGGCTTGCCGTGGATCAGGATCTCGCCCGCGTCGGGATGGATGAGGCCGTAGAGGACGTTCATCAGCGTCGACTTACCTGCGCCGTTCTCGCCGACCAGCGCGTGGATCTCGCCCGTGCGCACGCTGAAGTCGACGTGGTTGTTGGCCAGCACGCCGGGGAACTGCTTGACGATGCCGCGCATGTCGACGGCGAGCCGTTCGGCGTCGGTCATTCCGAGCCCGGCACGTAAGGCAGTCCGTCTGCGGCGGGTGGCGTGGCCCGGCCGACGAGTCCCGCAAGCACGATCAGCGTGAGCAGGTAGGGCAGCATGCTCAGCAGGTATGGCGATACGTGGATGATCGAGTTGTTGTCGTAGATCGCCTGCCCGAGGCCGAAGATGAGGCAGGCGATGAACGCCCCGAACGGCGTCCACTTGCCGAAGATCATCGCCGCCAGCGCGATGTAACCCCGGCCGTCGGTCATGTTGGGCACAAACGTGTTCGAGATCCCGATGGCGAGGAACGCTCCTGACAGGCCGGACAGCAGGCCGCTCGTGATCACCGCTGAGTAGCGGATCACGTACACGTTCAGGCCGGCGGTGTCCGCGGCCTGGGGGTGCTCGCCGACGGCCCGGATGCGCAGGCCGAGGCGGGTGCGGAAGAGGACGATGTGGGTGGCCACGAGCAGGATCAGCGCGATGTAGACGACGATGTTCTGGTCGAACACGACCTGGCCGAAGAAGGGGATTTGGTCGAGGGCGGGGATGTCGACGTAGGGCAGGAGCTCGTTCGGGCCGACGTGGCCGACGTCCTGCAGTCCGTAGATGCGGTTGACCAGGAACACGGTCAGGCCGGCGGCGAAGATGTTGATCGCGATCCCGCTCACGATCTGGTCGGCGCGGAACTGGATCGACACGACTGCGTGGATAGTGGCCATCAGGCCGCCGGCGACGATCGCGACCAGCGTCGCGAGCCAGGGGTTGTGCCAGGCGAGGTCGGCGACGACGGCGAAGAACGCTCCGGTCAGCATCATGCCTTCCATGGCGATGTTCACGACGCCGCTGCGCTCGGAGATCACGCCCCCGAGCGCTGGCAGAAGCAGCAGCACGGCGGCCGCGAGAGTCGCCTGCCAGAGGTTGGCGGTGAACAGCAGGTGGACGATGTCGCCGACGCCGCTCACGTCTTCCCCGGGGGAGGAACGGCCGCCTCGGTCATCAGTCCCGCGGCGGGCGGAAGCTCGGTGGGCAGCTCCGGGGACGCCCTGCGCCCGAACGGCAGCCCACGCCGGATCGCGCCCACGAAATTGGCCGCGATGCTGAACAGGATCAGCGCCTGCAGCACCAGCACGAGGTTGCTGGATATGCCGGCGTCGCTCTGCATGATCGCGCCGCCGGTGTGGAGAGCCCCGAAGAGCAGCGCCGCCAGCACGATGCCGACCGCGCTGCCGAGACCGAGCAGCGCGACCGCGATGGCGTCGAAGCCGGTGGTGTCGTTGAAGAACTTGTCGGTCAGGTTGTGGTCGACGCCTGCGATCTGCACCGCGCCGGCCAGGCCCGAGAAGGCGCCGGCGATCAGCATGGTGAGGACGATCGTCCGGCGCACGCTGACGCCGGCGTACCGCGCCGCCTTCTGGCTCTGGCCCACGGCGCGGATCTCATAGCCGAACGCGGTCCGCCACAAGAGGAAGGCGAAGACCGCGGCCGCCACCAGGGCGATGAAGAGCCCGCTGTGCACCCGGAACACGCTCGCCGGCAGGCCGAAGATGATCACGGAGTTGTCGGCGGGAAGAAGAGTGGGCAGCTGCGCGCCCGCGCCGATCGGGTGCGACTTCGAAGTCCCCGGCGCCAGCTCCAGCGGGCCGCCGACGATCAGGAAGCGGACCAGCCACTGGGCGACGTAGTTGAGCATGATCGTCGTCACCACCTCGTGGGCACCGACCGTGGCCTTGAGCACCCCCGCGATCCCCGCCCAGATCGCCCCGGCCGCCATGCCGCCGACGAGCACCATCGGGAGCAGGATCGGCGCGGGCAGGTCGGCGAACTTGATGCCGATGGCGCAGCACGCGACCGAACCGGCCAGCAGCTGGCCCTCGGCGCCGATGTTGAACAGGCCGGCGCGGAAGGGCAGGGCCACGGCCACGCCGGTAGTGACCAGGGGGATGAAGAACACGATGGTGTTCGAGATCTGCAGGGCCGGGTTCTCACCCTGCGTGCACCCGATGCCCAGGCCGCCGCAGACCAGGCCGGCGTAGGCGGCGATGGGGTTGGCGCCGGTCACGACACAGATCAGCGCCCCGATGACAAACGCGAACAGCACAGACCCCACAGGCATGCCGAGCCCGGCGGTGAGACGCCGGACTGAAGCCGGCATGCCGGGTGGTCGGGGACGAGCGCGCTGGGCGCCCGTCCCCGAGACTGTCGCTATGCGGGGATGTCCGCGGGTGGCGTCAGAGCGCCGGACTTGATCTGGCCTTCGATCTTATCCAGCTCAGCTTTGAGCTCCGCGGGCAGGTCGAGGTTGTCGACCGAGTAACCGGCGCCGCCGTTCTTGATCTCGAAGGTCAGCGCACCGGCCTGGAACTGGTTGTTGACGACGTTCTTGATCGCGGTGTAGGTGGCCACGTCGACCTTCTTCAACGCGCTGGCGATGACTGACGGGTCGGCGTCCTTCTGGTCGGCGTCGACGCCGATGCTGTAGACGCCCGCCTTGCCGGCCGACTGCAGGACTCCGAGCCCGCATCCGCCCGCTACCTGGAACAGGACGTCAGCGCCCTGGTTGATCTGGCTCGTCGCGACGCCCGCGCACTTGGCCGGGTCGGTGAAGTTGTTGGAGTACCCGACCAGCACCTGGATCGACGGGTCTTCCATCTTCGCCGCCCACTTGTAGCCGGCGATGTAGTGGTTGACCGGCGGGATGCTGATGCCGCCCACCGCGCCGACCACGTGCTTGTTCTTCTTGGCCTTGCCGTTCTTCTCGAGCCAGCCGGCGATGACGCCGACCATGGCGCCCGCGTCCTGCTCCTTGAAGAAGAGAGACTGCACGTTCGAGTGCTTCAGGTCGGTGCCCTTGGAGTCGGTGCCGGCGCCGTCGATGATGGCGAAGTGGATGTTCGGGAACTGGCCCGAGACGGTGCCGACGGCCTCCTGCATCAGGAAGCCGACGCCGATCACGAGGTCGTAGTTCTTGGTGGCGAAGTCGGTCAGGTTGGGGACGTAGTCGTCGCCGCTCTTGGACTCCTTGACGTCGGCCTGGATCTTGAAGTCGGTCTTGGCCTTCTCCAGCCCTACGTCGGCCAGGTGGTTGAAGCTCTTGTCGTTGAGACCGCCGATGTCGGTGACGAGCCCGATCTTGTAGGTCTTGGTGGGCGTCCCGCCGCCGGTGGTCCCGCCGCAGGCAAGCGTGAAGACCATCGCCGCGGCAACCACACCCAGGAACCTAAGGCGCTTATGACCCATCCTCGTTGCTCCCTTACAACTCAAAGAGCCCGGATAGCTCCGGGCGCGGATCCCTCGGTCGGGCGAGATTGTACACCCCGCTTCTGTGACGAAAATTAGGGCCGTGAACGCGCTTGAGGTCATCGGCCGGAAGCGGGACGGGCGCGAGCACTCGCCCGAGGAGATCCGCTTCCTGCTCGCCGGCTATGTCGGCGCCGACATCCCGGACTACCAGATGGCCGCCTGGCTGATGGCCGTCTGCATCCGGGGCATGACGGCGGCGGAGACGCTGGCCCTGACCGAGGCGATGGTCGCGAGCGGCGAGGTCCTCGACCTGACCTCGATCCCCGGCGTCAAGGTCGACAAGCACTCGACCGGAGGCGTCGGCGACAAGGTGACGCTCGTGGCGGGGCCGCTGGCCGCCGCGTGCGGCGTCGTCGTGCCCAAGCTGAGCGGCCGCGCTCTCGCCCACACCGGGGGCACGCTCGACAAGCTGGAGTCTGTGCCGGGTGTGGTCGTCGAGCTCGAGCCTGAGCGCTTCATCAAGCAGGTGCGCGAGATCGGCATCGCGGTGGCGGCGCAGTCACCGCGCATGGTGCCGGCGGACAAGCTCCTGTACGCGCTGCGCGACGTGACCGCGACCGTGCCTTCGGTGCCGCTGATCGCCTCGAGCGTGATGTCGAAGAAGATCGCGGCCGGCGCGGACGCCATCGTGCTCGACGTCAAGTTCGGGCGCGGCGCCTTCATGCCTGACGTGGCCGCGGCCGAGGAGCTCGCCCGCGAGATGGTGGTCCTGGGCGAGGGGGCGAGGCGCCGCACCGTGGCGCTGGTGACCGCGATGGACAATCCGCTCGGCCGCTCGGTCGGCAACGCCCTCGAGGTGCAGGAGGCCCTCGACGCGCTCGGCGGGGCGGGCGACGAGGAGCTGCTCGATGTCTGCGTGCGGGTGACGCGCGAGATGTGCGCGGTGGCGGGTGTCGCCGCCGACGTCGAGAAGGTGCTGCGCTCGGGCGCGGGCCGGGAGAGGTTCGAGCGCATGCTCACCGCCCAGGGCGGTCGCCTCGAGGAGGGATTGCCCGTCGCGCCGGTCCAGGTGGCGATCGCGGCCGAATCCGACGGCCACGTCGAGGGGATCGACGCGCTCGAGATCGGGCTCTCAGGGATCGAGCTCGGCGCGGGGCGGATCCGCAAGGAAGACCACATCGACCCCGCTGCCGGCTTCGTCATCGAAGCGCCCGTGGGCTCGCGCGTGCGCAGGGGCGACCCGCTGGTGACGGTGCACGCGAGATCTCGCGAGCTCGTG
>VBEK01000064.1 GCA_005889135.1 Chloroflexota bacterium
CCTTGCTCGTGAGCTGCATACCGGCGAGCAGCGGAAAGGCGCAGTCGTCGAGCTCCATGGCCACGCCCTCGAGGGCTTTCATGGCCGGCTCGATCTCGAGCAGGCGCAGGACGACCGGCTGGTCCGGGCCGAACATGTCGCCGCGGGCGATGCGGAAGAGCAGCGAGTAGCCGATCTGGCCGGCCGCGCCCGTGACGCTGACCTGGATCGGCACGCGGCCCCCGCTCATGTCACCGGCAATGCTATCGGGCTGTCAGGGGCTCCGCACGAGCGCCCCAAGTCGTCCGCCAGCGCCTGGGCGGGGCCAGCTTTCCGGGCCGCCGCGGATAGTCGCGACTAACACCCATGTTGCGCGCCCAAAGCCTCGGATAGTCGCGACTAACACCCAAATTGCGGGCGCAAAGCCTCGGATAGTCGCGACTATCGAGGGTCTTCCACTGAAGCTCAGGGCCCTCCGCACGAGTGCTCGGAGCCGTTCCCGAGGGCGTTGAGGCCGGCGGCGAGGGCGATGGGGGCGCAGGCGAAGATCGCGACGGTGACGATTCCTGAGACGAGGAGAAGGACCACTTGCGGGACGCGGCGCCCCATGTCAGGTGAAACGCCGGCCGGCGCCCCTTGGTTACCGGAATCCCTCCCCCTCGGGCTCGAACAGCTCGTCCTCCGCCAGCCGGCGGGCGAAGCAGAGGAAGCCGGTGTGGGCGACCATCCGGTGGGACGGCCGCATGCTCCGGCCCCGTACGGTCCATCCCCGCTGCAGGACCTCGAAGGCCTCGAGCATCCCGAAGCCGCGCAGCTCGCGCAGGCAGTCGAAGAACCGCTGCACCTGGCTGACGTTGGGGCAGTGGGCGAAAACGATCCCGCCCGGACGCAGGGCCGACTTCGCCGCCGGCGCAGCCTGCCATGGCTCCGGCAGGTCGAGCAGCACCCTGTCCATGTCTCGCTCGTCCACGCCCTCGTAGACGTCGCCCAACTTCAGCGTCAGGTTGGCCGGCAGGGCACCAAGGCTCTCCACGATCCCTCGCCTGGCCGCCTCCAGAAACTCCTCCCGGGACTCGTAGCTGACCACCGCCCCCTGCGGCCCGACGGCGCGGAGGGCGGCGAGGGTCAGGGCGCCGGTGCCGGTCCCGGCCTCGATCACCTGCGCCCCCGGGTGCACGTCCGCGGTGACCAGGATCGCTCCGAGGTCCTTGGGGTAGATCGGCTGGGCCTGGCGGCGCCGGCCGGTGACCTGCTCGGCGAACGTCGGTCGCACGGCGAGCAGTCGCGCCCCCATCTGGGTCGAGATCACCACGCCCTCCGGACGGCCGATCAGGTCGTCGTGGTGGACAAGCCCCGAGTGGATCGAGTGACGCTCGCCGGCGCGCAGCCTGACCCGGTGCCTGCGTCCCACCTTGTCGACGAGGAGGATGACCTCGCCTTCGGCGAAGGGCTTCATCGCGCCGGGCGCGCGCAGCGTGCCTTCATGGCTTGTGGGCGCGGATCAGCGCGTGCCAGTAGGCGTGGAACAGCCGGCCGTCGCGACGCTCGGGGTGCAGCTGGGCGCCGGCCTCGCCGCTCGCCGACTCGATGATCGTCGCGAGCTCGGCCGCCAGCCCGGGCGCGACCCCCATGTTGCCCATCCACTCCTCGTAGTCCCAGTCGAGCTCGCGTGGCTCTGCCATCTCCACCTGGAAGCCGGCACGCTCCAGCGTCGCCACCCACTCGTCGACCGTCAGCGAGAGCACGTGCGACGGGTCGCGACGCATCTCGACCTCGTGCAGGACGTCGCGGGCGGGCAGTGGTGGGGCGCAGTCGATGAACGCGGCGTCGTGGTCGTGCTTGAGGACGCGGAACGCCTCGGCCGCGAACGCGTCGACGTCGGCGAAATGGTGCGGCGCGGCGCGGACGGTGTACACGTCGAACGTCTCGTCCTGGAAAGGCAGGCGCGTCGCATCGCCGATCACCCAGTCGGCGTTCGCGATCCCGCGCTCGGACGCGATGCGGCGGGCCTGGTCGAGCATCTCGCGCGTCACGTCCAGGCCGATGACGCGATGCACGTGCGGCGCCAGGGCGAACGCCGTGTTGCCTGTGCCCGTGGCGACATCGAGCACCAGGTCTCCGGGGCTCGGGCGCGCGAGGTCGACGACCTCCTGCAAGCGGACCGACGACGCGTGGAAGGTCGAGCGCGTGTAGTTGGCGGCGACGTTGCGAAAGCTGTCCCTCACGTCTGGCACTGCGGCGTGGAGTCTAGATATGGATGAAGTAGGCGGTCACCGCGATCACGAGGTAGGCGCCCAGGAGCTGGGCCCCCTCGAGCCAGTTCGCCTCCCCGTCGAAAGAGGTCACCGTCACGATCAGGGTCGCCAGGGCGACGATTCCGATCTCGAACGGCGCGAATACGAAGTCGATGGGTTGGCCGATGAACAGGCTGACGAACACGAGCAGCGGCGCCACGAACATCGCCACCTGCGTCGACGACCCGACGGCGATCTCGACGGTGACATCCGCCTTGTTCTTGAGGGCAAAGAAGATCGCGGAGGCGTGCTCTGCCGCGTTGCCGATGACCGGGATCACGATCAGGCCCACGAACACGGTCGGGATGTGCAGAGCTTCGATGGCGGTGTAAAGCGATCCGACCAGCAGGTCGGACTCGATGCCGACCGCGAAGGCGGACGCCGTCAGCACGGCAAGAGCCAGCCACGTCGGCCAGGTCGCGGCCTCCCCCCGCTCGGGCACGCGAAAGAGGTGCGCGTGCGTGATGTTCGTAAAGGCGAGCGCCGCCAGGTACAGGGAGATGAGGACGACGGCGACAAACGCGCTGACCACCTCCCGGTCGCGGGCGGAGACGGACGTGCCGAGCACTAGCATCGCCGGCACGACCAGGCCCGCCACGGCGAGGAACAAGGAGGACGAATGCACGCTCGCCGACCGCGGGTTGAACTGCATGCTGCGGTGCCTGACACCCCCGACCGCGAACGAGAGACCGAGGACCAGCAGCAGGTTGCCAACGATGGAGCCGATCAGCGTCGCCTTCAGGATCGCCACGTCGCCGGCGGCGACCAGGAAGACGCCGACGATCAGCTCCGTGAGGTTGCCCATGGTGGCGTTGAGCAGGCCCCCGCGCTGCGGTCCCAGCCGGATGGCGA
>VBEK01000065.1 GCA_005889135.1 Chloroflexota bacterium
AGGCCGGATCGATCTGACACTGGGCTGTACACGAGCCCGTAGAGGCGTGCGACCTGCGAGAGGTCCAACCCCAGAGGTGTGGCGAAGATCTCCTCGAACACGTCCTGGTGCTCGGCCTGGGGCAGGAAGTTGAAGACGCCGCCCCCGTTGTTGTCGCAGACCACGAGCGTGGCGCGGATGCCGTGGCGCTGCAGCGCCCACAGCCCGTTCATGTCGTGGTACAGGGAAAGGTCACCGAGCAGCAGCATCGTCGGCACCGGGTTGCGCGCGGTGGCGACGCCCAGGCCGCTGGAGACGAGGCCGTCGATCCCGCTCGCGCCACGATTGGCGAAAAACCGCTGCGCCGGTCGCGCGTAGGGCCAGAAGCTGTCGGCGGCCCGGATCGGCATGCTGGACCCGATGAAGACGTTGCCCGGGTCGGGCACGCGGCCGGCTAGCGCTCGCACCACGTGGCCCTCGTGCAGGGGCGTGGAGACGAGGGTGGCCGCGATCGCCGCGGCGGCGCGCTTGCCCGCGCTCACCCACTGCTCGCGCCACGCGGAGCGGTCGATCGTGGGCAGCGCCTCGAGCAGCGGTTGAGGCTCGCAGGCCAGCACGTTGGTGGCGACCTGGTCCTGGTCGCGCCAGACCTGGTCGGGGTCGACCAGGAACGTCGGCGCCGCGGCGGCGGCCAGCCAGCGGTTCAGCACACGCGAGGTGGGCGTCGCGCCCAGCCTGAGCACCAGGTCCGGCCCGTGCTGCAGCGACCAGCCCGCCCGCAGCAAGGCCTCGTAGCACTCGACCGCGGCGCCCGTCTCCGCCCGCCGCAGCTGCGACGTGGGCTCGGCGAGGACCGGCAGGCCGAGGCGCTTGAGCGCCGGCGCCAGACGTTCTCCTTCGCGCAGCTCCCCGGCCACGATCAGCGGCCTCTGGGCCCGCTGCAGCGCCGACGCGAGGGAGGCGACCTGCGCCTGGTTGGGAAGGAGCCGGCCGTCGGTCACCGACTGGCTGGGCGCACCCACCGCCGCCGGTATCTCGCCGGGCGGACCGACCAGGGGCTCGCGGAAGGGAAGGTTCAGGTGCACAGGACCGCCGGCCGCCTCCGCGACCGCCCGCGCCGCGAGCCGCCGCCACACACGCGCCGCGTTGGGGATCTCGACCGGCACGCCCGGGTCGAAGAACCACCGGGGCGCGGTGCCGTAGAGGCGCTGTTGGTCGACCGCCTGGTTCGCGCCCACTGCCTGCAGCTCGGGCGGGCGGTCGGCGGTGATGACGATCAGGGGGGTGCGCGAGTAAGAGGCCTCGACGACCGCGGCGTGGAACTCGGCCGCGGCCGTGCCGGACGTCGAGAGCACGACTGCGGGCTTGCCCGTGGCCTTGCCGAGACCGACGGCAAAGAAAGAGCCGCAGCGCTCGTCGATATGGACGAGGACCTTGATGCGCGGATGACGTTGCAGCGCCATGGCGATGGGTGCGGACCGCGAGCCCGGAGACACGCACGCGAACTCCACGCCCTGGGCCGCGAGCTCGTCGACGAAGGTCGCCGCGAAGGATTGGGTTACGTCGCTCATAGGATGGAGTCGCGGTGATTCTGGAGCGTGAGGACGTGAAGCTGAGCTACTTTGTCGCCGGCGACGGCGTCCCCGTGACGCTCCTCCACGGCTTCACGCAGAGCGGCCGCAGCTGGCGCGAGCTCATCGCCAAGATGCCGCCGGGGTGGCGCTGGATCGTCCCCGACCTGCGCGGCCACGGCGAGACCCAGATCCGCCACGACGCGTCGTGCTCGATGGAGGCCTGCACCCGAGACCTCGTCGCCCTCTGGGACGAGCTCGGGGTGGAGCGATCGCATGTCGTGGGCTACTCGATGGGCGGCCGGCTCGCGCTCCACGTGGCCGCAAAGAGGCCGGATCGGCTGCTGTCCCTCGTCACCATCGGCGCTCACGCCGGCCTGGACGAGGGCGCGCGCGAGGGTCGGCGACGCGGCGACGACGCGCTCGCGAACCGCATCGAGAAGGAGGGCATCGATGCGTTCGTCAAATACTGGGGCTCGCTGCCCTTGTTTGCGGGGTTGGAGCGGCGCGGTCCGAGCTACGTGGCCGAGGTCCGCGCGGAGCGGCTCCGCAACCACGTCGCGGGGCTCGCCTGCTCGCTGCGGGGCATGGGCGCCGGGGCCATGGAGCCGGTGTGGGATGAGCTGGCGCAGGTCCCAGTGCCCTGCACTTTCGTGGCCGGGCAGCTCGACCACGGCTATGTCGCCTCCGCGCGAAGGCTGGCCGCCACGGCGCCGAACAGCCGGTACGAGGTCGTGCCTCGCGCCGGTCACGCCGTCCACCAGGAGAGGCCTGACGCCTTCGCGCGGGTGCTCGCCGCTCACCTCGCGATGGCGAGGGCGGTCGGCGCCTCGGCTTCGAGCTCGACCTTCGAGTGAAGCCCCGCGGCGTAGCGCGCCGCGCCCAACCGCTCCTGGTCGAGCATCCCGCCGTGGTCGACTCGGGCCAGCGCGAACGCGTGATGCCCGGTCCGCACGAGCTCCTCGACCTTGCGCGCCACGTCGACCGGACGGCGGGCGGTGATCCTCACAGCAGTATCCCCAGCGTGAACAGGAGCGCGTAGGCGAGCTCGGCCGCGGCCATGCGCTTGAGCGCGGCCACCAGCTGCGGCGCCGCGGTGGAGGCGAAGGCCGTGCGCACCGGCGCGGACGCGATGGGGATGCCGAAGTGCATCGCCATCACAGTCACGCCCGCGAGCCGGGTCGTGAAGATGACGATGGGGACCGCGAACGCCGCGCACACCAGCGCGAGCAGGAGCACCCGCGTCGGTCGCCGGCCGATCCGCGTCGCCAGGGTGCGCTTTCCCGCGGCGGCGTCGGTCTCGATGTCGCGCAGGTTGTTGAGGACCAGGATCGCGGTGGCCATGAACCCCACCCCGCAGCCCATCAGCAACGCGAGCGTCGTGACCCGGCCGGTCTCGACATACGCGGTGCCGACCGTGGCGACCAGGCCGAAGAAGACGAAGACGAAGACCTCACCCAGCCCGAGGTAGCCGTATGGGCGCGGGCCGCCGGTGTAGAGCCAGCCCGCGAGCAGGCAGGCGGCGCCGACGAGGAGAAGGCGCCAGTCCACGGCGAGGCTGAGCGCCACGCCGGCGATCGCCGCCACAGAGAACGCCGCGATCGCCGCCCACCTCACCTGCCGCGGCGACACGATCCCTGACGAGGCCGCGCGCACTGGTCCCACGCGCGCGGCGTCAGCGCCGCGGACGTGATCGGAGTAGTCGTTGGCGAAGTTGACGCCGAGCTGCATCGCCAGCGCGACGATCAGGGCCGCGATCCCCGCCCCCCACCGCGCGCCGCCCTCGTGGATGGCGACCGCAGTGCCGGCGAGCACCGGCGCCACCGAC
>VBEK01000170.1 GCA_005889135.1 Chloroflexota bacterium
CAGGGGTGGCGATTCGCAAAGCACCGATAGTCGCGACTATCACGGGCCAGGCCTCCCCGCGAAACAAGACGAGGTGGAGCTCTAGGCCGGATTCATTCCGGCCGTCTCCAGGCGTCTACCACAAGACGCCACCCAATCGTGGACGGTGGAAGGAGAGGGCCCGCGGGGAGGCCTGCCTTCCTCATGAAACAAGACGAAGTGGAGCTTTAGGCCGGATTCATTCCGGCCGTCTCCAGGCGTCTACCACCAGACGCCACCCAATCGTGGACGGTGGAAGGAGGGGGCCCGCGGGGGAGGCCTGCCTCCCCCGCGACATAAGACGAGCCTCCTACCAGCAGGCAGGAGGCTCGCGCCGCGAAGAGGGTGTGGTGCACAGAATGCTATGCCCGCGGCCCACTTATTGTTAGTGGCTCACCTACAAATAACCCCCGTAGTCGTTGTCGCAATCCAGGGGGTCGGCTGAGGGGCTCTAGGGAAATTCTCAGGAGTCTCTGATCTTGAGCACCCGCTCCAGGTCCCTGGTGTTGAAGGGGTGGGCAATCCGGAACACGAAGTGCTGCAGCCCGGCCTTGCGCCACTCCTCGATCTCGGCCGCGCTCAGGTTGCCCACGTTGGCGGTGCGTTCGATCTCGCGCGCGTCGCGTCCCAGGCGGGCGCACCACTCGTCCACGACGGCGGACTTGCGGATGAACTGGTCCACCGAGCCAAGCGTGTTCCACATCTGCGCGTGCTCCGCGACCAGGCGCAGCATCACCTTCTCTCCGCCGCCCGCGATCAGTATCGGCATCGGCCCGGCCGGCCCAGGTCGCAGCCGCCCGATGCGGCTCTTGATCCGCGGCAGCGCCTCGCGCAGCGTGCGCACGCGGTCGCGCGCCTCGCCGAACACGTAGCCGTACTCGTCGTAGTCGCGCTGAAACCAGCCCGCACCAAGCCCGAGCACCAGGCGTCCGCCCGACAACTGGTCGACCGTCGCGGCGATGGACGCGAGCAGGTCGGGGTTGCGGTAACCGATGCACGTCACCATCGGTCCGATCTGCGGCGCCCTGGTGTCGACCGCCGCCGCGGCGAGCAAGGACCAGCACTCGAAGTGGTTGCCGTTGGGATTGCCGTAGAGGGGAAAGAAGTGGTCCCAGAACCAGATGCTGTCGACGCCGAGCTCGTCGGCGCGGCGCCACGCGTCGCGCAGCTCCTGGAGCGTGCACTGCTGCGGATGGATCGTGACGCCGACCTTGAACGGCCGAGTCGATTCCATGGCCTGTGAGATTATCGGGACTCCCCATGGTCGGTGAGCTCACGCCTGTTCCCGTCGATCCCGCCCGCGCAGACCGCGATTTCTGGTCGCGCTATCACGTCCTGCGTCGCATGCGCCTCAGCGAGATGTTTCCCGACGACCCGGTCGAGCCGGACGACGTTACCGAGACGCGCATGAAGCAGGACAATCCGTTTGACCGCAACTACTACTTCGAGGTCTCGCGCGACGGCGTGATGCTCGGCTGGCTGTCAGGTGAGCACCCGACGCCGCGAAACGCAGAGTACGAAACCAACAAACATCTCTTCTGGGGGGACGTCTACGTGCGCCCCGAGGACCGGCGCAAGCGCATCGGCGCCAGGCTGGTGGGCGCGGCGGCGCGAGCGATGGACGAGCTCGGCGCCACGGTTCTCGGCCTGACGGCCACGCACGACGCGGCCCACGCCTTTGTGAGCTGGCTCGGCGCCACGGCCAAGCTCAGGGAGGTGGAGAGCCGGCTCAAGCTCGCTGAGGTGGACTGGGAGATGATGCGGCGCTGGGTCGAGGACGGTCACAAGCGGTCGCCCGAGACGCGCCTCGAGATCTACGACGGTGCGTTGCCCGAATCTTTGTGGGAGAAGTTCGCCGAGCAGCGCACCATCCTCCTCAACACCATGCCGTTCGAGGACCTCGACATCGGCCAGATCATCGTCACTCCCGAGCGGATGCGCGACTATCTCGAGCGCGCCGCGGCCACGGGTGAGGTGCTGCACAACGTGATCACGTGGGAGCCCGACGGATCCATCTCCGGCATGACCGACATCACATGGGCGGCTTACCGGCGAACTTTGATCGAGCAGCAGTTCACCGGCGTCCGTCCGGACGCGCGCGGACGCGGGCTGGGCAAGTGGATAAAGGCGGCGATGGTGCTGCACGTCCGCGACCTGTACCCCGACGCCGAGTGGATCGTGACCGGTAACGCCGGCACCAACGCGCCAATGCTCAAGATCAACCGCACGATGGGTTTCAAGCCCTACCGCACGCACGTCGACTACCAGGTCGCGCGCGACCTGCTGGAGGCGCGCCTGGGAGCGCGCTAGGCCTGCCTGCTCCTCTGCATGCTGCGCACGAGCAGGATCACGCCGACCAGGATCAGAAGCAGCGGCAGCGCGGCTTTGCCCAACGGCCCGAACGCGTCCCGGCCGCTGATGCCGAGGATCGACTCGAAGAGAACGAAGCCGATCAGGAAGATCATGATGCCGACGAACAGCAGCGTCCGCCCGGTGCGCAGCGCGCCCTGGTCGCGATCGCGCAGCGCCTGGAGGTAGACGCCGAGGCCGAGGCCGAAGGGAATCACCAGCGACCAGCCGTAGGCCCACATCGGCCAGTCTCCGGTGCTGTTGGCGTAGGCGAGAACCACGCCCAGCATGGTCACCACCCCGCCGGGGACGGTCGCCACCGAGCCCAGGCTGACGAACCCCGCGATCATCAGCGTCAGCCCCGGGATGATGATGAAGAGGGGCCAGCCGCTGTCCCTGAGGTCGATGCCCGTCAGCGCCACGGCGAGGGCGAAGATGCCTATGACCACGAGCACGATGCCGATCGCGGTCGTCGATCCGCCGCGGTGCTGGCGCGCCGGCTGCGCCTCGGCGCTCGCATAAGGGGGCGCAGCAGCGACGGGCTCGGCGGCCACCTGAGTGGGCGAGATGTCCTCGGCCGGGGTCGACGACTCGCTCTCAGTCGTCTCCGCAGCGGCCAGCGTCGTGCGCGCCTCGGTCGGCTCCAACGGTGCCTGATCGGGTTCGGGCTCGGGTTCTGTCGCGCGGTCCCCCTTCTTGCCGGCGAAGATGTCGGGGCTGCCCGACAGCATGTCGGACGTCACGTGGACCATGTCGTCCTTGACGGATGCGTCGTCGGTAGGCTCGTCGGGTTCCGGCGTCGAAGAGCGCTTGCGCTTGCTCATGGGACGAAAAGCTTAACCGCCGATCCTGAGCCCGAACACCGGGTTCACGGGGCCGTGCCCGTGGCCGATCTCCAGCGCTCCGGCGATGGCGCCCGCGATGAACGCCTTGGCCTCCCGCACCGCATCGAGCGGATCCGCGCCACGGGCGAGCAAAGCAGTGATCGCGGCCGAGAACGCGCACCCGCTGCCGTGCGTGTTCGGCGTCGCGATGCGAGTGCCCTCGAGCTCGACGAGGCGCGTGCCGTCGAAGAAGACGTCACTGACGTCGCCGTCGGCGTGTCCTCCTTTGACCACCACGGCGCGCGCCCCCATCGCGACCAGGTCGCGCGCGGCTTCGCGGCGCTCGTCGAGAGTCGTGACGAGTCGGCCGAGGAGCACGCTCGCCTCCGGCAGGTTGGGGGTGAGCACCGCGGCAAGCGGCACGAGTCGCCCTCGCAGCGCCGCGATGGCTTCGTCGCGCAGGAGCTTGGCACCGCCCTTCGCCACCATGACCGGGTCGACCACAAGCTGCTCGATCCCGTGTTGCTCGATCGCGACCGCGACCGTCTCGATGATCTCCGGGCTCGAGAGCATTCCGGTCTTTGCCGCCTGGACGCCGATGTCATCGACGACGGCGTCGATCTGCTGCCGGATGAGCGACGTCGGCAGCTCGAGGATGCCGATGACGCCGATGGTGTTCTGGGCCGTGATGGCGGTGATCGCGGAGGTGCCGTGCACACCGAGTGCGGCGAAAGTCTTCAAGTCGGCCTGGATGCCCGCGCCGCCGCCCGAGTCAGATCCCGCGATGGTGAGCGCGACCGGGATCTTCACGTCGCGCTGATCCTCCGCCCGGTCCAGTAGACGGCGGCGGCGACGGCGACGCTGACCAGGCCGGAGACGTCCGCGCCGTGCAGGGCGCCGATCAATCCGTCGTTGAAGAACGTCGCATCCGCGACCAGGTTGCCGAAGAGGTTGACGTAGTTCACGAACAAGAGGCTCGCCGCCGTGCCCGCGAGCCACGCCGCGACCGCCAGCGCGGGGCGGCCGCGCGAGTCGAAGAAGAAGAACGTCAGCAGCACGACAGCCGCCCACGCGGGCGCCCAGAGATAGGTGAGGATCAGGAAATCCTCGTAGGCGACGTGGAAGTCGCTCACCAGCACCGCGTACGCGGCCAGCGCGGTGCCGAGGACCCCGCACGCGAGCGCCGTCTGCCATCGCTTGAGCCTGATCCCCATCGCCAGCGTGACCAGGCCCGCCGTGTAGACGTCGAGATAGTTGGCCCAGATCTCGCCGACGACGATGAAGAGGAAGAACGGCACTGTGACCCACACCGGCGCGTGGGCGCTGATCACCGCCAGCACCCCCTGGTCGGCCGCGAGCTTGGAGTCGATGGTCGGAAGCAGCAGGCCGAAGAGCCCGAGCAGGGTCATGGGCACGACGACGCCGGCGAGGGGCCACAGGGTGACCGCGCGCGTCGAGCTGGAGGGAGGGAGGTAGCGCGAATAGTCGCTCGCGAACGGGTACCACGAGGCGACCAGGGCAAAGCAGGTCATGAAGCCGAGCACGAGCGCGCCGAGGTAGTCGGAGCCGGCCGCGGTCGAGGCCTGGCCCCAGTGAAACTGAGGCGCGAGGAAGAGGAAGAGCGCCAGCGAAAGCGCGGCGAAGATGATCGCGCCGTACGTCTCGAGGACCTTGATCGTCTGGTGGCCGTAGATCGCGACCGCGACGCTGATCGCGGCGATCACGAGCACCAGCGCGAACGTGATGGCCGCGTTGCCGCCGCCGAAGAGCTGCGCCCCCGCCTGCGCGGCGATGACGCAGTCGACCGCGAACCATCCGATGGCCAAGAACAGCGTCAGCGCCGCGCCGAGATAGGAGCCGCGCAAGCCGAAGATGCGGCGCGTGAAGACGATCTGCGGTTCGCCCGTGCGCGGGCCCGTGTTGCTGAGTAGGCCGAGGATGACCGCCGCGGCGACCGTGCCGGCCACCGTCGCGGCCAGGCCGTCCCAGACGCCCAGCCCGAAGTAGGTCGTCAGCAGGCTGGCGGTGAACAGGCTCGCGTAGTTGACGAACGCGCCCGCCCACAAGAAGGCGAGCTCACGCGGCGCGCCGTGACGCTCGGGGCCGGGGATCGGCTCGATTCCGTGCGTCTCGACCTTGCCGAAGGCGTCGGCTTCGGGCGGCCGGACTGCGAGTTCACTCATGTCGCTTCCCTCCGCTGGCATTACCCAGTTCAGGTTCATGCGGTCGGCGTCACGATGCCCTCTCAGCCCGGCCCGATCGGGGCGAGCTCCCGCTGAGATCCGATCTTACTGAGGCGTCACGACTCGTGCCAGGGCGCCGGCAGCAGGTGGGCCAGGATCCTGTACACCTCGGGATTGAGAGCGAGGCCGACGTGGCTGCCGTGGACCTCGATCGCGTTGACGTCGGGGCGCAGGCACGCCTTCCAGTTGACGACGCCGTCCGAGCGCGAGTAGATCGAGGTCGTCGGCACGCGTGGTTCGGCCCGGAGGTCGCGCAGGAACCGCATCTCGACCGACGCGTCGTGCCGGTACCGGAAGGCATTGAAGAGATGCGCCGCGTGCACGCCGGCCATGGTCAGCGGGTGCACGTCGAACGGATCGCCCAGCGGAGATCCGAGAGCGATCACCTGCTCCACCAGGTCGGGCTTGCGGTGGGAGAGGACTTTGGCGAGCACGCCACCGCGGCTGTGGCCGACCAGCGAGACGCGCGCCGTGGTCTTGCGGTTGATCTCGAGCAGCGTGTCGAGCAGCGGCTTGAGCATCACCTCGGAGTACATGACGTTGAAGGCCAGGCCGGCGACGTACGGCCGGTAGCCGATGCGGCGCATCCAGTCGTACTGCGTCCGCAGCGTCCAGTCGCCGGCGAGGAATCCTGGGATCAGCAGCACCGGCTTGCGCAGGCCGGGCGGGACGTCGTCGCCGCGGAAGACCGGGTCGCGGATCAGGCGCAGGAACTCGAGATAAAAGCGACCCTCGAGCCACATCGGCGGGATCGGGTCCCAGCGCCCGAGGCGGCGGCGGCGTGGGAGCACCGCGGCCGAAGCCTTCAGCCGGCCGCGGCGGCTGCTATGTGGTGGTTCCGAGAGTGTGGCCACGTCCCTCTGCGTTGCGGTGCTGTGTCATGACGCTGCGGCGGCGGTGGCGATTCTATACGGGCTCCACGACGTCAGCGCATCGAGAAACAGATCGGGCGTCTCCATCATCGGCACGTGGCCGACGCCGTCGAGCACCTCGAGCTGCCAGTCGGGGCGGCGACGGACGAGCTCGCGCGACGCCGAGACCGGGATCAGGCGATCGAGGCTGCCGTGGACGACGAGGGTGGGGGCGGTCACCGCGGCCACGCGTGCCCAGAAGCGCGGGTTCGCCATGCGCAGGCCGATGGAGCGTGAGGCCTGCACGAAGGCGCGCGTGTTCTGACGCCCGAGCTGCATGCGCTCGCGGGTGAGCCGGACGTGCGCCTCGACCACGGCGGGGTCGACGCGCGAAGGGTCGGCGCATACGAGCGCCAGCGCCTGGCGGACGAGGCCCTCAGGGCCGAGCTCGCGGCTGCGGCGGTCGACGAGGGTCTCGGCCAGCCCGGGGACCGACAGGGCGGCCATCGCGCCGAGCATCAGCGGTTCGGGACGGCTGACGTGCGCGCCCGGGATGGCAGGGTCGACGAGGACGAGCGACCGCACAGACTCGGGATGGGCGGCCGCCTCGAGCACGCCGATGTGCCCGCCCATGGAGTTGCCGGCGAAGACGACAGGCTCGGCGGCCACCCTGGCGATGAAGTCGTGCACCAGTGAGGCGTGGGCGCCGACCGTCGCGCTGCGTCCGAAGAGGGGCGTCTCCCCGAAGCCCGCGAGGTCGAGTGCGAGCACCCGGTGACTCCTGGCCAGCGACGGCCCCACCGCCATCCAGTTGAGAGCGCTGCCCGCCAGGCCGTGGACGAGGAGCATCGTCGAGCCGGAGCCGCCGAAGTCGAGGTAGTGGACCGGCCCGTCGATGTCGGCGACTTTATGCCGCAACGCGTCATGAATCCTACGCCAGGATTCCCGAGGCCAGCCGCATCAGCACGTCGGTCACCGCGGCGGGCGAGCGGCGGCCGTCCTTGTGTAGGCGATCGAAGACCGGGAAGGAGCTGAGGACGGCGATCACGTCCTCCGCCTCGCGCAGCGAGCAGCCTGGGCGAAGGGCGTCCGTGGCCGCCAGGCGCTCCGCGAGGCGGCGTGCCTGCTCGCCACGTGTGCGCTCGGTGCGAATTTGCCTGTAGAGAGCGGGGTTCTCCGCCCAGGCCGCGCACGAGCGCTCCAGGTGCTCCCGGAGACCGTCCGCATCGGTTCGGTGCTCGGGGGCAAGGGCGCCAAGCAAGGCGGCGAGCGATCCGAAGCGGTTGTAGACCGTAATCCGGGTCACGCCCGCGCGGCGGGCGATGGCGGCGACGGTGACCCCGCGCCCGGTCTCGGCGACGAGCTCCCGGGTCGCGGAGAGGATGGAGGTTGCCGTGCGATCGACCGCGGCCTGGCGGCGCCCGAGGCGGTAGGAGCGAGGCATCTGAGAATATTTAAGCAAACTGTATGTCGTAATATTCGGTGGCTTTCGGGGGCGGCGTTCGCCGGCGGCCGAGAGCCTACGATCGCTCCTCATGAGGTTGTGGGACCCCTTCGCGTTCCGCGAGCTGACGGCCCTGCTCCAGGACCCGGTGTTTCGCGGTCGCGGTGTGCCCCGAGGCGACGGCCGGCCGGTGCTCCTGGTCCCAGGGTTCCTGTCCGGCGACTGGGCGCTTCGGGTCCTCCACGGGTGGCTCGGCCGCATCGGCTACCAGGGCCAGCTGTCGGGGATCGTCTTCAACGTCCGCCACTCCGAGCGCATGCTCTCGGGCCTCCGCCGCCGCGTGGCGCAGCTGGCGGACGAGTCGGGGACGCGCGTAAGCCTGGTCGGGCACAGCCGGGGAGGCCTGCTGGCCAAGGTCCTGTCTCAGCGCCGGCCTGACGACGTCGAGCAGGTCATCGCCCTCGGCTCGCCGCTGGCCGACTGGACCGACCTCGCGGCCCTGACGCATCGCGCCGTCGGCGTCGTCCGCACCGCCAACCAGCTGGCCTACGGCCGGCGCCTCAACGCCGAAGGTCGCTTCACCTACGACCTCAAGCTCCCGCCCGCGGTGCCGACGACCTCGATCTACACCAAGGCCGACGACGTCGTGAACTTCCGCTCCTGCCTGCGGCCGGACATCCCCGCGATCCCAGTCTGGGGCACGCACAACGGCCTGGTCGTGAACCCGGAGGTCTTCCGCCTCCTCGGGCGGCTGCTCGCGCGACCGCGCCGGTGATCGCGCTCGCGGTCGGGATGGCCCTGGTGGCCGCGGTCTTCCATGGCACCTGGAACGTGCTGGTCAAGGTGAGCGGGGACCCCATCACCACGTTTCGCCGCGCGTCCTACATGGCGGCGATCGTCGCCACGTTGAGCCTGGGTCCGGCCTGGCTGATCTTCGGCAGGCCGTCGCTCGTGCCCGCGTCCGCGGGTCTGTGCCTGGTCTCCTCGCTGCTCGAGACGACCTACCTCTGGCTGCTCTCGACCGCGTATCGCCGCGGGGAGCTCTCGGCGGTCTATCCGATCGCGCGCGGCTCGGCGCCGCTGCTGAGCGTGGTCGTCGGCCTGGCGCTTCTTGGCGAGAGGCTGGCGACGCCGCAGCTCGTGGGGGTGGGGCTGCTCCTTGCCGGCATCCTCTCGGTGACGCTGTCGCAGGCCCGCGGGAGGGCGACGCTGCCGGCGCTGCTGACCGGAGTCGCCATCGCCGCGTACACGTCGGTCGACCGGGTGGGGGTGAGGATGGCGTCGCCGTGGCTCTACGCGTGGCTGCTGTTCACGCTGATGGCGATCGAGCTGCCGATCACGATCTGGATCGCTTCGGCGCTCGGTCTGTATCGCCAGCCGCGGGACGTCGCGCCGCCCGCGTGGAGCCAGTCGACGGTGATCGGGTTCTTCTTCTGGGCCGGCTACTTCCTGGTCCTCTGGGCGCTGAGCCTCGCGCCGCTGGCGGTGGTAGCGCCGGTGCGCGAGGTTGCGATCGTGGCCGTGGCGGTGTGGGGGGTGTGGAGGCTGCGCGAGCGGGAGCGGGCCGCCGTGAAGCTGTCGGGGGCGGTGGCGACCCTTGCGGGAGTGGCGCTGCTGGCCATTTGAGCAGTTGGGAGGCGGATGTTAAGGTAGGGCTGTCCTCGGTAGTCGGGGATGTTCGCCGCGGTCGGAGCTTCTCGAAAGGACCGTGCGTACGCCGACATGCTTTCGAGAAGGGGGGTTAGTCGATGCCTACAGGGACGATCAAGAAGCTCGTCTCCGACCGCGGATTCGGGTTCATCGCGGCGGAGGACGGCAAGGAGTACTTCTTCCATCGCACCGGGCTGGACTCGAGCGTCAACTTCGACTCGCTGGCGGGTGGGGAGCGCGTGAGCTTCGAGATCGAGCCGAGCCAGAAGGGGCCGCGGGCGAACCGGATCAAGCTCGCGTAGTTTCGAGTCGCTGATCAGGCCGGTCGTCGGTGCGCGACCGGCCTTTTTTCCTTTTTAGTCGCGGCCACTTGCACGCGCGCGGGGGCTGAGTAAGCGGCGATTAGACCTCTTTTGATCACAACGGGTCTATCGCGCCGTCGGGAAAGACCACTTTTGATCAAAACGGGTCGAAAGACGCCATTGGAAACGGACCCGCACCGATCCCGGTCTTAACAGCCTGGGTTGGCGCCCGCTTTTTTTGCGCCTAGGCTCGACGCAGGTTTGGCCGGCGGGGGAGGGACCGGCGGGAGGAGGGGAGGGCCCAGAGGTGCAAGCGTCTTTTTGGGGGGAGCGGCTCGGCCGCCCGGAACTGGGCGTGGCTCATCACCAACACGCGCGCCTCGGTCAGCGCGACCACGCCCGCCGGATTCACGCCCCGGCTGCGCATCGCGCTGAAACCGATGCTGTCGCCAGGACCCAGCTCGCCGGTCTGCCCGCGCCGCTGCGTTTGCAGCGTGCCCTCGGCCACGACCAGGTAGTGGTGGCACAGCGCACCTTCTTCGGCCAGCATCTCGCCGGCAGCCACGCGCACCTCGTCGAAGTGCCTTGCCGCGTCGCGCAAGCCCACGAGCTCGGGGACCGACCTCAGCAGCTGCACCCGCTCTTCGGCTTTCATCGGCCGATGGCGAAGGAACCTTCGCCCACCCCATCGCTGAACGCCAGGCGCAGGCCCGGCGCTACGCGCCGCAGGAGGCGGAGCGCACCCTGGTTGTCGCCCTGGACGTCGACCGCGAAGGCCTCGATTCCCTGGCCGGCGGCGCGGTCGGCCAGCGCCGCGACCAGGCGTGTGCCGATGCCCTGCCGCTGCCACCCGTCGGCGACCACGATCGCCATGTCCGCCGCATCCGCTCCGGGCCGGCGCGAGTACTGCGCCACGCCCACGACCTCGCCGCCCTCGACAGCCGCCACCGCCGCGCGCTCCATCCCGTCGACGCGAAGGAGCGCGCTGGCGAACCGCTCCGGGCGGGTAACCGGGGTGAAGAAGCGCCGGTACAGGGAGTCGGCCGACAGCCGGCCGAAGAACCGCTCGACCAGCTCCTCATCGCTGGGCTCGAGCCTTGCCAGGCCGGGGCCACCGCTGCTCGCCGCCTCGATCTCGACCATCTCAGAATCCAGCCTCCTGAACAACAAATAGCACGACCGGTCGTTCATCCAGAATAATAACCGACCGGTCGTGCTAATATCAAGCACAAACATGGCGATCGCCCAGCCCGCCCAGCCCGCCCAGCCTGCCGAGCCGACCGACGGCCGACGCATTCGGGGCTTGAAGACCCGGCAGGCGATCCTCGCCCACGCGGCCAGGGTCGGCTCTGCCGAAGGCCTCGACGCCGTCTCCCTTCAGCGCCTCGCCGACGACCTCGGCATCAGCAAGAGCGGGCTGTTCGCGCACTTCGGCTCCAAGGAGGAGCTCCACCTCGCGACCGTCGAGGCGGCGGCGCAGATCTTCACCGCCGAAGTCATCCGCCCGGCGCTTGCCCAGCCTCGTGGCGTCGGGCGCGTGTGGGCGCTGTGCAACTCGTGGCTGTCCTACCTCGAGCGCGGCGTGTTTCCCGGCGGCTGCTTCTTCTGGGCTGTCGCCGAGGAGTACGACAGCCGGCGCCCCGGTCCGGTCCGGGACTCCGTCCTGGCGAAGAAGGCCTACTGGTCGTACAGCCTGAAGCGCGCGGTCATGGAGGCGCAGGAGGCGGGGGACATCGACGCCGACGCCGACCCCGAGCAGCTTGCGTGGGAGCTCGACAGCCTGATGGGAGGGGCGAACAGCGGCTTCAAGAGCGGCGAGGGGAGGCTTGCCCTCGAGCGCGGGCGGCGGGCGATCCGGGAGCGACTGGTGCGGGCATCGACCTCCAAGGCAGGTACCAAATTCGGGTAGGGCGCGGCGCGCGAAACAGGTAGTTCGCGCCTTTTGGATCAGGACGCCGACCCATAGCCTGACCGCATGAGCGACAACTACCGGTTCTACGCCGACAAGGTCGCGGAATCGCGCTCCCACAAGGACAACGGCCCGCTCGCGGACCAGCTGAGGGACATCCTCGAGACGGTGCGCTGGTGTGAGGGCATGTGGGTGCTCGAGGACCGCATGAACCAGGCGCTGGACCTCGACCGCCGCCGCGACGCTTAGTGCGAGTGGCTGCGGACCAGCAGTAGGGCGGCAGTCCAGAAGAGGCTGCCGCTGAGGAGGAGCGCCCACATCGTCCAGGGGATGAGGGTGAACTCGACCAGTGCTCCGAAGATGCACATGGCCGCGGCGCCGGCGAGCAGGAACGATCCCGGCAGCAAAAGCCAGGCGGAGTACCAGGGCGGCTGAAGGACGTCGCCATGGTTGAGGGCACGACCGGCGCCGAAGACCAGCGCGGCGGTCACCAGCGCCGGGGCGGTGAGGCCGAACGCCCAGCGCAAGCCCACCTCGCCGATCGTGGCCGCGACCAGCGGCTGCACCCCCGCCATCGCGAGCCCGGCCGCGACGGCGAAGGCGACCAGGCGGAGCATCACCGAAGGGTGGGGCACGTTCAGCACGCTAGTTTGAAACCGCGCGGCCGGCGCCCGATACCTGTTAGGCGATCGCGAGGAGGACGAGGTTGCGGCTGGCTGTCTCGATG